>NZ_POUB01000006.1 GCF_003236335.1 Micromonospora deserti
CCACCAACCCGGACTGATCCCGCCCGCCGTCGGGCGCCGGTCAGCGCGGCCGCGCTCCCGGGTCGACCCGGCGATGCGGGCGACCTTCGCCGGTGACCGGCGTCCGGCGGCTGGTAGCTTGCGCCGATGAGTCTGCGGAGTCGACGCGTGGCGGTGGTCCTCCGCCTGGCGACGGTGGTCAGCGTGCTGGCCGGCATCGTGCTCACCGCGCTCGGGCCGGCCACGGTCACCGGGCTGCTGCCGTACTTCACCATTCAGAGCAACGTCGCCGTCGGTCTCCTCGCCGGCCATGCCGCCTGGCGGGCGTGGCGGGAGCGCCCGGACCCGCCGCCACCGCTGAAGGGCGCGGTGACCCTCTACATCACCATCACCGGCGTGGTCTACCACCTGGTGCTGGCCAACCCGGCCAGCCCGTTCGCCATGCCGCAGCCCGACCGCGCGTTCGGCGAGGCGGTGGGCAACCAGTTCCTGCACACGGTGGTGCCGCTGCTGGCGGTGGCCGACTGGGCGCTGTTCGACCGGCGCGGCCGGCTGCGCCCACGGTACGCGGCATGGTGGCTGGCGTTCCCGCTCGGCTACCTCGGGTTCGCGCTGGTTCGCGGGCTGGTGGTGGAACGCTACCCGTACCCGTTCCTCGACGTCGGCGAGCTGGGCTACGACGGGGTGGGCGTCAGCGCGGTCTGCTTCGCCGTCGCGTTCTGGCTGCTCGGGTTGCTCTTCGTCGGGGTGGACCACGTGCTGGCCCGGGGCACCGCGCTGGCGGGGGGCGGCGCCCCGGTCGTACCGACGCCACCGCCACCGCGCGGGCCGGCGGACGCCGCGCGGGACGCTCCGGCCGCGCACCGGTGACCGCCGACGCTCAGTGCCGCTACCGCCGGGGTCCGCGCTCCCGAGTGGCCCGGTCCCGGCCGTACGCGTCGGCGTGCCCCCACCGCCCCGGCACGTCCAGCAGCGCGAGCCGCCCCAAGCCCTCCGGCAGCGCCGGGACGGGTGCTGCCCGGCGGCGAGCGTCCGCACCCCCCAGCCTGAGAACAGGTCGGGGCCGGTCAGGTGCGCGGCGACGCTGCGTCGGCCGGGACGGTGCTGAAGACGACGGTGTCCCGGCCGAACCGCCCCCGTTCGTAGCTCAGTCGCAGCTGTGTCGATGTCCATCCGTACGGTGAATTCGGCCGGCTCGGCGCTGTGGTTGAGCACGGTGATCCGCTCGTTGAAGCTGTCGTCAGCGAGCGGTGCCACTGCCGGCGGGTGGTGGCCAGACCCACCCCTACAGTGATCGCATGGTCGCCGCGCTAGAGCTGTACCTGGACACCGACGCCACCCGGCGGATCCGGGTGCTCTGGGATGCACTGGAGTCCGAGGGCGTGCAGAGCATGCGCTCGCTGCTGGAGCAGCGCCACCGGCCGCACGTCTCGCTCGCCGTCGCGCCGCGCTTCGACCCGGCGCGGGTCGCGGCGGCCCTGCACGGCACGGTGGTGGCCGCGCCGCTGCGGTTGTCCTTCCAGCACGCCGGCCAGTTCGTCGGTCGGGTGCTCTGGCTCGGCCCGGCGCCCACCACCGAGCTGCTGGCCCACCAGGCGCGGGTGCACGCGCGGCTCGCCGCCGCCGGGATCGCCCTGGTCGAGCACTACCAGCCGGGGCGGTGGGTGCCGCACTGCACGCTCTCCATGCGGGTACCGAACGCGCTGATGGCCGCCGCCGTACGCCGCTGCCTGGAGGTACTGCCGCTGGAGGCCACCGTGGTCGGCGCGGCCCTCACCGACCACGCCCGCGGCATCTCCCACCCGCTGCCCTGACCGGCGGCTCAGCCCACTCCCTCGGCGCCCGCGCCCGGGCCGACCGCGACGCCGGCCGACCCGGCGGAGTCGGACGATCCCGACCGGGATCAGTACAGTGGGGAAGGTCCTGGCCCCACTGATCTCGGCTGGTTCCCGTCCCGCCATGGGCGATGCGACCTGCCGGCCGGAAGGAGCACAGTGAACCGACAGCTCAGGAGCGCCCTCGGGGTCGCCCTGGCCGCCACCCTGCTGATCACCGCCGCCGCGGCGCCCGCCCAAGCGCACCGCGCGCCCGCCAAACCCAGCGTCATCTCCCTGCCCGACGGGTTCCAGCCGGAGGGCATCGCCACCGCCGGCCGGTACGCCTACTTCGGCTCCCGCGCCACCGGCGCCATCCATCGGATCGACCTGATCGACGGCGAGGGCCGGCAACTCAGCCCAGCCACCGGCACCCCGTCGCTGGGACTCAAGGTGGACCGGCGCGGGCGGCTCTTCGTCTCGGGCGGCACGGGCGGCGACGCCCGCGTGATCGACAGCCGCACCGGTGAGGTGCTGGCGCGCTACCAGTTCGCCAGCACGCCGACCTTCGTCAACGACGTCGTCCTCACCCCCGAGGCGGCGTACTTCACCGACTCCAACAAGCCGGTGCTCTACCGCCTGCCGCTCGGTCGCCGCGGTGCGCTGCCGCCGGCCGACGGTTTCACCGCGATCCCGCTGACCGGCGCCTACCAGCAGGTCGGCTCCGGGGTGAACCTCAACGGCATCGTGGCCACGCCCGACGGCGAAGCGCTGATCGTCGTGCAGTCCAACACCGGCACCCTGTTCCGGGTGGACCCGGCGACCGGCGTGACCACCACGGTCGACGTGCCCGGCTACACCTTCACCAACGGCGACGGGCTGCTGCTGCTCGGCCGTACCCTCTACGTGGTGCAGAACCGGCTCAACCAGATCGCCGTGGTCGGGCTGAACCACGCCGGCACCGCCGGCACCGTGACCGGGACGATCACCGACCCGGACTTCGACGTGCCGACCACGGTCGCGAAGGCCCTCGGGCGGCTCTACCTGCCCAACGCCCGGTTCACCACGCCACCGACGCCCACCACGCCGTACACCGTGGTCGGGGTCCGTCCGCGCTGACCGAGTCCCCGGGCGGGTAACGCGCGCCAAAGCGCGTACCCGCCCGGCTTCTACGATTCGGCCCTCAGCCGACCTGGTCATCGACGAGACGATCCCGCTTGCCACCGTGGCGTGCGGGCGGCCGCCGCCGTGCCGTGTCCTAGCTGTGCACGCGGCCGAGGAATTCGCGCATCAGGGCCACCACCTCGTCGAGGTGGGTCTCCAGCAGCCAGTGACCGCCGTCGAGCAGGTGCAGCTCGGCGTCCGGCAGGTCGCGCAGGTATGCCCGGGCGGCGCCCTCGGGCATGTAGCCGTCGTACGGCCCCCAGACGATGAGCGTGGGTGGCCGGTGCTCGCGCAGGTACGCCTGCTGGCGCGGGAACCAGTCGACGGTGGTGCGCTGGTCGGCGAGCAGGCGCACCAGGTTGTCGGGGCCGGGCGGCCGGCCGACCTGCGCCCAGGAGAGCGTCCACAGGTCGGGGCTGATCCGTTCGGCGATCTCGGCGGGCACCTCGCCGATGAACTCGTCCCGGAATCCCCGCTCGGAGACGTGTTCCGCCACGCCGGCGAGCGCCTCCGGGCTGGGGTCGGCCCACATCTCCTTCAGCGGCGCGTACTTCGGCCCGTGCTGGTCGGGGTAGATGTCGCCGTTCTGGATGACCAGCGCCGCCACCCGCTCCGGCGCGCCCATCGCCAGCCGCAACCCGAACTGAGAGCCGTAGTCCTGCAGGTAGATGACGTAGCGGTGCAACCCGAGCACGTCGGTGAACCGCCGCAGGAAGCCGGCGTACGCGTCGAAGGTGTAGGCGAACCGCTCGGCGTCGGCCCGGGTGTAGCCGAAGCCGGGCAGGTCGGGGGCGATCAGCCGCCAGCGGTCGCCGAGCGCCGGCATGAGGTTGCGGAACTGGAACGACGACGACGGGTAGCCGTGCGGCAGCAGCACCACCGGGGCGTCCGCCGGCCCGGCCTCCCGGTAGAACGCGCGGATGCCGTCGACGTCGACGGTGCGGTGCGCCACGGGCACGGCTGACATGGCCCGGCCGTACCCCACCTGAACCTCGACAAACCCCGCCGGGCAGGCATGACGCGACCGGATCGCGGCGAGGGGTCACGTCCACCTCTCCCGCGCGTCCTCGTCGGCCGGTGACGCCGACCAGAACGTTGATCGAACCCTGTTGCGATTTGGTGAGCTGCGGCGATATCCAAGCAGCCATCCTTCTCACCCCCGGAGGGGCATGTGTCAGTCGTTCAGTTGCTTTCTGTGCCGAGGCCACCCACCGTGGTCGCGGCAACGCTCGGTGCGGCACCCCCGGCGGCCGTCGCCGCCGCTCGTGGTTGGCAGGCGCGGTGATGACGTCGACTGGTCGCGGGCGGACGCGTCGCTGGTGGCTGCCGGCCGGGGTGGCCGCGGCCCTGCTGGTCCCGGCGGCCCCGGCGCCAGCAGCCGGCGAAACCCCGCTGGTCGCACCGGCACCGGCCGTGTCGGACAGCCCAGCGACCGCCGCATTCCTGCACGACGTGTCACAACCGATCCCCGGGGCGACGGTGACCGGCTCGATTGTCGAGCACCACCGGATCGTCGCACCCGATGGCGTGACGTTGGACAGCTGGATCGTTCGCCCGCCGGTCACCGAACCGGTCCCGGTAGTGCTTGACGTGACGCCCTACTACGGTGGCGGCTCGCCGGTGTTGGAGGGCGGCGGGCGCCATCTCCTCGGCCGGGCCGCGGACGTCCTGGTCCCCCGCGGCTATGCCTACGGCATCGTGTCGCTACGCGGCACCGGCAACTCCGAGGGCTGCTTCACCATCGGTGGCCCGACCGAGGCCAGGGACACCGCGGCGGCCATCGAACACTACGGCCACCAGCCATGGTCGAACGGGCGGGTCGGGCTGATGGGCGTCAGCTACGACGGCACCGCACCACAGGACGTGTGGGTGGAGGCGCCACCGTCGCTGAAGACGATCGTGCCGATCAGCGGAATCTCTGACCTGTACAAGTACAACTTCGTCAACGGCGTGCCGATCAACATCCAGGGTTTCGGATTCAACACCTACTACTGGACCCTGGTCGGGCTGAGCCCGGTCGGCCTGTACGCCGGCAGCACCCAACTGCGCGATCCGGTGAACGTACCGGGCGCTGTCGTCGGCGAGGTCTGCTCCGAGCAGGTGTGGGTTCAGGAGGGCGGCGTCTCCGCCACCGTCGACGGGAACAAGGACGGGTACTGGCAACTGCGTGACTTCGGCGCCGAGTTGCGCGCCACGCCGAACCGGCAGCGGGCCAGTGTCTTCTACATCCATGGCCTGCAGGACTGGAACGTGAAGCCGCACAACATGGCCGATTGGCTGGCCGATGTGCAACAAACCGGGGTGCCGTTCAAGGCGTGGCTGGGCCAGTGGGCGCACGCCTGGCCGTCGCGTGCGGACTGGTGGGAGCAGGTGATGGTCGCCTGGTTCGACCAGTTCCTGAAGGAACGCGACACGGGCGTCCTCGCCGCGCCGGCCGTCCAGATCCAGGACGATGCCGGACGCTGGCGGCACGAGAAGAACTGGCTTCTGGGCGTCAAGAACGTGATGGATCTGTACCCACGCGTCGACGGCAGCCTCCGCACCGAACCCGGCACCGGCTCTGTGCACTACTACGACTACCAGGGCCGGCTCGTCACGGAGGCCGAGGAAACGAGCACCGGTCACGGCAGGGGCACGGTGCTCTTCGCCTCGGCACCGCTGGACCGCGACGTCGTGCTGTCCGGCATGCCCAGGTATCAGGGCACGGTCACCGCCACCGGCAACCGGGCCAGCCTCGTGCTGTCCCTGGTGGAACGGCGTGCCGACGGGACCGAACGCCCGCTCAACTGGGCGGCGCAGAGCCTCAACCACGTCACGGATCCGGCAGCCGGACGGCTGAGCGTCGCGGGCCTGCCGCAGCAGGTGCGCGTCGACTTCTTTCCGCAGGACACGGTCATCCGAGCCGGCAGCCGGATCGTGCTGGTCGCGGCCGGTAACACGGTGGGCGAGCAGCCGAGCCTGCAACCGGTAGCCGACGGGTCGACGATCGTGCTGGACATGGCCGACGCCCGACTCACCCTCCCCGTCGATACCTCACTGCGGTTCGAGCGGAGCTGAGGTGACCGTACCCGGCGGGATCACCGACCCGGCTGGCCGGGGACCTCGGTAGACCGGTGCTGGGGAAGCCTCAGCGCCGGTGTGGCGCCCGCCGCGTCGGCGGGCAGAACAGCGTCGGCGGCCGACAGCGCCTGAAACGTGTCGCTGATCCAGGCGATACACGCGTAAGACAGGCTCGCGCCGATCTCCAACAACAGAAAGGGGAACCCCCCGTGTCCACCACGACACGAGGCGCCCTCGTCGCGACCACCGTCGCGACACTCGCCTTGCTCCTCGCCATCCCACCGGGCACCGCCGGTGCGGCAACCTCGGCGGCAATCAGAATCGCCACGGTCGATGGCAAGCCCGTGAAGAACGGCAAAGTAACGGCTCCGTTGTCGGGTACGGTTCCGGTCGCCGGCACGGCCGACCTCTCCGCCACGGCCCCCGCGCCAGCACCGGCACCGCTGGTCGCCGACGCCGGCGACAGCGAATTCGTCGCCGCCGGCGAGCGGGCCGTCCTGCTCGGGTCGGCGTACGGTGGCACCGCTCCCTACCAGTTCTCCTGGTCCAGCCCGAACGGCAAACTCATCGGACCCGACGCCTCCAGCACGGAACTGGACACCACTGGGCTGGCCGCGGGCAGCTACCCGGTGACCCTGACCGTGCGGGACGCCGCCGGGAAATCCGCATCGGACGTCGTACGCGTCGCCGTCTACCAGGCCAGCAAGCGCACCCTGCTCGACCGGACCGAGAGCGACCTCACCCCGGGGACCGTGGCGACCGGGGAGCGGCTGGAGTTCGGCTTCACGGTGCCCGCCGGCACCAGGCGGATCACCGTCGACCTCTCCTTCAGCAACGCCCTCAACGACTACGACCTGGAGGTGCACGACCCGACCGGCGCCCGGGTGGCGTCGTCCGGTGCGTCAGCGGGCCGGCCCGAGCAGGCCGTGGTGGCCTCGCCCGCGGCCGGTGACTGGCGTGCCGTCGCGGTCAAGTTCGCCACCGTGCCACCAGAGGAAGTACGGGTGGTGGTGACGGGCGAGACGGGCGACCCCGATCCGCGGCCGGAGGTGGTCTCCGGCGGGCCGTACGCGTTCGCGACCGGCGCCGAGCAGGCGCTGCGCGGCACCGTCCGCGGCGGTACCGAACCGGTCACCGCCGGGTGGGACCTCGACGGCGACGGCGTCTTCGAGACCGCCGGCGCCTCGGTGACCGCGCACCTGCCCGAGGGGCGGCACCTGGTGACGCTGAAGGCCACGGACGCGGCGGGGCTGGAGCGGCGGGAAACCACCAGCGTCCTGGTGGCAGACGCGGCGGTGATCGCCACGAAGACCACCCCGTTGACGGTGATCGGCATCGCCGACACCGGGATCAACCCCTATCACCTCGAGTTCTCCGCGCGGACCTACCCGGACCCGGACGTCCTCGCGCTGACCCGGGACTTCACCCGGCATCCCAGCGAGTACATCCCCGGCTATCCCAAGGACGCCAAGCCGCTGAACATCACGCTCGGCCGGGGCTACTTCCCGCCGGAGGACGGCAAGGTCTGGTCGGGGAACACCACGATCCAGGCAGGCAGGATGTACTGGGTCCCCGGAACGAAGATCATCGGCGCGGTGGACGCCGGCGGTTCCACCGGCGTCACCTCCTCCGACGACCCGCATCCGATCCTGGACGACAACGGGCACGGCTCGGGTTCAGCCTCGGTGTCCGCCGGCAACCGCTACGGATACTGCCCGACCTGCCTGCTGGTCGTCGTCGAGGCGCTGGACGAGTCCGTCGTGGCCCAGCTGCCCTGGGTCGACATCTCCAGCAACTCGTTCGGCTACGTCGGCGGCGCGCCCGTCGGTCCCGTCTCCAACGGCCAGGAGGTCACCAAGCGGGCGGCCGAACGCGGTCAGACCACCCTGTTCGCCGCCGGCAACGGGGTCGGCAACGCGTTCGACGTTCCGGTGAGCACCTGGCACTCCGACCAGACCGGGCCGGACTGGAACATCACCGTCGGCGCGATCCGACGCGACAACCAGCGAGCGATCGTCGGTGACGGCATTCCGGTCCACCTGTCGTCCTGGGGCGATGGCAACCTGCCCTCGGCCTGCCGGACCGGCACCGTGGGCCAGTGCGCCTTCGGCGGCACCTCCGCCGCGACGCCGTACACCGCGGGCGTTTTCGGCACCGTGCTCAGCGAGGTGCGCGCGGCCGTCGGCGACGGCGCCGCGGGGCAGCGCCCCGGGCAGGCGGTGGCGGTGGGCGTACCGCGCGCGGAGAGCGTTTATCTGACCGACGGCAGGCTGACCCGCGACGAGCTGCGGCAGGCGGTGCTCAAGAGCGCCCTGCCGCTGGGCCAGGGCAACACCGGGCTGCCGTACGCGTACCCGTTGACCGCGCCGTACACCGGCGAGCCGAACGTCCTCTTCGAAGGCTACGGAGCGGCCACCCCGGCGGCCGCCCAGCGGGCGGTCGCCGTCCTGCTCGGCGAGGCGCAGCTGCCGGAGCGGCCGTTCGAAGACCAGTTCTTCGCGTACGACCGAGCGGTGCGGGACACGTTGTGGGGTGGCTTCGACCGGGACGGCGACGGCACGGGCGACTCCGCGGCGCTCGCCAGCGGGCTCGACCTGGCCCTCGCCGACGTGGCCACGTCCGCCGGCGCCCTGGCCGTCCTGCAGAAGGTGGCGGCGGCGGCGGCGCCCGCGGCGCAATCCACGCTCCAGCCGCTCGGGGACAACACCCTGTCGTACTGGCTGCACCGCCGCTTGGCGTCGACCCCCGGCGCCACCGGCTGCGCCGCCAGCCACAACGAGCAGTACCTGGACCGCACCAACAGCACCGGAGACCTGGAACCCTGCTTCGAGTCCCGGGTCACCTCGGTGGTCGCGGCGTACCGGCCGGTGGGCATCTTCGCCAGCACGGACACCCTCGACGCGCCGCTAGCCGCCGAGTCGACGGTCAACGTGGAGCTGTACCTCGCCGGCGAGACGCCCACCGTCATCCGGCCGGTCGGCGTGCTGGTGGCCACCGACCGCGAGATCGGCAAGGGCGAGGGGCTGGCCCAGCCGGTGCTGGCCAGCGGGCCGGGGGGCGCCGCGTGCGCCACGCTGGGCGAGAGCTGCTGGACCCGGTACGCCTTCTCGTTCCGCACCGCGCGTCCCGCGTTCACCGGCGAGCAGCTCACGTTCCAGGTGCAGTTGCTCGGCGCGCGGTCCTGGGCGTTCGGATTCGAGGGCGAGCACGCCTCCCGGGTACGGATCACGCCCGCACCCCTGCCCCCCACCGGGCTGGACTTCGGCGTGACGGTCGACTCGCCGGCCGACGGCACGACGGTGTCCGAGGGCGACACCGTCCTCGCCGGAGGCCGGTACGCCTTCCCGGACCTGGGCGAGGACCCCACCGGGGCGGGTGACCACCCGAGCGGGCGCCGCGTCGAGGTGTCGATCGACGACGCGTCGTTCGGCGATCCGGTGGAGGCGAAGCTCAACTTGGCGACCGGGACCTGGTCGGTGCCGATCGGCACGGTGCCGGTCGGTGAGCACACCGTCTACGCCCGGGCCCGCATGGACAACACCACGTCGGCGGTGACGGCGAGCGCCTTCACGGTGGCACCGGACGCGATCGTGCAGTGGCAGGTGGTGGACGCCAACAGCCCGGCCGATCCCGCCGCGTGGCGGGCTGCCACGGGCCTGACGGAGTGGACCTTCAGCGTCGACACCGGCGCCTACCGCCCCGGCCCGAAGATGATCCTGGTCCGCCTGGTCGAGCAGGGGATCGAAACGGCACGGGACTCGGCACGGATCACCACGAAGTAGCCGCAACCGGTTGCCGGCCGGGTCGATCCCCGGCCGGCAACCGGCGGTTGGGCGGGCGCTCGCCGGTCGGCGGTTCCGGTGAGCCGGCTCGTCCCTGCTGCTGATGGTCGACGAGCGGTGGGTGGGCCACCGGGTCCAGTCGTCGCGTCGGCGCGCCGTCCCACTACGTTCCGCGATCGCACCCGGCACCATGAGTTTGATCTGGTCCTGGTTGGACGGTTGTGATCCGGCGACTATTGACTGTGACCTGACCCACAACATTGAATGTCGACGTGCGAAGATGCCTGGTCAGAGCGGCCGTGAGCACCGGCGTGGCCGCGCCGACCGACAACGCCTCTCCGTCGCCCGGAGTCGTCGTCAGGGGGCCGTGGGTGCGGTGGACCATGGGATGAACGAGCGCCGACGGAGGATGGCGCTCAGCGCGGTGTTGCACGTCGTCTCGCACGGCGTCGCCGTCGGCTACTGCCTCATGACGTTCCGCGAGCCGAACCGGGCCCTCATGCTCGCGGCGTTCAGCTGTGGGATGGCGTCCGGCGCGGTGGGCCTCTGGGCAGCGAAGAGGGTCACCACGAAGGCGACCGGATACCGCGTCTCGTTCACGATCCTGCTGGTCACACTCGTCATGGTGGCGCTCGGCGCGTACTGGGACGGCGGCGCCGCCTCACCGACCACCCTGGGGTTCGTGACCACCTCGGTGTTCGTCGCCACCTACACGCCGCGCCTGCGGCTGCTGATCGGGCTCGAGGCGCTCACCGTCGGGACGTACCTCGCCGTCGCCGCGGTCGGGCAGCCGGCCCGGCCCGGTCAGGTCTTCATCCACGTCGCCGGCATGCTGGTGTTGATCTCGGTGTGTGCGACGCAGGCGCGGGTCGTGGCGCGGCAGCGTTCCCAACTCCGTTCCCTCGCGGCACTGGATCCGCTGACCGGCGCCCTGAACCGGCGCGGCCTGGCGGATTTCGCCGGACCGCTGTTCCGGGGCTGCCGGCGTCCCGGGCTGTCCCTGCTCTGCCTGGATCTCGACGACTTCAAACTCGTCAACGACCGCCTCGGTCACGCCGCCGGTGACGCGCTGCTGCAACGCACGGTGGCGGCGGCGCGGGACGTGCTGCGCGCCGAGGACGCCATCGCCCGGATCGGCGGCGACGAGTTCGTCATCGTCCTGGTTGACGCCGACCAGGCCACCGCGCGGGCGGTGGCGACCCGCATCGACGCGGCGGTGCGGGAGCAGACCGGCGTGAGCATCGGCTGGGCCACCGCGCCGCACGACGGCGACACGCTCGAGACGCTGATGCATTCGGCCGACCAGCGTCTCTACCGGATGAAGCAGGAGCGCCACGCCGATCCGCCGCTGCGGGACGGCCACGGCCTGGTGTCCAGCCGCCCGGACGTCCTCGGCGCGTAGCGGCGACACCGGGAGGCTGGACGGCCCGGTCAGTCGGCGGGCTTCGGGCACAGCGAGGCCAGCAGCAGGTCGGCGAAGTGGACGCCGACCTGCTCCGCGGTGAGCCGGCCGTCGCTGCGGAACCACGCGCCCAGGTGGTGCACCGCGCCGAAGAAGTAGTCGACGGCCAGGTCGGCCGGTACGTCGGCGCGGAACGTCCCGGCGCGCTGCCCCTCCTCCACCAACGAGCGGAAGCGTTCGTGGTACGCGCGGCGGGCCGCCCGCACCGCGCGCTGGCGGTCCGCCGAGAGCAGGTGCATCGACCGCAGGAAGATCGTCGCGTCGTCGAGGTTGGCGATCGCGGTGACCACCACGTCGGCGGCGGCCGTGTGCAGCCGCCACGTCACCGGCTGCGCCTCGGCCATGATCGACTCCAGCCGGTCGCGCTGCATGCGCAGCAGCCGCTGGTAGATCTCCTGGAGCAGGTCGTCCTTGGCGGCGAAGTAGTGGTACATCGCGCCCTTGGTGACCCCGGCCGCCTCGACGATCTCCTGGACCGAGGTCTTCTCGAAGCCCTTCTCCGCGAACAGCCTGGTGGCGACCGCGAGCAACCGCTGCGGCAGCGCCTCGCCGTCAAGCGTCCGACGACCCACCGGTGCCCTTCCCTTCCGGGCCGCCCGCCGGCCCGGTGCGCCAGCGTACGCAGCTGACGGGGATCAGGCCGGCTCGACGCGCACCGGGATGCCGTTGAGCACGACGTTGCCCGACAGCGGGTCGACGGCCGTCTCGTCGGTGAGCACGTTGCTGTTGACGCCGGCGTGCGCGCGCGCCACCGACTGGCGGGTGCCCGGCACGTCGTGGCCCCAGCCGTGCGGCAGGCTGACCACACCCGGCATGGTCTCGGCGGTCGGCTCCACGGCGACGACGACCGACCCGACCCGGGAGGAGACGCGCGCGGCGGCCCCGGCAACCAGCCCGAGTTTCACCGCGTCCTCCGGGTGCACCTGCAGGGTGCAGCGGTCGCGGCCCTTCACCAGCGCCGGCACGTTGTGCATCCAGCTGTTGTTCGACCGCAGGTGCCGCCGGCCGACGAGGACGAAGCCCTCCGGCGGCGCGTCCCGGGCCGCGCGAAGCCGGGCCACGTCGGCCGCGATGGGCGGCGGGCACAGCTCGACCGTCCCGCTCGGCGTGCGCAGCACCGCCGGCAGCCTCGGTCGCAGCGGCCCCAGGTCGATGCCGTGCGGGCGGTCGAGCAGCCGGGGCAGGGACAGCCCGTCCGGTCGCTGTCCGAACAGGTCGCCGTACGCGCCGAGCCGCAGCCGCGCGTCGAGCAGTCGCTCCGCCGGCCGGTCCCCGGCGACCAGGGCCCGTAGCTCGGCCACCGGTCGGCCCAGCCCGTCGGCCGCCTCGGCGAGCAGTTGGCCGAGCAACTGCTCGTGCAGCGCCGCCGGGTCGGCGCCGGCGCCCTGCCCGGCGGCGATCAGCGTGAGCCGGGCCAAAATGTCGCACTCGTCGAGGCCGTCGGGATCCAGTGGCAGCGTGGGCGGCGAGTAGCTCGCCACGTTGCGTACGGCCAGCGTGAGGAACGCGAAGTCGTAGTGCCCGGCGCGGGCGGGGTCCGGCGGGGGCAGCACCACGTCGGCGTGCCGGGTGGTCTCGTTCAGGTACGGGTCGACGCTGACCATGAAGTCGAGCGAGGCGAGCGCGCGGTCCAGCCGCTGGCTGTTCGCGGTGGACAGCACCGGGTTGCCGGCGATGGTGACCAACGCCCGCACCTGGCCCTCCCCCGGCGTGGAGATCTCGTCGGCCAGCGTGGCGACCGGCAGCTCGCCCTTGACCTCCGGCAGGCCCCGCATCCGGCTGGCCCAGCGCCCGGTACGGAATCCCTTGCCGGGGCCGGCGGCGCGCGGGCGCTGGTGGGCGGCGAGGGGGAACATCGCCCCGCCCGGCCGGTCGAGGTTGCCGGTCAACACGTTCACCACGTCGACCAGCCAACTGGTCAGCGTGCCGAACGCGACCGTGCAGGTGCCGATGCGCCCGTAGACCGCGGCGGTCGGGGCGGCCGCCAGCTCGCGGGCGAGTTGGCGGATGCGCGGCGCGGGCACCGCGCACCGGTCGGCGACCCGCTCGGGGGCGAACGCCGCGGCCAGGTCCCGGACGCCGTCGACGCCGGTGACGTGTTCCGCCAGCCGGCCGAGCCGGACGAGGCCCTCGTCGAAGAGGGTGTGCACCACGGCGAAGAGCAGCAGCGCGTCGGTCCCGGGCCGGATGGGCAGGTGCTCGTCGGCAGCGGCGGCCGTGCGGGTGCGCCGGGGGTCGACGACCAGGAACCGCCCGCCGCGCGCCCGCAGCGCCCGCAGCCGGCCAGGGAAGTCGGGCGCGGTGCAGAGGCTGCCGTTGGACTCGAAGGGGTTCGCGCCGAGCAGCACGAGCAGGTCGGTGCGGTCGAGGTCGGGCACCGGGATGGCGTTCGGGTCGCCGTACAGGTAGCCCGAGGAGACGTGCTTGGGCATCTGGTCGACGGTGCTGGCGGAGAAGACGTTGCGGGTGCCCAGCGCCCGCACGAGCGGGCCCACGTGCAGCCCGCCGGCCATGGTGTGCACGTTGGGGTTGCCGAGGTAGACGGCGACGGCGTCGCGGCCGCCGGCCCGGGCGGCGGTCAGCCCGGCCTCGACGGCGGCGAACGCCTCGTCCCAGCCGACCTCGCGCAGCGTGCCGCGGACCCGCCGCAGTGGCCGGCGCAGCCGGTCCGGGTCGGCGAGGAGCTGCGGGAACGCCGCCCCCTTCGGGCAGACGAAGCCGTGGCTGAAGACGTGCTCGCCGTCGCCGCGGGCGTGCGTGACCCGGCCGTCGGTGACGGTCAGGGCCAGGCCGCAGGTGGCCTCGCACAGCGGGCAGGTGCGGTATGCCGTGCGCGTCGCGGTCGTGGATGGCATCGCAGGCCCCTTCCGGCGAGATACCGACTGGTCGGTATGGTGGCACGCCGCCGGGCGGTTGTCAGCCCCCGCCGAGCGGCTCCGGCGGTGTGCCGGGCACACCGCCGGAGGCGGGTCAGGCCGCCACGGCCACCGCCGGCACCACGTCGGGCGCACCGAGGCGTACGGCGTCGGCCGCCGCGTCGTCGGGCTGCGCGTGCGCGGCCCGCTCGGCCTCGACCCGGGCCACGTAGTGCGCCACCTCCCGGTCGACCCGCTCGTCGTCCCAGCCCAGCACCGGGGCCATCAGGGCCGCCGCCGGCCGGGCGGCCGTCAGGCCCCGGTCGAAACTCTCGATCGAGATGTGGGTACGCCGGGTCAGTACGTCCTCCAGGTGCAGCGCACCCTCGGCGGACGCCGCGTAGACGACCTCCACCCGCAGGTAGTCCGCCGCGCCGTCGAGCGGCTCGCCGAGCGTGGGATCCTCCCGCAGCAACTCCAGCACCTCGTCGACGGCGGCCCCGTAGCGCCGCAGCAGGTGCTCCACGCGCTCGGTGTGCAGGCCGAACTGCTGCGCCAGGCGGCGGCGCTGGTTCCACCGGGCCACGTAGCCCTCGGCGCCGAGCAGCGGCACCCGGTCGGTGCAGGAGGCGGGCACCGCGAAGCCGAGACCGCGTACCGCCTCGTCGACGGCGTCCCGAGCCATCACCCGGTACGTGGTGTACTTGCCGCCGGCCACCATCACCAGCCCGGGCGCCGGGCTGATCACGGTGTGCTCCCGCGACAACTTGGCGGTTGCGTCGGACTCCCCGGACAGCAGCGGGCGCAGGCCGGCGTACACCCCCTCCACGTCGTCTCTGGCCAGCGGGGTGGCCAGCACCGAGTTGACCCGCTCCAGCAGGTAGTCGATGTCCCGGCTGGTCGCCGCCGGGTGCGCCTTGTCCAGGTCCCAGTCGGTGTCGGTGGTGCCGATCAGCCAGTGCCGGCCCCACGGGATCACGAACAGCACGCTGGACTCGGTCCGCAGGATCAGGCCGGTGGTGGACCGGATCCGGTCGCGCGGCACCACCAGGTGGATGCCCTTGGAGGCGCGCACCTGCACCTGGCCCCGCTCGCCGACGAGGGCCTGGGTGTCGTCGGTCCACACCCCGGTGGCGTTGATGACCTGCCGCGCGCGTACCTCGAACACCCGGTCGGTCTCCAGGTCGTGCACCCGCGCGCCGGTGACCCGGGCGCCGTCGCGGAGGAAGCCCACGACGCGGGCCCGCGACAGCGGATGCGCCCCGTGCGCGGCGGCGGTGCGGACGAGGAAGGTGACCAGCCGGGCGTCGTCGACCTGGGCGTCGTAGTACTGCAGGGCGCCGACCAGTGCCTCCGGCCGCAGCGACGGACAGGCACGCAGCGCCCCGCGCCGGCTCAGGTGCCGGTGGGCCGGTACGCCGCGCGCGTGGTTGCCGGAGAGGCTCATCGTGTCGTAGAGCAGCACGCCGGCGCCGGCGTAGAGCCGTTCCCAGCCGCGGTGGCGCAGCGGGTAGAGGAACGGCACCGGGCGGACCAGGTGCGGGGCGAGCCGCTGCAGGAGCAGGCCCCGCTCGCGCAGCGCCTCGCGGACCAGCCCGAAGTCGAGCATCTCCAGATAGCGCAGGCCGCCGTGGATGAGTTTGCTGGACCGGCTCGACGTGCCGCTGGCCCAGTCGCGGGCCTCGACGAGCCCGACCGACAGGCCCCGGGTGACGGCGTCGAGCGCGCAGCCGGCGCCGGTGACGCCGCCGCCGATCACCAGGACGTCCAGTTCCTGGCCGCTGCCGAGGGCGGCCAGGGACCGCTCGCGGGCGGCCGGTGACAGTGTCGCGGAGTGCATCTGTCTTCTCTCTCCTGAGCAGGGTGGGGGCGGCCGGCGAGGGTGCCGGCCGCCCGGATCCGTGAGGGGTGGGGCGGCCGTCAGTCGACGTCGACCCAGTCGAGGGTGCGCTGGACCGCCTTCTTCCACCGGGCGTAGCCGTTCTCGCGCTGCTCCGCCGCCCATTGCGGCTGCCAGCGCCGGCTCTCGTTCCAGTTCTCGCGCAGCTCGTCGGTGTTCTTCCAGAACCCGACCGCGAGACCGGCCGCGTACGCCGCGCCGAGCGCGGTGGTCTCGGCGACCACCGGCCGGCTCACCGGCACGCCGAGGATGTCGGCCTGCATCTGCATGCACAGGTCGTTGACGGTGACGCCGCCGTCGACCTTGAGGCACTCCAGGTGCACCCCGGAGTCCTGCTCCATGGCCTCGGCCACGTCCCGGCTCTGATAGCAGATGGACTCCAGGGTGGCCCGGGCGATGTGGGCGTCGGTGTTGAACCGGGAGAGGCCGACGATCGCGCCGCGGGCGTCGGAGCGCCAGTACGGGGCGAACAGGCCGGAGAACGCGGGCACGAAGTACACCCCGCCGTTGTCCTCCACCTGGCGGGCCAGGATCTCGCTCTGCGCGGCACTACTGATGATCTTGAGCTGGTCGCGCAGCCACTGCACGGCGGAGCCGGTGACCGCGATCGAGCCCTCCAGCGCGTACACCGGCGCGTCGTCGCCGAACTGGTAGCACACCGTGGTGAGCAGCCCGGCCTTCGACCGCACGATCTCGGTGCCGGTGTTGAGGAGCATGAAGTTGCCGGTGCCGTAGGTGTTCTTCGCCTCGCCGGGGGCGAAGCAGACCTGGCCGACCGTGGCGGCCTGCTGGTCACCCAGGTCGCCGGTGAGCGGGACCGGCCCGGTGAACGGGCCGTGCGGCGCGGTGCTGCCGTACGAGCGCGGGTCGGACGACGGCCGGATTTGCGGCAGCATCGCGCGGGGGATGCCGAAGAACGACAGCAGCTCGTCGTCCCAGTCCAGCGTCTCCAGGTTCATCAGCATGGTGCGGCTGGCGTTGGTGGGGTCGGTGACGTGGACCCCACCCTCGGTGCCGCCGGTGAGGTTCCACAGCAGCCAGGTGTCGGTGTTGCCGAAGACGGCCTCACCGCGCTCGGCCGCCTCCCGGACGCCGTCGACGTTCTCCAGGATCCACTGGATCTTCCCGCCGGAGAAGTAGGTCGCGGGCGGCAGGCCGGCCTTGCGCCGGATCACGTCGCCCCTGCCGTCGCGTTCCAGCGCGGAGGCGATGCGGTCGGTGCGGGTGTCCTGCCAGACGATGGCGTTGTAGTAGGGCCGGCCGGTCCGGCGGTTCCACACCACGGTGGTCTCGCGCTGGTTGGTGATGCCGAGCGCGGCCAGGTCGGAGGCGGCCAGGCCCTGGGCGTTCATCGCGGTCTGGATGACCGTCTGGGTCCGCTCCCAGATCTCCAGCGGGTTGTGCTCCACCCATCCGGCCCGCGGCAGGATCTGCTGGTGTTCGAGCTGGTGGCGGCCGACCTCGTTGCCGCCGTGGTCGAAAATCATGAAGCGGGTGCTGGTGGTGCCCTGGTCTACCGCGCCGACGAAGTCAGCCATGCGAGGTGTCTCCTTCTCGTGGTCGTCGTGGGGATGTGGATCGGCGGATGTCAGACGCGGGCGAGTTCGCCCTCGGCCGGGACCTTCTCAGTGGCCAGCGCGCCGGGCTCCGGCTCGTCGTCGGTGGGCAGGAAGCGGCCGATGAAGAGCTCGTAGAGGCCGGCGCCGATGACGCCGCCGACGAGCGGCCCGACGATCGGCACCCAGAAGTACGGATAGCCGCTGGTGTCCTGGAAGGCCGTTTCGTACCCGGTCAGGAAGGAGGCGAGGCGGGGGCCGAAGTCGCGGGCGGGGTTGATCGCGTAACCGGCGTTGGCGGCGAAGGCCATCCCGATCGCCACCACGATCAGGCCGACGATCAGCGGGGCGAGGTTGCCGCCGGGCAGCGAGTTGCGGGCGTCGGTGACCGCCAGGACGAGGAACAGCAAAATGGCGGTGCCGATGATCTGATCGCGCAGCGCGCCCCACTCGGTCACACCGGCGCCCGGCAGGGTGGAGAAGACGCCCTGGCTCTTGCTGGTGAAGCCGGGGTCGAACCGGGCCAGCGCCTCGCTGTAGTTCCAGCGGATGATCAGGGCCGCGACGAACGCGCCGGCGGTCTGGGCCAGCGCGTACGGCGCCACCTTGCGCCAGGAGAAGCCCTTGAAGACCGCCAGGGCGACGGTGACCGCGGGGTTGAGGTGGGCGCCGCTGATCCGGCCCGCCACGTACACGCCGAGGGTGACGCCCAGACCCCACGCCCAGGCGATGCTGTCGAACTCGCCGGTTCCCGCCGCGGCCACCTGGGCGACCACGCCCACGCCGAACAGGATGAGGATCGCGGTGCCGGCGAACTCGGCGGCCAACTCGCCGATGAGCCCTGGCATTTTCAACCGTTGTGCCATGTTTCCTCCAGAAACGGTGGGGGTGGCGACCCTCCCCCGGGGGGAGAGGCGGAGGGCCGGTCGGTGACGCTGCGGTGTCAGGCGTCATCGTGCGGTGAACCGTAGGAAACACCCGGGGCCAGGTCAACGAACCCCGGTCGACAATGTCGAACACTGTCGCGGGAGTTGGATTGTGGCTAGCATCCGGCCCATGCCGGGTCAGGTGCAGTCCATCGCGCGGGCCGCGGCGATCCTCCGCCTGCTCGCCAGCAGCTCCGGCCGGCTCGGCATCGGGGAGATCGCCCGCTCCCTCGACCTGCCCAAAGGCACCGCGCATGGCATCGTCCGCACTCTGCAGGACGTCGGCTTCGTGGAGCAGGACAAGACCTCCGGCAAGTACCAGCTCGGGGCGGCCCTGCTGCATCTGGGCACCAGCTACCTCGACGTCAACGAACTGCGTTCACGCTCCATCAACTGGGCCGACCCGCTGGCCGCACGCAGCGGCGAGGCCGTCCGCATCGGCACCCTGTTGGACGGCAAGGTGCTGGTGGTCCACCACGTCTTCCGGCCCGACGACACCCTGCAGACCCTCGACGTCGGGTCCCTGCTGCCCCCGCACGCCACCGCTCTCGGCAAGGTCCTGCTCGCCTACGACGTCGGCGCCGCCAACTCGGTCATGCAGGGCGAACCCGAGCCGTACACCCGGCGTACCCTGGTCACCGCCCGAACCCTCACCCGCGCGCTGACCGAGATCCGGGACAACGGCTGGGGCGCCGAGATCGAGGAGATGACCCTCGGCGAGGCCGGCATCGCCGCACCGATCCGCGGCTACGGCGGCCTCGTCGTGGGCGCGATCGGGCTCTCCGGCCCGGTCGACCGCGTCTGCGACGGGCACGGCCACCCCCGACCGACGCTCGTCGCGTACGTCCGGGACGCCGCCCGCGCGGTGTCCCGGGACCTCGGCGCGGCGCGCTGGTGATCCGTCCACCCTGCCCCGCCCGACCGCGCCAGAGAGGACGAGGACATGACTGACAGCTACGTCGTCTCCATCGACCAGGGCACCACCTCGACCCGCTGCATCGTGTTCGACCGCCGGGGCAACCTGGTCTCGGTGGCGCAGCGGGAGCACCAGCAGCACTTCCCCCGGCCCGGCTGGGTGGAGCACGACGCGCTGGAGATCTGGCGCAACGTCGGCAAGGTGGTGCCCCGCGCCCTCGCCCAGGCCGGCGTCACCGCCGACCAGATCGCCGCGATCGGCATCGCCAACCAGCGGGAGAGCACGGTGGTGTGGGACCGGCGCACCGGCGTCCCGGTCGCGCCGGCGATCATCTGGCAGGACACCCGCACCGACGCGCTGGTGGAGACGCTGGCCCGGGCGCCCGGCGCCGAGGACGTCCGGCAGCGCTGCGGACTGCCGCTGGCCACGTACTTCTCCGGCCCGAAGCTGCGCTGGCTGCTCGACCACTCCCCCGGGCTCTACGAGCGCGCCGAACGCGGCGAGGTGCTCTTCGGGACCATGGAGAGCTGGCTGATCTGGAACCTCACCGGCGGTCCGGACGGCGGCCTGCACCTGACCGACGTGACCAACGCCAGCCGCACCATGCTGATGGACCTGCGCACCCTCGGCTGGCACCCGGACTCGCTGGCCTTCTTCGGCATCCCGGCCGCCATGCTGCCGGAGATCCGCTCCTCGTCGGAGGTGTACGGCACCGCGACGGCCGTCCTGCCCGGCGTGCGGATCGCCGCGGCGCTCGGCGACCAGCAGGCCGCCCTGTTCGGCCAGACCTGCTTCGCCCCCGGCGACGCCAAATGCACCTACGGCACGGGCAGCTTCCTGCTGCTCAACACCGGCGCGGAGCCGGTGCACTCCCGTCACGGGCTGCTCACCACCGTCGGCTACCAGATCGGCGGCGAGCCGGCGGTCTACGCCCTCGAAGGGTCCATCGCGATCACCGGGTCGCTGGTGCAGTGGTTCCGCGACCGGCTGGACCTGATCAGCACCGCCCCGGAGATCGAGACCCTCGCCCGCACGGTCGAGGACAACGGCGGCTGCTACATCGTGCCGGCCTTCTCCGGGCTCTTCGCGCCGCATTGGCGCAGCGAGGCGCGCGGGGTCATCGTCGGGCTCACCTCGTACATCACCAAGGGGCATCTGGCCCGCGCGGTGCTGGAGGCCACCGGCTGGCAGACCCGCGAGGTGGTCGACGCGATGAACGCCGACTCCGGCCTGGATCTGACGGCGCTGCGGGTGGACGGCGGGATGACCGCCAACAACCTGCTGATGCAGTTCGTCGCCGACGTGCTCGCGGTGCCGGTGGTGCGCCCGATGGTCGCCGAGACCGTCTCCCTCGGCGCCGCCTACGCCGCCGGGCTGGCGGTCGGCTACTGGCCAGACCTGGAAGGGCTGCGCAGCAACTGGCACCTGGCCGCCCGCTGGGTGCCGGAGATGGACGACGCCGTCCGCGCCGAGGAACGGGAAAACTGGCAGCGGGCGGTGGAGCGCACGTTCGGCTGGATCAAGCCCGAGGCCCGGGCCGCCAACGAGTGACCGGCGCGCGGGGCGCCTGCCCGGCCGTGGGCGACAGGCAGTACACGTCACCCGAGTTGGCGTGGTGCGGCAGGGACAGCAGGTGCGCCGCCATGTCGCGGGCGGACACCCACTGCGGAAAAGCCAGCGACATGGTGTCCCCCAGGGCCAGGTTGAAACGGTGGAAGCCGAGGGCCGTGAGACGATCGAGGCAGCGTTGCGCCACCGGGCGCTCGATCGTGGTGAATTCGAAGGAGAGCGCCCTCAGCGGTCGATTCAAGCCGGCCAGCACCGCATCCTCGAATCCCTCGACGTCGATTTTCACGAAGGCCGGCACGCCGTATTCCTGAATGAGCGCGTCGAGCGTTACCGAGCGTACCTCGATGCGCGTGTCCCATATTTCGTCTTCCCAGCCCGCTGCGCCGTCGGCCGCCTGTGGGAAATGAGCGGAGGCGGTGGACACCGTGGGGTTCGCGGAGTTGACGTTGAACCGGATCGTCCCCCGGTGCGCGCCGCACGCCGCTTGGACCAGCGTGACCTCGCGGTCGGTGGCGTAGATGGCACGGATGGCCCAGGTGCACACCGGTTGCGGCTCCACCGCCACGACGCGGGCCCCGAGCCGCCGGAAGCTGCCGGTGTGGTCGCCCACATGGGCGCCGACATCGAAGACGAGATCTCCCGGCCGGACGAAGGGCGCGTAGAGGTTGTCCATCGCCGCCGCACGTTCCCGGTCACCGTAGTACGTCTCCAGGGAGCGACGAAGAGAATGGGCGGCCGGATCCGCCTTGAGCGCCTCGATCGCGCTTTCTCGGACGTCCACGTGGCAAATCTAGCCCGCAAGCCGAAACAACAGTTCGGGTTCCGCACAACCGACCGGTGTGGGATCCGGGGGCCGCCAGCGACGCATTCCGGTGTGCGACGTGGATATCGACCTCACATTCCGCGGCGCGCCATTCAGGGCGTTGTTGTCGTCTTTCGCCCCCGTCGCGCGAGTGGTACCCGGCCCGGGAGTTCAGGAGGTGGTCGAGTGGGCGGGCACCGCGGCGGCGGGAGGGACGAACCGGTATCCCAGGCCGCGGACGGTGACGATGATCGGCGGCTGGTCGGGGTGGTGGTTGAGGCGCTTGCGCAGTCGCTTGATGTGCACGGTGAGGGTGTTGGAGCTCTCCCTGGAGGGTCCGTGCCAGACCGCGGAGAGAAGCTGCTCACGGGTGACCGTCCGGTCGGCGTGAGTCATGAAGAAGTACAGCAGGCGGAACTCCTTCATCGGTAGCGCCACGGGTGTGCCGTGCAGGTGCACCTCCAGGGTCGCCGGGTTGACCTTCAGGCCGCCCAGCTCGATCGGCGGGTCGAGAGTGCCGGCGGTCCCCGGGCGGATGCCCCTGAGGATGGGGATGATCTCCTCCGCGCGGTAGGGCCGGCGGACACAGGCCGTGGCGCCTGCCCTGAGCACGGCGGCGGCCAGCGGCCCGTCATCGTCGCCGATGCCGACGACCGTCGGAATGCCCGCCCGGTCGGCGAGCAGCCGCACCAGCTCGATGCTGCTCATGGTGCCGAGCCCGGCGGCGACCAGGGCCGCGTCCGGCTGCAGGGCGCCCGCGCCGAGCAGCGCTTCCGCGGCGTGGGGAAAGTGGTGTCCGCGTATCCGGTGGTCGGTCAGCCGCTCGACCAGCTCGCCGCCAACGGCGTCGTCATCGTCCACCACGAGCAACACGAAACGCCCGTCGGATCGATGGTCACCCTTGGTGGACTCGACGAGGTTGTTCACGGCACCGGCTCCGGTTCAGGTCAGGGCCCTCAACACTGGGTTACGGCTGCTGAGGACGATCCACCGCGCTGCGCGGCAGGCACGGCGGGGGGCACGCTTCCGTCGCCTCCCGTCCTGGAGGTCACGGATCTCAGTAGTGGGGCTTCGCCGGAACGCTGCGAAGCCCCACTGACGGACGACGGTGGGATCTCGTGGGTCCACCTCCGCGGGTGACGACCGGATCCTGCGACAACGGATCGGAGCGGGTCAGCCGAAGCGACCGGTGATGTAGTCCTCGGTGCGCTTGTCGGCGGGATTGGTGAACAGCTTGCCCGTCTGGCTGAACTCCACGAGGCGGCCGTGGCGCTCCTGCTCCTGGTCGACCTCCGCGGTGAAGAACGCGGTGTAGTGGCTGACCCGGGCCGCCTGCTGCATGTTGTGCGTGACGATCACGATCGTGTAGTCGTTCGCCAACTCGAACATCAGGTCTTCGATCTTGGCGGTGGCGATCGGGTCCAGCGCCGAGCACGGCTCGTCCATGAGGATGATCTCCGGCTTGACCGCGATCGTCCGGGCGATGCACAACCGCTGCTGCTGCCCGCCGGACAGCGCCAGGCCGCTGGTCTTCAGCTTGTCCTTGACCTCGTCCCACAGTGCCGCGTCCCGCAGCGCCTTCTCGACCAGGTCGTCCATGTTGTCGACCTTCATGCCGGTCACCCGGGGGCCGTAGGCGACGTTGTCATAGATGGACTTCGGGAACGGGTTCGGCTTCTGGAAGACCATGCCGATCCGCCGCCGCACCTCGATCGGGTCGACGTCCTTGGCGTACAGGTCCTGCCCGTGGTACGTGACCGAGCCGGTCACCCGCGCGCCGGGGATGAGGTCGTTCATCCGGTTCAGCGACCGCAGGATGGTCGACTTGCCGCAGCCGGACGGGCCGATCATGGCGGTGATCTGCTTGCGCTGGATCGGCATCGAGGTGTCGCGCACGGCCTCGTACGCGCCGTAGTAGACGCTGACACCGGACAGCTCCATGACCGGAACGGTCGATGTGGCCTGGTGCCCCGCGGTCTGGGTGTCCGCGATGGCGGAGATGCTGACCGCCGGGCGGCTGGTCGTGCTGGAGTGGTTCACAGTGGTCACCTCTGACTGGTGCTGGGGACGGCGGTGGAGCGGCTCGTAGGTCACAGTGCTCACCAGCGCTTCTCGAACCGGTTCCGCACGAAGATCGCGATGGAGTTCATGGCGAGCACGATGGCGAGCAGCAGGACGATCGCGCCCGCCGCGAGTTCGGCGTACTCGGCCTGGGATCGCGTGATGAACGTGTAGATCTGGATCGGCAGCGCGGTGTAGCGGCTGTCCAGGCCGTCGGGGTTGAAGGTGATGAAGGTGACCGCGCCGAGGACGATCAGCGGTGCGGCCTCACCGATCGCCCGGGACAACGCCAGGATCGACCCGGTCGCGATGCCCGGAACCGCGGAGGGCAGCACCTGCCGGGAGACGGTCTGCCACTTGGTGGCGCCGAGGGCGTAGGACGCCTGGCGGATCGACTGCGGCACCGCGCGGATGGCCTCCCGGGTGGCGATGATGACCACCGGCAGGACCAGCAGGGACAGCACGATCGCGGCCGTGATGACCGTGAAGCCCAGGCCGAGCGTACGGGCGATGATGCCCAGGCCGAGAATGCCGAAGATGATCGACGGCACCCCGGCGAGGTTCTGGATGTTCAGCTCCAGCAGCCGGTTGTACCAGCGGTTCGAGTCGGCGTACTCCTCGAGGTAGATCGCGCTGAAGATGCCGATCGGCAGGCAGATGACGGCCACCAGCGAAATGATCCACAGCGTGCCGACCAGAGCGGACTGCACGCCCGCGGTGTCCAGGCGGCTGACCAGACCGGTGGGCATCTCGGTCCACAGCCGGGAGTCCAACCGGTTCCAACCCTTGACCAGCACCCAGGCCAGCAGGGCGGTCAACACCCCGAACGCGATGAGCAGACACGCCTGCATGGCCAGGCGGAAGGCGAGTTCCCCCGGCCGGCTGCGGCGCTGGGTCAACGCACTACCCGGCGCGGAGTGCTCCGGCCGGGTGGTGGTGATGGTGGGTGCGCTCACTCGTAGACCTCTCTGAAGCGACGGACCATCCGGATCGACACCGCGTTGAGCGCGAAGGTGATGAGGAACAGCAGCGCGCCCACGGCGAAGACGGAGTCGTAGTCGAGGGAGCCGACCGGGATGTCACCGGAGGAGACGTTGGCGATGAAGGCGGTCATGGTGGCCGCGCCCTCGAGCGGGTCGAACGTGACCTTGTCCGAGACCAGGCCACCCGCGATCGTGACGATCATCGTCTCGCCGACCGCGCGGGAGATGCCCAGCACGACCGCGGCGACGATGCCGGAGATGGCGGCGGGCACCACCACCCGGGTCGACACCTGCATCTTCGTCGACGCCAGCGCGTAGGCGCCCTCGCGCAGGCTGCGCGGCACCGAGGACATCGAATCCTCGGAGATGCTGGCGATCGTCGGCACGATCATGATGCCCATGGCGATACCCGCGATGAGCAGGTTCTGGAAGGCCGGCTTCCGGCCGCCCGGCCAGATGTCCTGCAGCAGCGGGTTGAGCGCGAACAGGGCGACGAAGCCGTAGACGACGGTCGGCACGCCAGCCAGCAGCTCGATGATCGGCTTGAGCACCTTACGGGTGCGCCGGTTCGCGTACTCCGACAGGTAGATCGCCGAGCCCAGCCCGATCGGGACCGCGATGAGCAGCGCGATGACGGTCACCACCACGGTGGCGGCGACCAGCGGGAGCACGCCGTACGCCTTCTGCGCGAAGGTGGGCGTCCAGCTGGTGCCGGTGAGGAACTCGACGATGCTGACCTGCTGGAAGAACCCGATGGCCGGCTGGACCAGTGCGATGACGATGCCGACCGTGGTGGCGATCGACACCAGGGCGGCGGCGACGAGCAGCACCTTGACGGTGCTGTCAACGGGGCGACGCCGGCCCCGCCGCAGGGCGTTGCCTGCGGCGGAACCGGCGCTCGGGGTGCTGGTGGTCACGGTCAGACCGCGGCCTTCAGGGCGTCGAACTCGGACTTCAGGGTGCCCTTCTGCGGCTCGGTCAGCGGGACGTACTTCGCCTCCTTGACGATGTCGTCGATCCGCTCGATGTAGAAGGTGACGAAGTCGGAGACCTGCGGCTTCTTGACGGCGGCGTCGCTGACGTAGATGAACAGCGGCCGGGACAGCGGCTTGTAGGTGTTCTCCTGCGCGGTCTTCAGGCTCGGCTCGACGCAGCCCGCGCCGCCATCGATCTTGAGGGCCTTGAGCTTGTCGGCGTTCTCCTCGAAGTAGGTGAAGCCGAAGTAGCCGAGACCGCCCTTGGTGCCGGACACGCCCTGCACGACCACGTTGTCGTTCTCCGACGCGGTGTAGTCGGTGCGGCTGGCGCCCTCCTCACCGTTGATCTCGTCGGTGAAGTAGTCGAAGGTGCCGGAGTCGGTGCCCGGGCCGAAGAGCTTCAGCGGCTCGTTCGGGAACTTCGGGTCCACCTGGTTCCAGTTGCTGACCTTGGAGCTCGGCTCCCAGATCTTCTTCAGCTGGTCGACGGTCAGGCAGTCGGCCCAGCTGTTCTCCTTGCTGACCACCACCGTGAGCGCGTCGTTGGCGACGATCAGCTCCTTGTACTTGATGCCGGCCGCCTCGCACGCCTTCTTCTCCCCGTCCTTGATCGGACGGGAGGCGTCAGAGATGTCGGTCTCACCCTTGCAGAACTTCTCGAACCCGCCGCCGGTGCCGGAGGTGCCGACCGAGACGTTCACGCCGCTCTGGCTCTCGCCATAGAAGGTCGCGGCGGCCTCGCTGAGCGGGGCGACGGTGCTCGACCCGTCAACCTTCACCTCGCCGGAGAGCTTCCCGCCGCCTGCGGCGTCGTTCTCGGCGTTATTGCTGCAGCCGGCAAGCGCGAGCGCGGCGAGCGCGACGCCGGCGAGGACGCGCCGCGAAAGCACGTTGCGGTTCACCAGGTAAGCCTCTCTATCGGGGTGCATCAGCCCGTCCGGGCCGTACGCGAGTCAAGGTAGGAGGGCCAGGTAGCCGGCCGGCCGGGCGCAAGTGAACGAAAAGTGAACTCCGCGGCGCGGATCATGGCCCGGCGCCGCCGGAATGTGACGTTCGGGCCGCCGACGGACGTGATGTCCGAAGCGTGGCTCCCCGCTGGGGCCGCTCTTCCTCAGTCGGCGAGGAGATCACGAGTCGGTCTCGCGGGCGCCGGGTCGTGACGACATCGGCGTCACTGAGGTGTGCTTCGCGGCCGGCCGACATCGGCGCCCAGACCGATCAGGAATCGAGAATCTTCAACCACCGAGCCGCAGCTAGCGTGGCCGCCAGGACATCCCCCGGCGGGTCGCGGGGGTCTTGGTTGCTCGTCTTGAAGGAGATCCCATTGAACGTGAACAAGTGGTTCGGCAGATCCACCGCTGGCTGGCCATTGCCTTCACGGTGACTGTCATCGTCACTTTCGTCGCCTTGGCACAAGAGGAGCCTGCCGTCTGGGTGTCCTACGTGCCGCTGCTCCCGCTCACCTTGCTCCTGTTCACTGGTCTGTCTTTGTTCGTGCTGCCGTATGCCACCGAGTGGCGCGGCGGAAGAGCCATCACTCGCGAGAGATGACCCGGAATGCTCACCGGCCGCTTCACCCGACTCGTCCAGGTTCGCTGCCACCAACGGCGCTCATGAAGCACGGCCTAGAGCCGGATGGTCCCCGTCACCAGGTAGACGACCTGGCGGGCCACGTTGACGGCGTGGTCGGCGTAACGCTCGTAGTAGCGGCCCACGAGGGCCAGGTCGATGGCCGACTCGACGCCGTAGGGCCAGGCCGAGACGAGCATCGCCAGGAGCCGTGCCTGCGCCGCGTCGACCTCGTCGTCGTCGAGCCCCAGCTGCATCGCGTCGAGCTGGTCCCGGGTCGACAGCACCACGGAGGTCTTGTCGGCGATGCGCGCGGCGGCGTCCGCCATCGCGGTCATCACGTCCACGGCCGGCTCGGGCACGACGGTCACCGGGTGCCGCATCAGGGCGACCTCGGCGATGTGCACGGCCAGGTCCCCCATGCGTTCCAGGTCTCCGGCGATCCGCATGGCGCACAGCACCAGGCGCAGGTCACCGGCTACCGGCTGGAGGCGGACCAGCAGCTGCGGGATCGCGGCGTGCACATCGTCGCGCATCCCGTTGAGCACGGCGTCGCCCCGCACCACCGTCTCCGCCGCGGCCCGGTCGCCGTTCAGCAGGGCGGCGCTGGCACCTCGGATGGCGCCGGCCGCCTCCCGGCTCATCGCCGCCAGGACGCCTGTGAGCCGGTCGAGCTGCTCGTCATAGCTGTGGCTCATGGCACCCCTCCCGTCCCCACCGCCCGGTCCGATGCCGGCAGCCGGCCGGGCGCTCGGCGACGGACGCCCCCGTCAGGTTGCCGCTCGGGCATGAACAGCAACGTACCCGGTCCGTCGGCGGTCGGCAGGGCTCGACCGACGTGGGCAGGGCGTGCGCCCGGGCTCACGGAGAGTTGCTCCGGTGACGCCGCGCGATACCGCCGACCCCGTCGACCGGCTCGCCCCACTGGTCAAGGCCAGCGCGACGGCACGTGATGACGGCAGGCGAACCGCCACACCCGGCGGCACGACGAGGTGGAGAACACCTGCCGCCGCCCAGCGATGCTCGTCGGTGTAACAGCGTTCCGACGTCTGACGCAGAATGGGAAGGACGGTCGGGTGCGCGGCCTCCCCGACCGGGCGGGACCCCCGACCCCCAGGTCCCGCCCGGTCCAGACCGTTCCTCGACGCCCGACGGTTCCGCAAGCCCCTTCTCGCCGCAGACCGATACCGGGCACCCCGGACCAGGCGCATCGCGCCGCCGCGACGACCTGCCCGGCGCGCTCACCCGGTCGCCAGTCGCCCTCGCACGGGTCGCACGATGAACCGGCCGAGCAGTGGCCAGAGCAGGACCACCAGGACCACGGCGTAGATCAGGTACGACAACCACCCGCCGAGCAGACCGGAGAATTCCCCGCCGGACAGTTGCAGCGCCCGGCGGCCCTGGAGCTCCGCTCGGGGGCCGAGGATCAGCCCGACGATCAGCGGCAGGATCGGTAGCCCGAAGCGCCGCATGCCGAACCCGATCAGGCCCAGCGTCAAGAGCAGGAAGAGGTCGAGCGGCTGGGCGTTGACCGCGTACGCGCCCATCGAGGCGAAGAAGAGGATCCCGGCGTAGAGGTACGGCCGCGGGATCCGCAACAGCCGGGCCCAGGCGGGCGCGAGCGGCAGGTTGAGCACCAGCAGCAGCAGGTTGCCCACGAAGAGGCTGGCGATCAGCGTCCAGACCAGGCCGGACTCCCGCTCGAACAGCAGCGGACCGGGCTGGATGCCGTACTGCTGGAAGGCGGCCAGCATCACGGCGGCGGTGGCGTTGGTCGGCAGGCCGATGGCCAGCATCGGCACCAGCGTGCCGGCGGCGGAGGCGTTGTTGGCGGCCTCCGGCCCGGCAACTCCCTCGATCGCGCCGCGACCGAACTCCTCCGGATGCTTCGACAGCTTCTTCTCGGTGGCGTACGACAGGAACGTCGGGATCTCGGCCCCGCCCGCCGGCAGCGCCCCGAACGGGAACCCGTACGCCGTGCCTCGCAGCCACGGTCTCCAGGACCGCCGCCAGTCCTGCCGCCCCATCCACGGCCGCCCCACCGGTATCACCTCGGCCGCCCGACGACGCAGGTGTGCCGCGATCCAGAGCGCCTCACCGACGGCGAAGATGCCGACCGCCACCACGACCACGTCGATGCCGTCGGCGAGTTGCGGGATGCCGAAGGTCAGCCGCTGCTGGCCACTGACGGTGTCGATGCCGACCAGGCCGATGACCAGCCCGATCAGCAGCGAGGCGAAGCCACGCACCCGGGAGGCGCCGAGCACCGCCGTCACCGCCACGAAGGACAGCAGCATCAACGCGAGGTAGTCCGGTGCACCGAGACTGATCGCGAACGCCACCACCGGCGGGGTGACCACCACCAGCAGCAGGGTGGCGATGGTGCCCGCCACGAACGAGCCGATCGCGGCGGTGGCCAGCGCCTGGGCGGCCCGGCCGCCCTTCGCCATCTTGTTGCCCTCGATCGCGGTCACCACCGAGGACGACTCGCCCGGGGTGTTCAGCAGGATCGACGTGGTCGAGCCCCCGTACATGCCGCCGTAGAAGATGCCGGCGAACATGATGAACGCCTGGGTCGGCTCCATCCCGTAGGTGACCGGCAGCAGCAGGGCCACCGTCATCGCCGGACCGATGCCGGGCAGCACACCGACCGCGGTGCCGATGGTCACGCCGAGCAGCGCGATCAACAGGTTCATCGGGGTCAGCACGTTGGCGAACCCGTCGAGCAGAGGGACGAAATTGTCCATCACAGGATTCCTTGCAGGACGCCGGCGGGCAGGTTGACGCCGAGCCCGATGGCGAAGGTGTAGAAGGTGGTCAGCGACAGGGCGACGGCGATCAGCAGGCTGCGGACGTAGTGCCGGTTGCCCAGCGCGAACGCCGATCCCCAGAAGAGCAGCGTTCCGCTGATCACCCAGCCGAGCCGGTCGATCAGCACCGCGTTGGCCAGGAAGGCGCCGATCAACAGCAGGACGGTCCGCCAGTCGATCGGGCTGCTCAGGTCGACGTCCTCGCCCGCCTCGGGTTCACCGGTGCCGCCGCGCGCCACGTCGACGGCGTAGACCGCGGCGACGATCAGCAGCAGCACGCCGAGCAGGATCGGCACCGGCTTCGGGCCGATCGGGTCGGCGATGCTGATCCCGCGCCCGATCCCGGTCGCGTCGACGATGACCAGGGCGCCGAGTACGGCGAGGAACACGCAGACCCCGTACTGTGCACGGTCCCCGGCCCGCGCGGGCGGCGCCACCGAGCCTGTGTCCCCGGCGGGGCTGGCCGGTGCCCCTGCCCGGGCGACCGTCTGCGGGACCGGCGGCGCCAGCTGGTCCGGGATCGCCGGTTCGGTGGCGGGGACCGGCGGGGACGGTCGGTCCCCGCCGGGATCCGGTCGGGTCCTCATGCCGGTCATGCCAGGCCGAGCTGCCTGAGCAGTTCGGCCACCGACCTGTCCTGCTCGGTGAGGAAGGTCCCGAAGGCGTCCCCGGTGATGAAGGCGTCGGTCCAGCCGCGCCTGGCGAGCTCCGCCTTCCACTCCGCGGACTCGTGCATCCCGGTCAGGACGTCGAGCCAGACCTTCTTGTCGGCGTCGCTGATGCCCGGCGGCGCGACGATCCCCCGCCAGTTGGTGAAGACCAGGTCGATCCCGGACGCCTTGAGCGTCGGCACCTCCTTCAGCGCCTCGATCGGCTGCTCGCTGGTCACCGCGAGCACCCGGATCTGACCGGCCTCGACCTGATCGAGAAACTCTCCGAAGCCGCTGGCGCCGAAGGCGACCTTGCCGCCGAGCACCGCCGGCAGCAACTCGCCGCCGCCGTCGTACGAGACGAAGTTGACCTGGCGGGGGTCGATGCCCACGGTCTTCGCCAGCTGCATCGGCAGCAGGTGGTCGGGGCCGCCGGGTGACGACCCGCCGCCCACGGCGATCCCCCTCGGGTCCTTCTTCCACGCCGCGATCAGGTCGTCGATCGTCCGGTACGGCGAGTCCTTCGGCACCACGATGGCGCCGGCTTCCTCGATCATCTTGGCGAGGGGGGTGGTCTGGGTGAGCGTGGCGGAGGACTTGGACGTGTACGAGGCGCCGACCACGCCGAGCCCCATCTGCATGGCGAGCTTGCCGTTGCCCTTCTCGTTCACCATCCGCTGAAGGCCGACCGTGCCGCCGGCACCGGGCAGGTTGAAGACCTGCACTCCGGTGGCGAGCTTGGCGTCCTCCATCACCTTCGCGGCGGTGCGGGCGGTGGTGTCGTACCCGCCGCCCGGGGTGTTCGGCACCATGATCCGCAGGCCGGCGACCGGCTTGCCGTCGCCGGCGCCGCCCTCGTCGTTTTCGGCGGTGGCGCCGCAGGCGGCCAGCGCCAGCGCCGTGGCGGTGGCGACGCTCATGACCAGCAGGTTTCTCCGAGTTGCCATCAGGTTTCTCTTCCGTTTCGAATGAGTCCGGCGGCAAGATGATGCCTCCGAGCGCCATCCACGTCTGCGTTGTGTCATCAGCGGAAGTTGAGGTCTTTGTGGTCGCGATCACGTCCCGCCGCCCCACCCTCGCCGGGCAGTTGCTGGTGCTCCAGCTCGCGATCATCGTCGTGGTGCTGCTGGCCGTGGCCGCCGTGTCGCTGGCCCAGTCGGCGGCGACCTTCAACCGGGTGGAGGGGCGTCGGGTCGCCGCCCTCGGCGAGCAGCTCGCCGGTAGTCCGCTGTTACGCGACCGGCTCACCCAGCCGGCCCCCGCGGAGACGATCGCCCCGCTGGTGCAGAACGTGCTGACCCAGGCCCGGGTGACCACGGTCAGCGTCGCCGACGCCCGCGGCCGGGTGGTCAGCTCCACCAACCCCACCCTCGTGGGCACCCCGGTGCTGCTCGGCGACCCCCGGGTGGCGCAGGGCCGCAGCTGGTTCGGTGAGCTGGAGGTCGACGGGTCGCGGGAGCTGGTCGCCCAGGTGCCGGTGCTCGGGGCCCGGAAGGAGAACCTCGGCCACTACCTCGGTGCCGTGGTGATCGGCGAGGCCTCGCCGACCTGGTCGCAGCGGCTGGTGGGCGCCTCATCCTACCTCTTCACCTACCTCGGCATCGCCAGCGCGCTCGGCGTCGTCGGGTCGTGGCTGCTGGCCCGCCGGATCAAGCGGCAGACCCTGGGCCTGGAGCCACGGGAGATCGTCGGACTGGCGGAGCACCGGGAGGCGCTGCTGCACGGCATCGCCGAGGGGGTGATCGCGCTGGATCCGCACCTGCGCGTCACGCTGGTCAACGCGGTCGGCCGCCGGCTACTCGACCTACCCGAGCACTGCCTCGGCCGAAGCCTCGCCGACCTGGGCATCTCGGGCCGGCTGCGGGACGTGCTGGCCGGCGCCGGCAGCGGACCGGAGGCCCGCGACGAGGTCGTCGTCCGAGGCGGCCGGGTGCTGGTGATGAACCGGATGACGGTCAGCAAGGACGGCCGCCGGCTCGGTTCGGTGACCACCTTGCGGGACCGTACCGAGCTGGCCCGGCTGGAGCGGGAGATCGGGTCGTTCCGGAGCACCACCGAGCTGCTCCGCGCGCAGACCCACGAGTTCGCCAACCAGTTGCACACCATCTCCGGTCTTATCCAGATCGGCGAGCACGACGAGGTGGTCCGGTACGTGGACGCGCTGAGCCGGCACCGCGCGTCGCTCGACCTGACCGTGACCAGCCGGATCCACGACACCGCGGTCGCCGCGCTGCTGATGGCGAAGTCGGCGGTGGCCGCCGAGCGCCGGGTGGAGTTGCGGGTCTCCGAGCGGACCGGCCTGGACCGGCTGGAGCCGGAGATCGCCGCGGACGTCGCCACGGTGGTGGGCAACCTGGTCGACAACGCCGTCGAGGCCGTCGCCGGCGGCCGGGACGCCGGCCCGCCGGACGACGGCACCGGCCCGGCCGACCGACCGGCGTGGGTGGAGGTCGAGCTGCGGCGGGACGCGTCGTCCGTCGAGATCATCGTCCGTGACTCGGGGCCGGGGGTCGCCCCGGAGCTGGCCCAGGAGGTCTTCACCCACGGCTTCACGACGAAGGCGGCGCAGGGCGGCGAACGGGGCATCGGGCTGGCCCTCACCAGGCTGGTCTGCACCCGCCGCGGCGGCGAGATCGCGGTGACGAACACCGAGGAGGGCGCGATGTTCACCGCCCGGATGTCGGTGGCCGCCGTGCTGGAGGAAGCTCGATGATCGACGTGCTGGTCGTCGACGACGACTTCATGGTGACCCGGATCCACCGGGGGTTCGTCGAGCGGGTCGAGGGGTTCCGGGTGGTCGGCACGGCGAGCACCGGCGAGGAGGCCATCGCCGGGGTCGACGAGTTCCGGCCCGACCTGGTGCTGCTCGACCTCTACCTGCCGGACATGTTCGGCCTGGACGTGGTGACCCGGCTGCGCGCGGCCCGGCACGACTGCGACATCCTGGTCATCAGCGCCGCCCGGGAGGCCGAGGCGGTCCGCAGCGCTGTCCGCTACGGCGCGGTCAACTACCTGCTCAAGCCGTTCACCTTCGACGAGTTGCGGACCCGGCTCGAACAGTACGCGGCCCGGCGCAACTCGCTACAGACCGCGATGGTCAGCGACCAGGCAGACGTCGACCGGGTGCTGTCCCGAACCGCCTCGCACCTCGCCACCTCCGCCCTGCCCCGCGGTCTCAGCCCGGAGACCGCGGACCTGGTGGAGCATGCCCTGCGGGAACACACCGCGACGCTCTCCGCCGCCGAATGCGCCAACCGGGTGGGAATCTCCCGGGTCAGCGCCCGTCGCTACCTCGAACACTTCGCGGCCAAGGGCCGCGCCGAGGTGACGCTGCGCTACGGTGCCGCCGGCCGACCGGAACGCCGCTACCGGTGGGTCGCCTGACCGGAACGCCCACCTGCCGGTGACGGTGCGGCGATCAGGGCCCAGGGTGAAGGTGAAAGATCTGCTCCGGGTTGCCGGGGGTGCCCGGCCGCTGGACGGCGTAGCGGGGTGGGCGCTCCGGTGCCACCCGGCCGGCCGTCGCCGAGGAGTGTGGGAGCGTTCCCAAGAATGGGAAAGTATCGACACAGACGGATTTACCCCGGCATCCTGGGGCCTGGTCCCGTCTAGAATGGAGATACCGGAATGCGTGCTGACCAGATCGTCGGACCGGCTCTGTCCCTCTTCCGCGCGGTCATCGGACTACTGTTCCTCTGCCACGGCCTGGCCTCGGTGTTCGGCGTCTTCGGCGGCAACCGGGGCACCGGGGAGACCCTTCCGCTGGGCCAGTGGCCGGGCTGGTGGGCCGCGCTGATCCAGGCGGTCTGCGGCGGCCTGGTGCTCCTCGGCCTCCTCACCCGGCCGGCCGCGATCCTGGCGTCCGGCTCGATGGCCTACGCGTACTTCGTGGTGCACCAGCCTGACGCCCTGCTGCCGCTGCGCAACGGCGGCGAACTCGCCGTCCTGTTCTGCTGGTCGTTCCTCCTGATCGCGGTGCTCGGCCCCGGCGCCTGGGCCGTCGACACGCTGCTCCGGGCACGCCGCCCCGCGGCGACCACCGATCGCCGCTCGGTGACCGCCTGAACCCGGGGCGGGCCCGGAGGCTAACGGTGCTTCTGCCTGGCGACGGCCTGGCAGCGCAGTTCGTGGCGCGCGAGGGCGTTCTTGTGCACCTCGTCGGGTCCATCGGCGAAGCGCAGGGTGCGGATGCGGGCGTAGGCGCCCGCCAGCGGGAAGTCCTGAGAGAGCCCCGCGGCGCCGTGCACCTGGATCGCCTTGTCCAGAATCCACTGGACGGTCGCGGGGGTGGCGATCTTGATCGCCTGGATCTCGGTGTGCGCACCCTTGTTGCCGACGGTGTCCATCAACCAGGCCGTCTTGAGCACCAGCAGGCGCAGCTGCTCGATCCGCACCCGGGACTCGGCGATCCAGTCCCGGATCACCCCCTGCTCGGCCAGCGGTCTGCCGAACGCGGTCCGCTGCTCGGCGCGGGCGCACATCAGCTCGACGGCCTGCTCGGCGATACCGATGGAGCGCATGCAGTGGTGGATGCGGCCGGGACCGAGACGGGCCTGCGCGATGGCGAAGCCGTCGCCTTCGCCGCCGATCAGATTCGCCGCCGGCACGCGTACGTCGTGAAACGCCAACTCGGCGTGCCCGCCGTGGTCGTGGTCGTCGTATCCGAACACCTCCATGCCCCGCTGGATCTCCAGTCCCGGGGTGTCCCGCGGGACCAGCACCATGGACTGCTGGCGGTGCCGCTCGGCGTCCGGGTCGGTCTTGCCCATGACGACGAAGATCCGGGCGTTCGGGTTCATCGCGCCGGTGATCCACCACTTACGGCCGTTGATCACGTACTGGTCGCCGTCCCGCTCGATTCGGGTGGAGATGTTCGTGGCATCCGAGGACGCCACGTCCGGTTCGGTCATGGCGAACGACGACCGGATCTCACCGCTCAGCAGCGGCTCCAGCCACTGCTTCCGCTGCTGCTCGGTGCCGAACATCGCCAGCACCTCCATGTTGCCGGTGTCCGGGGCGGCACAGTTCAGGGCGGCGGGCGCCAGGTGGCTCCGTCCGGTGATCTCCGCGAGCGGGGCGTACTGCAGGTTGGTCAGACCGGCCCCCCGCTCACCCGGCAGGAAGAGGTTCCACAGCCCTCGCTTCCTCGCCGCGGCGCGCAGCTCCGCGAGCACGGGCACGGAGTCCCAGGCCCAGCGGTTGTCAAGCTGTCCGAGCTGCTCGTGGAAGACGTGCTCGGCCGGGTGGACGTGGCTGTCCATGAAGTCCAGGAGGTTGTCGCGCAACCCCTCGGTCCTCGGGTCCACGGTGAAGTCCATCAGTGCTCCTTCAGGTAGGTCAGGCCCGCCCGGCTGGCACGCCGGACGCCAGGCGGGCGTGCAGCTCGTGGGCGGCCGGCAGGTCCCCGGCAGTACGACGCGTCGAGCCGTTTCTTCCAGCGGCTCACCTGCCGGGCCAGGAAGCCCTCGGGCCGGCCGAAGTCGGCCAGCCCGACGGCCGCCGGGTCACGAGACGTACACCACCCGGCCGACGGTGACGCCGTCGGCAAGCCGCTGCATCCCGCCGGCCACCTCGCCGAGCGCGAGGCGACCGCTGACCAGGGGACGCACGGCGCCCTGGGCGGCCAACCCGGTGAGGGCACGGTGGCATTCGGCGACGGCTGCGGGGTCGTAGCGGTGGTACAGGCCCCAGTGCAGGCCGACGATTGAGTAGTTCTTTACCAAGGCGTGGTTGAGCGCGGCGGACTGGATCCGGCCGCCGGCGAAGCCGACCACGAGGATCCGCCCCTCGAAGGCGATGCACCTGGTCGAACGCTGGTAGGTCTCGCCGCCGACCGGGTCGTACACGACGTCGGCGCCCCGGCCACCGGTCTCGGCCTTGACCACCTCGACGAAGTCCTTCTCGCGGCGGTCCACGACCACGTCGGCGCCCAACGCGCGGGCCACAGCCGCCTTCTCCGGACCACCCACGACGCCGATCACCCGGGCGCCGGCCGCCTTGCCCAGCTGGACGGCGGCGCTGCCGACCCCGCCGGCGGCGGCGTGCACCAGCAGCGTCTCGCCCGCGCAGAGCCCCGCCCGGCGGTGCAGGCCGAACCAGCCGGTCTGGTACCCGATGTAGAGCGAGGCCGCCTCGGCGTCGTCGAGTTCCGCGGGCGCGGCAAACGTGGTCGCCACATCCAGCAGCGCAAGCTCACCGAACCCGCCGAACGGCAGCACCGCGCCGCCGAGCACGCGGTCGCCGACGGCGAACGCGTCGACGCTCTCGCCGAGCGCGACGACCTCGCCACACAGCTCGACACCGGGGGTGAACGGCAGCTCTGGCTTGACCTGGTACTCGCCTCGGCACATCAGGACGTCGGGGAAGTTGGCCGGGCACGCCAGCACCCTCACCACGAGCTGCCCGGGACCCGGCTGCGGGTCGGTCACGTCGACGAGCCGCAGCACGTCGCGGGGCTCACCGAGTTGGGTGACCCGCCAGGCCTTCATCGGAGTGCCCCCTGGTCCTCGAGTCGTCGCTGGAGCTTGTTCATGCCGGTCAGCCAGCGGTGGGTGTCGACGGCGCGGTGTGCGTAGTAGTCGGCCACCTCGGGATGCGGCAGGACCAGGAACCGGTCGTCGTGGAGGGCCTGCCACGTCGCCTCGGCGACGTCCTCGGGGGTGAGCGCCGCGTCGCGGCTGGGCACCTCCTGCAGCGGCCGGGCGTTGTCGAGCATCCGGATGCGCACGCCCTGCGGGCAGATCGCCTGCGCCACGACTCCGCGGTGCCGGTAGGTACCGACAGCCACTCGGCGAAGGCGACGCAGGCGTGCTTGCTGACCGAGTACGTGGCACTCCCGATCATCGTGAGCAGCCCGGCCGCGGCGAGTCGGGTGGCCAGGGCTCGGCCGGTGCCGTGGCCGGCGCCGGTGACGACGACGCCAGGTGACGCACCAGCACCGAGGTCCCCGAGGTTCGCCGGGCGGACGGCCACCGCCGCGCGGTGCGGGTGATCCGGGTGCCGGTCATGTCAGACGGGTGGTGAACACGGCTTCGGGCACAGCCTTCCCTTCGGGTTACTAAGCGCTTGCTTAGGCTACATTCGATGAAGTGTGCGGCACCGTCGCCGGCGCCGTCAACAGGTCTGACCCCGATGGCTGATGTCCGCCTCGCCCACCCGGCGCTGTGGTATCAATGCCCGGCGAGGCTCAGGAAGGAAGGATGGACGCCGTTGACCGACACCGCCGAGCACTCCCGCGCCGACGCGACCCGCGCCCGGCTGCTCGAGGCGGCCGTCAGCGCGTTCGCCGAGCGCGGCTTCCACGGCACGACAACACGCGACATCGCCGCGGCGGCCGGGCTCAGCCCGGCCGCGCTCTACGTGCACCACAGATCCAAGGAGGAACTCCTCTACCTGATCTCGCGATCAGGGCACGACCAGGCGCTGCGGCTGGTGCGGGACGCGATGGCGTCGTCCGACGACCCGGCCACGGCGCTACGGCGGGTGGTCCACGACTTCGTTGTCTTCCACGCCCGCGACCACACCAGCACGCGGGTCGTGAACTACGAGCTGGCCGCACTCAGCCCTGAGCATCTCGCCGAGATCCGCGACCTGCGCCACCGCATCGAGCAGGCGCTCCGCCAGCTCGTCGAAGCAGGCGTCGCCGCCGGGGTCTTCGACACCCCGGACCCGCGAATGGCGAGCGCCGCCCTGCTGTCCCTCGGCGTCGACCTCGGCCGGTGGTACCGCGACGACGGCGACTGGAGCCCCGAGTACATCGCCGCCCAGTACGCCGAGATGGCGCTCCGCATCGTCGGCGCCCGCTGAGCGGCACGCCCGCGCTCGGAGACCGCGGAGGGTCTCCAAGCCGGCATCCGCCGGCTGCCGGAGCCGCCGACGGGCTGTGACGCGCGGCAGACCGGGCGGGTTTGGAACGAGCGTCGGGGGGAAGGGCGCCTCTGCCAGGCTCCGGCCGGCGACGGGTCGGCCTGCCCTGTGCGGACGGGAGCCAGTGATGAGCGAGTTGGACGACACGACCGCGTACGGCCACGACCAGGACCGCGAGCCGCCGACGAACCCTGCCACAAGCGGGCCGGACCTGGCGGACCGCAACCCCGACGACATCGACGCGGACGCCGAGGGCGGCACGGACGTCAACCCGCCGACGGCAGAAGAGCGCGGCCGCGTCGACAGCGGATCCGGGGCGCCCGGCGTCGAGCCGGGAACGTGATGCCGCGATGCCAGTCGCGACCATGGCCGGCGCCGCCCGTGACGCACCCGGACGTGCACGTCCTCCAGCCGCTGCCGGCAGGCCCCTGACCCGGCTGGCCACCGCCGGCGGACCAGCATCGGCCTGCCCTGGCTGCGGGACTGCAACGTCCAGCACCCCGCCCTGGCGTTGGTGCGCGCCCACCCCGCCCTGGCGTGGGTGCGCGCCCGTCCAGCGCTTCCCGCCGGGCGAAGCCACGCATGTCGTGGATCAGGCCCGCACGGCGTCCATGGCCTTCTTCAGGGCGCGAGGTGCGGTCGGCTTCCGGGGCGCCTTCTTCATCAATTCCGCCAGCTTGGCGCCGAGCCCCTGCAACTGGTCACGGGAAAGACCCGCGCGAACCTTCGGGAACCACTCATTTTCCTCTTCCTGGATATGGTGGTTGACAGCTTCGATAAGGACCATCGTCTTGGCCTCGAAATGCTCGTCATCAGGGCTCATCATGGCGAGTTCAAAGCCCAACACGTCGGCGACGTGGTGCTCCTCGTAGGATTCCAGTACCGCTTCGTTGAGGTCCGGGCACAGCCTGCGGGTCTCCGGGTACATGCACTCGTTCTCGACGTACGTGTGCACGGTCAGTGCTTCGAGGATCTGGTCGACGATTTGACCCTTCCGGTTCGCGTCCGCACCCGCGTCCTGGAATTCCTTGAACAGCCCGCGTATCTTGCGGTGATCCTCGATGAGCAAATCGATGGCATCGGTGGACATGTGGCTCCCTCGGACGGCTCTCAATGGCGAATTCGAGCGTAGACCAGGACGAACCCGTCACGTCGAGAAACCGTCCATATCAGGCGCGTAGTCGGCCCGTTCCCACCGCCCATTCCACGTCCTTCGCTGGCTGGTCAAACCGGCGGCCGACTCCGGCTCCGCGCCAAGCCCGACCTCATCGGGCACCCCTCGCCCGAGGGCGATGGGCACCGCCAATCGGGAGGGGAGGTGCCGGCACCGGTCCGGCGGCTGCCGCCGCGACGGCGGCCGCCAGGTCGACGGCGTCACGGGCGCCGCGGGCGTCGTGCACCCGGACGACTCTCGCCCCGGCCGCCACCCCGAGGGCGCAGGCGGCGACGGTGCCGTCGTGCCGTTCGTGCTTCGCGTGGTCACGACGGTCTGGGCTACCCCCAGGCCGTCCAACGCCCGGGTCAACTCGCCGGTGTGCGTCTGCATCCCGCCGACTGCGTCGAAGGAAGCCGCCCGCGGGCCGAGCACGCCGGCCGGCGGTTCGAACACCGAGCACAGCCGGAGGATGCGCAGGCCCGACCACCAGTGCCGCCCGAGGCTGACGTCGGACCCGTCCCCGGCAGGCGGGGATCGCCCGTCAGACGCTGACAAGACGCCCCACCCGCTGCCTCCACGCTCTGCCGGCTCCCCCACCAGGGTAGGGCGGCACCGACGTCGAGCCTCCCGCTTCCGGCACGACGAGGTGATCGTGCGCTGCCCGGCGAGAGCGGGGCGACAACCACCGCTCACCCCGAAGTCCCGGTTGTGCCGCCGCTAGGCGGCGACAACGGCGGGACCGTGGGGGGGCAGCTGCGGCTGGCGCGCGGCGGGTGCGGCGACATCCTGGGTTCGGCGATGGCGGTGGCCGGGTCGGGGCAATCGATACAGAGACCGATGTACTATTCCGGCATGGAGACGTTGACCCACGGGAAGGTCCTCGCCCGCTTCGGTCACGCACTGTCGGATCCGACCCGAACGCGGCTGCTCCTGGCGCTGCGCGACGGCCCGGGTTACCCGGCGGAGCTGGCGCTGTCGCTCGGCACGACCCGGCAGAACGTGTCGAACCACCTGGCCTGCCTGCGCGGCTGCGGCTTGGTCGTGGCCGTTCCAGAGGGGCGGCGGACCCGCTACGAGCTGGCCGACGCGCGGCTGGCGCACGCCCTGGGCGATCTGCTCGGCCTCGTGCTGGCTGTCGACCCGGCCGCCTGCCCGGATGCCGACGCGGAGTACTGCTGCTGATGGCCCTGCCGCTGGTCCCGGTCAGCACCGGGCTCTCCCCCGCGCGCCGGGCGGTCCTGACCCGTCGGGTGCGGCTGCTCGTCGCGGCGACCATCGCCTACAACGTGGTCGAGGCGGTCGTGGCGATCACGGCGGGCACTCTCGCCTCGTCGACCGCCCTGATCGGCTTCGGGCTCGACTCCGTCATCGAGGTCGCTTCCGCGGCGGCGGTGGCGTGGCAGTTCGCCGGCCGCGATCCGCAGGCGCGGGAGAAGGTCGCGCTGCGGATCATCGCGGTGTCGTTCTTCGCCCTCGCCACCTACGTCACCGTCGAGTCGGTTCGCGCCCTGGTCGGCGGTGCCGGGGCGGGCCACTCCTCGATCGGTCTCGCCCTGGCCGCGGTGTCCCTCGCGGTCATGCCCGTGCTGTCGTACGCCCAGCGTCGGGCCGGCCGGGAACTTGACTCCCGCTCGGCGGTGGCCGACTCCAAGCAGACCCTGCTGTGCACGTACCTGTCCGCGGTGCTGCTCGTGGGCCTCGGCCTCAACAGCCTGTTCGGATGGTCCTGGGCCGATCCGGTCGCCGCCCTGGTCATCGCCGCGGTCGCCGTCAAGGAGGGCCGCGAGGCGTGGCGCGGCGACGTCTGCTGCACGGCGCCCCTGACCGCGCCGGCCTCCCCGGCTCACGCCGCCGACGGCTGCGGCTGCCAGCCGGGGTGCTCCTGCTGCGCTACGGACAGCGTGTGATCTGCACCCGGCTGCCCGTGCGGTGGTGCGGCGGGGCCGGTGGCGATCAGGTGCAGCCCGGGTCCCGCTCGGCAGGTGAGCACGCGCCGGCGCGGATCGCGGGCAGCAGGTGGACGGCGGCAAGACGCGGCGGTGGCGTCGTCGAGGACGACGGGTGTCCCGCCGCGACGGGTAGGCCGGCGAGACGCCATTCGAGCGTGCCGTCGACCAGCCGGCCGGCGGGGCGGCCGTGGGCCCGGAGCAGGCGGACCGCGTCGTGGGCGAGGGCGCAGTCGGCGACGCGGCAGTAGGCGACGATCTCGATGGCGTCGGGCAGGTCGGCGATGCGTTGGGCGAGGCGTCCGGTCCGCGTCGGCCCTCCAGTCAGTCCGTTCCGGCTCCGCCGAGCCGATGACTGCGCGAGGCCCTGACGCCGCCCAGCGTGCGACCCCGCCCGCCTCAGCCGGTCTTGCCCAGCAGGGCGCGCGCCGCCGCGACGATGGCGCCCGTCCCGATCCCCGCCTGGTCCATCAGCTCGGTGGGTGTCCCCGAGGTGGGCAGCCCGCCTACCGCAAGGTGTGCCACCCGCACCGGTTCGGGCAGATCGGCCAGCGCCTCGAGCACGGCGGAGCCGAGGCCCCCTTCGGGATAGTGGTCCTCGACCACCACCAGCCGGCCGCCGGTGTCCCGGACAGCGTCGACCAGCCGGTCCCGGTCCAGCGGTTTGACGGAGTAGAGGTCGATGACCCGGGCGCCGATTCCCTCGCGCGCCAACTCGTCGGCAGCGGCGAGGCTGTTGTGGACGGTCACCCCGGCACCGATGAGCGCGACGCGGTCGTCGTCGCCGCCGCGGAGCAGCTTGCTCCCGCCTACCGGGAAGGCGTCGTCGTTGTCGTAGAGCACGGGATAGCCGCCCCGGGTGGTGCGCAGGTAGTTGATGCCCTTGCGGTCGACCATCTGGGCGACGAGAGCGGCGCAGGACACCGCGTCGCTGGGGTAGAGAACGGTGGACCCGTGCACGGCGCGCATGGCCGCCAGGTCTTCCAGGCCCATCTGCGAGGGACCGTCCGCTCCGATCTCCACGCCGGCGTGCGAGCCGGAGAGGGCGATATCGGCCTGCGAGATGCCTGCCATGCGGATGAAGTCGTACGCGCGGGAGAGGAACGCCGCGAAGGTCGAGGCGAAGGGCCGGTACCCGCGCACCTGGAGTCCGACCGCCGCGGCGACGAGTTGCTGTTCGGAGATGAACATCTCGAAGAACCGGTCAGGGTAGGCACCGGCGAACCTGTCCGCGCGGGTGGAATCGCTGACCTCGCCGTCCAGGACGACCACGTCCGGCCGGCGGCCCACCGCCCGCAGCGCGTCTCCGTACGCGTTCCGGGTGGGGACCTTCGCCCCCCGGTCGTAGCGCGGGAGGTCGGGAGGCTCGGCGGCCGGGGCGGTGGCGGGTGGGGCGGGTTCGGGCCGGGGGCCCGTGACGCGGATCTGGCGTGTCCCGCCGAGCGCACTGACCGCTCGCTCGGCGAGGTCTGCCTTCAGCGGCTTACCGTGCCAGTCCGGCTTGTTCTCGATCTCCGGCACGCCCTTGCCCTTTAGCGTCCGGGCGAGCAGCACGGTGGGACCGGTCGCCTGCCGGGCACGACGCAGCGCGTCGTCGACGGCGACCAGGTCATGCCCGTCGATGACGATCGCCTGGCAGCCGAACGCCTCCATCCGCCGCCGGTAGGTGTCCAGGTCCCATTCCAACTCGGTCGTCCCGCGCTGCCCGAACCGGTTCACGTCGACGACCGCGGTCAGGTTGCGCAACCCGTAGTGCCCGGCCTTGTCCAGTGCCTCCCAGATCGAGCCCTCCGCGGTCTCGCTGTCGCCGCACAGCACCCAGACGTGAAACGGCAGATGATCGAGGTACTGGCCGGCCAGCGCGATGCCGACGCCGACCGGCAACCCCTGGCCGAGCGAGCCGGTGGCGACGTCGACCCAGGGCAGGGCCGGGGTGGGGTGGCCCTGCAGGCGCGAGCCGAAGGCGCGGTAGGTGTCGACCAACTCCTGGTCGGTGATCGCACCGACCGCCTTGAAGACCGCGTAGAGCAGCGGCGAGGCGTGGCCCTTGGAGAAGATCAGGTGGTCGTTCGCGGGACTGTCCGGGTCGGCCCAGTCGTAGCGCAAGTGCCGGGAGATCAGCACGGCGAGCAGGTCGGCGGCCGACAGGCTCGAGGTCGGGTGCCCGGATCCGGCCCTGGTGCTGCACCGGATGGCATCCACCCGCAGCTGGGCGGCAAGCTCACCCAGCTGGTGGATCTCCTCGTCGCGCAGGGTGCGCGCTGCTTCCATCGTCATCGCCATCGCCTCCAGCGATCGGCTCTCCCACCAGCCCGCCACCTACCGGGCGTCCGGCCCCAGGCTGGGGCATCTCTCCGCTTGCCCACTCCGCCCATACGGTAGTCATGACACCTCACCGCCGTCCGTCAACCACCGATTTGTCCCCAGCGCGTCCTCCCGCCTGGGGGCGCGCGCCGGCCACAACCGAGGCGGAACGGGCAGGGCAATACATCACTGTTCGTCTATTGACACATGTTGTTAACAGTCGGGACGCTGGGAGAGCGCTCTCTCACCCGTCCGCCCACCCCGAGGAGTTGCTGTGGGTATCCGAAGAACACTTCTGGCTGCCGTCTCCGCTCTGGTCGCCGCCGTCCCGGTGACCGTCACCGCTTCCCCCGCCCGGGCGATCGGCCCCGCGCTGCTGCCCGTCACGGTCACCAACAGCACCGGCCGCGGCGAGGCGGTCCATCTGTATGTGATCGGCACCCAGCTCTCCACCGGCCGCCTCGGTTACGTCAACCAGGCCGGCGCGTTCATCCCCTGGTCCGGCGGGCAGATCCCGCCGTCGCCCGCACCCGACGCGTCGATCCCCGGTCCGGGCAGCGGCGGTAGCACGACCATCCGGTTCCCGCGCGGCTTCTCCGGCCGCGTCTACTTCTCCTTCGGCCAGAAGCTCACGTTCTTCCTGACCCCCGACGGCCTGGTGCAGCCCGCACCGTGGGCATCCGGCGACGCCAACCGGAACATCCTGTTCGACTGGAGCGAGTTCACCTACAACGACGCCGGCCTGTGGCTCAACAGCTCACAGGTCGACATGTTCGCGGTGCCGCACGCGGTCACCGTTACCGGCGCCAACGGCGTCACCAAGCGCACCGGCGACGTGGTCAGCAACGGCCGCAACGCCATCATCGACGGCATTCGCTCGCAGGCCGGCTGGGCGAACACGGTCCACACCCGGGCCGACGGGACCGTGCTGCGCGTGCTGGCACCGGGCAAGGCCGCCGGTGCCGGTCTGCTCAGCGCGACCTACCTGGACTCGTACATCGCCTCGGCGTGGAACGCGTACACCACCAAGACCCTGACCGTCGTGCCGTTCGCCCACCAGCCGAACACCCGGTACTTCGGGCGGACCTCCGGCAACGTCATGACCTTCACCAACAGCGCCGGCCAGGTGGTCGCCTCCTTCAGCCGGCCGTCATCGGCCAGCGTGTGGGGCTGCGACGGCGACCTGCCCGCGCCGAACGACCAGATCGTCGGTCCGATCTCCCGGACGCTTTGCGCGGCGCTGAACCGGGGCACCCTCGGGACGGTCGACACGCAGCCCAGCACCAACCCTGCCGAGTTCTACCGCAACAACCCGACCAACCACTACGCCCGCGTCATCCACGCCAACATGACCGACGGCAAGGCGTACGCCTTCGCCTTCGACGACGTCGGCGCGTTCGAGTCGCTGGTCCACGACGGCGACCCCCGCTCGGCCGGCCTGATCCTCAGCCCGTTCGGCACCGGCGGCGGTCCAGGGGCCCCGGGCGGCGGCGTGCCGGTGGTGAGCAACTGGAACAACAGGTGCGTGGACGTGCCCAGCGCGAACTTCGCCGACCGGGTGCCGTTGCAGATGTGGGCCTGCAACGGCACCAACGCACAGAAGTGGACGTTCACCGGCACCGCGGTGCAGAGCCAGAACAACAAATGCATGGACGTCGACGGCGGAGCCACCGCCAACGGCACCGTCATCCAGCTCTACAGCTGCAACGGCACCGGAGCCCAACAGTTCACGCTCACCTCCGCAGGAGACCTGGTCAACCTGCGGGCCGACAAGTGCGTCGACATCAGGGACTGGAACGGCGGCGACGGCGCCAAGCTCCAACTCTGGGACTGCGCCGGCACCGCGAACCAGAAATGGCGGAAGGGCTGACGCGCAACCCGGGACTTCGCAGCGCGGCGGCCGGCGCGCAGTGTGTGCCGGCCGCCGGCCGTCAGCTGGCGCGATTCAGGCCACGCCTGCCGTTGCCCGCACGGCCGCTCTCCACAGGTAGGCGAGAGCCGTCCGAGCCGAGCAACCGGCGCGCGGCGTCGAGCCCGGTCAGCGCCGCTCCGTAGGCGCTGACCTCGCGCTGAAAATGCTCCACCTTGGAGTACCAGAACTTGAGCTCGGGATTCATCGCCTTGGCGTTGATGTAGTTGACGATGTCCTCCTCCGGCGTGATGCCCCGACGCGCGTAGCAGCGGTCGAACCGGGCCTTGGTCCGCTCGTACTTCACGGTCATCGCGGCCAGGCTGGCCTCGGCCTCCAGCAGTCTGGCACGCAGGTACAGCACGTACTTCCGGGGAACCGACGGGACGGCGAACGCCGACCGGGGCGCGGGCGCAGCGGACATGGCGATCACCTGGCCGGACCGACGGCGGGGCCGTGCCGCATGCGGGAACTGGTCACCACGAACGGCCTCCAGCGCTGGGCGGCGGCGGACGGGCACAGCGGGGCGTTGTCCTGCTGGCGGCCGGTGACATCGGCGGTCGGACCGGCCACGTAGGCCAACGGGGCCATCAATCGACGAAAGAATCCACCCTGGAACAACAGCATGACGGGCCACCCTCCTCCGTTCGCACACATCTGGCATGTCGCACCGCCAGCCGGTCAGGCTGGTGGGCCCGTGGAGCCGGCCGCGGCCACGCCGGCCACTACCCGCCCCGGCCCGCTCCGGTGCAGTGACGTCCTTCTACCCAGGCGGCCGGCTGACTATGCCGAGTGCCGGTGGCGTCCGGTACCGGAGAAGGCGTCACCCCTGCTCGACGTCGGGCGCATGCCGGGTCACGACGACGGCATCGCCCGGCGTCAGCAGCGAGGGCGCCCCCAGTCCGGCGGCGCTCGAGGTGATCAGTTCACGGTACGGGTACCCAGCAGCGCGTCACGGAAAATGACCGCGTTGACCGCGCCGCTCAGGTGTGCCCGCTCCACCAGACCCCGAACCCCCAGGACCTGCCTCATCTGGTTGAGCAGGAGCAAGGTCGCGACGGAGTCGAGCACAGCGAGCGGCAACAGCAGCAGGAACGCCGGCAGCACCGGCTCCCCTCCCTGCCCGGTGACCGCCACCGTGAACATGAACGCGATCACGCCCACGAACCCGCGCCGGCTCCACATCGCCCAGGGGTACAGCGGCAGCCCCCGCAGGTAGCTACGCTGACCGTCCGTCAGCTCGCCATTGGCGCTCATGCGTCCCCAGGTGTCCGTCCTCGGGCCGAAGTGTAGGTGTGCTGCCCACGCCGACGCCAAGAAGCCACCCGCCGGTGGGCGGAGCGGCACTGCCTGGCGGCCGCTGACCGTCACCGTGCGGCGCCGGCTCGCCGCTTGGTCCACACGTCGAAGGCCACGGCGGCGAGGAGCACCAGACCCTTGACCAGCATCACCCGCTCGCTCGGTGCGCCGATCAGCGACATGCCGTTGTTGATGACGCCCATGATGAGACCACCGGTGATCGCGCCGATGACCTTGCCGACACCACCCTGGACGGCAGCGCCGCCGATGAAGGCCGCCGCGATGGCATCGAGCTCGAACTGGGTGCCGGCGGTCGGGCCGGCCTGGTTGAGACGGCCGGCGAAGATGATGCCGGCGAGGGCGGACAGCACCCCCATGTTCACAAAGATCCAGAAGACGATGGACTTGACCTTGACGCCGGACAGGACGGCGGCTTGCATGTTTCCGCCGACGGCGTAGATCTGCCGGCCGAACACGGCCCGGTTCGTCAGCAGGCTGTAGCCGAGCACCAGGGCGGCGAGCAGCACGAGGACCCAGGGCAGGTTACGGAACCGCGCGAGCTGCACGACGATCCCGAGGACGAGGATCGCAGCGACCGCGTTCTTGGCGAGGAAGATCGGCAGCGGATCGACGGTCTGGCGGTACCGGAGCCGGGCGGCGCGGGCGCGCCACTGGGTGATGGCGATCCCGGCCACGGCGGCGACGCCGGCGAGCAGGCTGAACAGGTCGGCACCGCCGAGCGGTCCGAGGCCGATGTTGCCGAGGTAGCCGTTGGTGAATCCGTTGGCCAGGGTACGGATCGGCTCGGGGAAGGGGCCGATGCCCTGGTTGCCGAGCACGGTCAGGGTGAGGGCGCGGAACAGCAGCATGCCGGCGAGGGTGACGATGAACGCGGGAATCCCGAAGTAGGCGATCCAGTAGCCCTGCCAGGCGCCGATGAGCCCGCCGGCGACGAGGGTGATGACCAGGGCAAGCGGCCACGGCATGCCCATGTTGACGGTGAGCACCCCGGTGATCGCGCCGGTGACCGCGACCACGGAACCGACCGACAGGTCGATGTGTCCGGCAATGATGATCAGGATCATGCCGATGGCGAGGATCAGGATGTACGAGTTCTGGACGATGATGTTGCTGATGTTCTGGGGCTGCAGCATGGCGCCGTCGGTCAGCACGCTGAACAGCACCACGATCAGCGCGAACGCGACGTAGATACCGGACTGACGTAGGTTGACGCTGAAGCGGCGTGGCGGGCGCCCGGCCGGTTGCCCCGGCTGGGCCGGTGTGGTGCCGGCCACCGCGAGGTCGGCGTTGGTGGGTGCGACGCTGGTCATGCTGGTCTCCTGTTTACTGTCCCTTGGTCATGTACTGCATGAGCCGCTCCTGCGTGGCCTGCTCGCGGGGCAGCTCGCCGCTGATCCGGCCGGCCGACAGCGTGTAGATGCGGTCGCACAGGCCCAGCAGCTCCGGCAGCTCGGAGGAGATCACCAGGATCGCCCTGCCCTCGTCGGCGAGTCGATTGATGATCGTGTAGATCTCGTACTTGGCGCCGACGTCGATGCCCCGGGTCGGCTCGTCCAGGATCAACAGGTCCGCGTCGGTGAAAATCCACTTCGACAGGACGACCTTCTGCTGGTTTCCGCCACTGAGTTTGCCGGTGACACTGAGCACGCTGGGGGCCTTGATGTTCATACCGGCCCGATACTCGTCGGCGACCCGGTACTCCTCGTTGTCGTTGACCCATCCGCGCTTCGCCAGTTTGCCGAGCGCGGCGGCGGAGACGTTGCGCTTGATGTCCTCGATGAGGTTGAGGCCGTACCGCTTCCGGTCCTCGGTGACGTACGCGATGCCGTGCCGGATGGCGTCGCGCACGGACTTCAGGTGGATCTCCCTGCCGTCCTTGACGATGCGCCCGGTGATGTTCGTGCCATACGAGCGGCCGAACACGCTCATCGCCAGCTCCGTCCGCCCCGCGCCCATCAGCCCGGCCAGTCCGACGATCTCCCCGCGACGCAGCACCAGGTTGGCACCGGACACCACGACCCGGCCGTGCTGGGTCGGACTGTGCACGGTCCAGTCCTCGATGCGCAGCAACTCCTCGCCGATCTTGGGGGTGTGCGGCGGGAAGCGGTGGTCCAGGTCCCGGCCCACCATCCCGGAGATGATCCGATCCTCGGTCACCTGGTCGGTGGCCACGTCGAGGGTCTCGATGGTGCGCCCGTCCCGCAAGATCGTGATGGCGTCCGCGATCGCGAGGACCTCGTTGAGTTTGTGCGAGATGATCACGCAGGTGATCCCGGCGTCCCGCAGGCCGCGCAGCAGATCCAGCAGGTGTGCCGAGTCCTCGTCGTTCAACGCCGCGGTCGGCTCGTCGAGGATCAGCAGCTTCACCTCTTTGGAGAGCGCCTTGGCGATCTCCACCAGCTGCTGCTTACCCACGCCGAGGTCCATCACCGGGGTCACCGGGCTCTCCGCCAAACCCACCCGCGCCAGCAGCTGCGCCGCCTCGTGGTGGGTCTTGTTCCAGTCGATCAGGCCCCGGTGCGCCTGCTCGTTGCCGAGGAAGATGTTCTCCGCGATCGACAACTGGGGGCACAGCGCGAGTTCCTGGTGGATGATGACGATGCCCCGGTGCTCGCTGTCGCGGATGCCCGACAACCGGCACGGTTCGTCGTCGAAGTAGATGTCGCCCCGGTACGTACCGTGGGGGTACACCCCGGACAGCACCTTCATCAGCGTCGACTTACCCGCGCCGTTCTCCCCGCAGATCGCGTGGATCTCCCCCCGGCGCACGGACAGGTTGACGTCCTGAAGCGCCGTCACCCCGGGAAAGGTCTTGGTGATGCCCTGCATCCGCAGGATGTGGTCCGTCATCGCCGCGCTCCCTCCGCCGGCACGTGTCCTACAAGGCTCAAGGCTCCCGCCGCGCCGCCATCGGGCGCGGCGGGAGTCAGCGCGGATCAGCCCAGCTGCGCGTCGGTGTAATAGCCGGTGTCGAGGAGAGTCTTCCGGTAGTTGCTCTTGTCCACGATGACCGGCTGCAGCAGGTACGACGGCACGACCTTGACCCCGTTGTCGTAGTCCTTGTCGTTGTTCACCTGCGGCTTGTCGCCCTTGAGCACGGCATCGGCCATCTGCACCGTGACCTTGGCCAGCTCGCGGGTGTCCTTGTAGATCGTCGAGTACTGCTCACCCGCGATGATGGACTTCACCGACGCCAGCTCGGCGTCCTGGCCGGTCACGATCGGGTACGGCTGGCCGGCGGTGCCGTAGCCGTTGCTCTTGAGGGCCGACAGGATGCCGATCGACAGGCCGTCGTACGGCGACAACACCCCGTCCACCGTGGCGCCGCCCGTGTACGTCGACGTCAGCAGGTCCTCCATACGCTTCTGCGCGGTGGCCGGGTCCCACCGCAGGATGGCCACGGTCTTGAACTCCTGCTGACCGCTCTTCACCACGAGCGTGCCCTTGTCGATGTGCGGCTGCAGAACGCTCATCGCGCCGTTGAAGAAGAACGTGGCGTTGTTGTCGTCCGGCGAGCCGGCGAACAGCTCGATGTTGAGGGGCCCCTTCGCCGCACCCGGCGAGCCGTCCGGGTTGAGTACCTTGAGACCCACCAGCAGCGACGTCGCCTGCTGCACACCGACCTTGAAGTTGTCGAACGTCGCGTAGTAGTCGACGTTCGGGCTGTTGCGGATGAGCCGGTCGTACGCGATGACCGAGATGTTGTTGTCCTTCGCCTGCTGCAGCTGCGTGGTCAGCGCGGTGCCGTCGATCGACGCGACGATGAGCAGCTTCGCGCCCTTGGTGATCTGGTTCTCCAGCTGGTTGACCTGGGTCGGGATGTCGTTCTCGGCGTACTGCAGGTCGACCTTGTAGCCGAGCGCCTCCAGCTGCTTCTTGACGTTCTCGCCGTCGCTGATCCACCGCTCCGACGACTTGGTCGGCATGGTGACGCCGACCAGCGCGCCGGCGTTGTCGCCGGACTGCGCCTGCTGGTCGACGGTCTTGGTGCTGGAGCCGCAGGCTGTCAGGGCCGCGGCGAGCACGATGGCTGCCGCCGCCGACGCGAGCCGGGTCATGGTCATGATGTCTCCTACGGGATGGGATGGGGTACGCCGGTCCGGGGTCTACCGGCTGTTCATCAGCCGGTGGTAGGCCTGGTTCCAGCGCAGCCGGTCGCCCAGGTCGGACGGGGTGGTTCGATCGTCGATGAGCAGGAACTCGGTGTTCAGCATGTCGGCGAAGTCCCGCAACGTCTCCGCGCCGACCGCCTGGGTCAGCACGGTGTGGTGCGGTCCACCGACCATGAGCCATGCCTCGGCGGACGTGGACAGCGACGGGGCGGGCTTCCACACCGCGCGGGCGACCGGCAACTTGGGCAGCGGCTCGTCCGGCGGTGTCACCTCGACGGTGTTGGCGACCAGCCGGAACCGGTCGCCGAGGTCGGTCATGCCGATCACCACGCCGGCGCCTGGTGCGGCGTCGAACACCAGTCGTACCGGGTCCTCCCGGTCGCCGATGCTCAGCGGGTGGATCTCGCAGGACGGCTGGTCGGCGGCGATGCTCGGGCAGACCTCCAGCATGTGCGCCCCGAGGATCTTCGGCTCGCCGGGGCCGAAGTGGTAGGTGTAGTCCTCCATGAAGGAGGTGCCCCGCCCGCTGCCGGCGCCCATGGCCTTGACCGCGGCGAGCAGAGCGGAGGTCTTCCAGTCCCCCTCGCCGCCGAACCCGTAGCCGTCGGCCATCAGCCGCTGCACCGCCAGACCGGGCAGCTGCCGCAGGCCGCCGAGGTCCTGGAAGTTCGTGGTAAACGCGCCGAAGCCGCCCGCGGTGAGGAAGTGGCGCAGGCCGACCTCGATGCGCGCGGCGTACCGCAGGGCTTCGTGGCGCTCGCCACCCCGGGCCAGTTCCGTCGCGAGGCGGTACGCGTCCGCGTACTCGGCGACGAGCGCCTCGACCTCGTCGTCGGACGCGTCGTGGACCGCGGCGACCAGGTCATTGACGCCGTAGGTGTTGACCGAGACGCCGAACCGGAGCTCGGCCTCGACCTTGTCCCCCTCGGTCACCGCGACGTCACGCATGTTGTCGCCGAAGCGTGCCAGCCGGAGCCCCCGCAGGTGGTCCAGGCCGAGGGCGGCACGGATCCAGCCGGCAAGCCGGGTGATCACCTGGGGGTCGGAGGCGTGGCCGACGACGGTCTTGCGGGTGACGCCCAGCCGCGTCTGGATGTAGCCGAACTCCCGGTCGCCGTGCGCGGCCTGGTTGAGATTCATGAAGTCCATGTCGATGGACGCCCATGGCAGCGCCGCGTTGATCTGGGTGTGCAGGTGCAGCAGCGGCTTGCGCAGCACGTCCAGCCCACTGATCCACATCTTGGCCGGGGAGAAGGTGTGCATCCAGGCGATGACGCCGACGCAGTCCGGGTCCGCGTTGGCCTCGAGCATCACCTGGCGGATCGCGGTCGAGTCGGTCAGCACCGGCTTCCAGACGATCTCCGCGCCGAGTTGACCGGAGGACACCAGAATCTTCTGGATCTGCTGGGACTGGTCGGCGACCTGGTTGAGGGTGTCGGGACCGTACAGGTGCTGGCTGCCGGTGAGGAACCAGACCTGGGGTTTCGTGGCCGATGCCATGGTGCGTTCTCCTGTCGGGGACGGCCTACGCCTGCCCGTATGCGTTTTGGTAGCGGTCGTAGAGGGCGTCGACGTCGCTCTGCCGGATCGGTAGCGGCGCGCCGAGCTGGCGGGCGATGTGGACGGTGCGGGCGACGTCCTCGCACATCACGGCGGCCTTCACGGCGGCACGGGCGTTGGGCCCGATGGTGAAGACACCGTGGTTGCGCATGAGGACCGCCGGCGAGCGGTGGGCGCGGAGCGTGGCCACGATGCCCCGGCCGATCGAGTCGTCGCCGATCAGCGCGAACGGCCCGACCGGGATCTCGCCGCCGAACTCGTCGGCGATCATGGTCAGCACGCACGGGATCGGCTCGCCCCGGGCGGCCCAGGCGGTCGCGTACGTGGAGTGGGTGTGTACCACGCCGCCCACCTGCGGCAGGTGCTTGTAGACATACGCGTGGGCGCTGGTGTCCGACGAGGGCGACAGGTCTCCGTCGACCAGGTTGGCGTCGAGGTCGGTGACGACCATGTTCTCCGGTCGGATGTCGTCGTAGCTGACGCCCGACGGTTTGATGACCAGCAGGTCCGCGCCGGGTACGCGGGCGGAGACGTTGCCGGCCGTCCACACCACGAGCGCGTTGCGGGGCAGCTCGGCGTGCAACGCGGCGACCTGGGCGCGCAGCTGCTTGATGGTGGCGCCGACGGACTGGAGGACGCTCATCGGGCCACCGCCGTCCGCTGGATGGCCCGCAGCTTCCGCATGATCTTGTTGCCGCCGCGGCCGAAGTAGTCGTGCAGCCGGGTGTACTCGGCGAAGAGCTCGTCGTACACCGCCGCGTCCGCCTCGTTCGGGTGGTACGCCGCCCGTTCCACGCGGCCCATGCGGGCGGCTGCCGCACGCGTGTCCGGGTAGGCGCCGGCGGCGACGGCGGCGTGGATCGCCGAACCCAACGCGGGTCCCTGCTCCGAGGGGATCACCGACAGCGGTAGTCGGGTCACATCGCTGTAGATCTGCATGAGCATCCGGTTCCTGACGAGTCCGCCCGCGACGACCAGTTCCGTGACCGGCACCTCGGCGGCGCGGAAGGTTTCGATGATTGTTCGGGTCCCGAAGGCGGTGGCCTCGATGAGCGCCCGGTAGATGTCCTCCGGCCGGGTGGCCAGCGTCTCCCCCACGAGCAGGCCGGACAGCTCGTGGTCGACGAGTACCGAGCGGTTGCCGCTGTGCCAGTCCAGGGCGAGCAGTCCGTGCTCCCCCACCCGCTGGCCCGACGCCAGCCTCGTGAGGTACTCGTGGACGCTCATTCCTTCGGCCTGGGCTTGGGACGTGTAGCTGGCCGGCACGTGCGTGCGCACGAAGTGCGCGAAGATGTCGCCGACGCCGCTCTGCCCGGCCTCGTAGCCCCAGAGCCCGGCGACGATGCCGTTGGCCACCACGCCGCACATGCCGGGCACCACGCGTAGTTCGCTGCCGTTCATGATGTGACAGGTGGAGGTGCCCATGATGGCGACCATCTGCCCAGGGTCGAGAGCGTTGGCCGCGGCTGCCGTGACGTGCGCGTCCACGTTGCCGACCGCGACCGGGATGCCGGGGGGCAGGCCCGTCCACGCCGCCGCCCGGTCGGTCAGCGTGCCGGCGGCGTCGCCCAGCTGGCCGATGGGCTGGTCGAGCTTGGTCTCGACGAAGTCGGCGAATCCGGGGTTGAGCTCGGCGAGGAAGTCCCGGCCGGGGTACCGGCCGTCCTGGTAAATGCCCTTGTAGCCGGCGGTGCAGGCGTTGCGGACGTAGCGGCCGGTGAGCTGCCAGACGATCCAGTCCGCTGCCTCCACCCACCGCTGCGTGGCCGCGTAGACCTCCGGGTCCTCCTCCAGCATCTGCAGCGCCTTGGCGAACTCCCACTCCGAGGAGATCACGCCGCCGTAGCGGGCCAGCCAGGGTTCGTTCCGCTTGGCGGCGAGCTGGCTGATCCGGTCGGCGTGCGGCTGGGCGGCGTGGTGGCGCCACAGCTTGACGTAGGCGTGCGGCCGGTCGGCGAACCGGTCCAGCTCGCACAGCGGTGTGCCATCGGCCAGCGTCGGGACCATCGTGCACGCGGTGAAGTCGGTGCCGATGCCGATGACGTCGGCCGGGTCGATCCCCGCCTCCCGCACGGCCTGCGGCACCGCCACCTGCAGCACCTCGCGGTAGTCCTGCGGTACCTGTAGCGCCCACTCCGGCGGCAGAGCCTGGCCGGAGGGCAGGGCGTCGGTCACCACGGCGTGCGGGTACTCGTGCACGGCCGACCCCATCTCGGCACCGTCGGAGACCCGGACCACCAGGGCCCGTCCCGAGAGCGTGCCGTAGTCGACACCCACCACGTACTTCTCGTCACTCATGTGCTGGTCCTTGTCGGCGGCGCGGTGCTCTTGCGCACCACGAGCTTGGGGATGATCAACGGCGACGGCTGGAGGTCCTCGCCCTTGATCGCCTGCTTGATGACCTCGATCGCCCGGCGACCGACGGCCTTGAAGTCCTGCTGGATCGTCGTCAGCGGCGGGATGAGGTAGGCCGCCTCGGGGACGTCGTCGAACCCGACGACGGAGATGTCCTCCGGTACCCGCCGGCCGCACTCGTGCAGCGCACGGAGCACGCCGATCGCCATCTGGTCGTTCGCCGCGAACACCGCCGTGGTCTCGGGCATCTCGCCGATCCGCAGCCCTGCGACGTACCCGCTCTCGGAGCTCCAGTCGCCGTGCACCGGCTCGGCCGGACGCAGCCTCGCCGCACTCATCGCCAGACGCCAGCCCTCGACACGGGCGCGCGCCTCCGCCCAGTTGAGCGGGCCCCGCACGTGCACGATCTCGTGGTGCCCGAGCTCCAGGAGGTGCTCGGTCGCCATCCGCGCGCCGAGCACCTGGTCCACGCCGACGGTGAAGGACGCCTTGGACAGGTCCCCCTCCACGACCACGAAGGGGACGCCGGAGCGCTGCCTGCGCACCACCTCCAGCGCCTCGTCGTGGCCGGCGATCATGATGATGCCCTCCACGCCGACCCGCATGAGGTGGTCGGTGGCGTCGTCGAGGGCCCGCCGCGTCACCCCCGGCAGGTTCACGGAGGTGGCGAAATACCCGGCGGCGCGGGCCGCGTCCTCCACGGTCCGGTGGATGCTCGCCGGACCGAACAGCGTCGTGGCGGTGCCGATGATGCCGATCATCCCCGAGCGGCCGCGCACCAGCGCACGGGCGGCGGTGTTGGGACGGTACCCGAGGCGCTCGATGGCCTGGAGCACGCGTTCGCGGGTCTCCGGCTTGATGCTGGGCGACCCGTTGATGACCCGTGACACCGTCTGGTGCGACACGCCCGCGAGGCGGGCGACGTCGGTCATCACCGGGGCCTTGGCAGCCTCCGTCACGGCTGCCTCCGCATGAAGGCCCGCTGCATCACGACGAAGAGGAGCAGCAGGGTTCCGATCGCGATTTTCGTCCACCATGAACTCAGCGTGCCCTGGAACGAGATCAGGGTCTGGATGACCCCCAGGACCAGGACGCCGAGCAGCGAGCCGAGGACGTAGCCGACGCCGCCGGAGAGCAGCGTGCCGCCGATGACGACCGAGGCGATGGCGTCCAGTTCCATGCCGACGGCGTGCAGGCCGTAGCCGGAGAGCATGTAGAGGCCGAAGAGCAGTCCGGCGATGGCGGAGCAGAGGCCGCTGATGACGTAGACGCCGACCTTGACCCTGGCGACGGGCAGGCCCATGAGCGTGGCGGAGCCCTCGCTGCCGCCGATGGCGTACGCCGTCCGGCCGAACCGCGTGCGGTGCAGGACCCAGGCGGCCACCGCGACGATGACGAGCGCGATCAGGACGCTCCAGGTGATCGACACGCCACCCGGCAGCAGGATCGGGGAGGTGGCGACGCTGCGGAAGACGTCGTCCTTGATGGAGATGGACTCGACGCCGACGACGAAGCACAGCCCCCGGGCGAGGAACATGCCGGCGAGCGTGACGATGAACGGCTGGATCTCGAAGTGGTGGATGACCAGGCCCATGAGCAGGCCGAGCGTCGACCCCATGGCCAGCACCAGCAGCACCACGAGCGGCAGTGGAAGCCCGGCCCGCAGGCCGGCCGCGGCCACCATCGTCGACAGCGCGACCACCGCGCCGACCGAGAGGTCGATCCCGCCCGTGACGATGACGAACGTCATGCCGACCGCGAGGACGATGAGGAAGGCGTTGTCGATGAACAGGTTGGCCAGGACCTGACCGGACGTGAACCCGTCGTAGCGTGCGGCGCCGACGCCGAAGAGGAGCACGAAGAGCACGAACGTGACGATCACGGGGACGACCCGGCCGGGGATCGACCGGCCGCCCAGAAGCGCCCTCGGCGAGGCGTTGTCCTTGACGGGCGTTGCTGAGGTCGTCATGGCTGGGTCACCTTCTCGACGATGGGTCCGGTCGGGGTCTGCTCGCTCCGTTCGGCCCCGGGTTCGGCGTCGGGCGCCGGCTGGGCGGAGCGGCGCCGGGTGCGGCGGCCCAGGGCGGCCCGCACCTTGGGCGCCTGGAGGAGGCACACGGCGATGACGACGACGGCCTTGAAGACGAGCGTGATCTCGGGTGCGATGCCCATGCTGTACACCGTCGTGGTGAGCGTCTGGATGATGAGCGCGCCCAGCAGGGTGCCGGTGAGGCTGTAGCGGCCGCCGGCCAGGGAGGTGCCGCCGATGACGACGGCCAGGATGGCGTCCATCTCGATCCAGAGGCCGGCGTTGTTGGCGTCCGCGGCGCTGACGTTGGAGCTGATCATCAGGCCGGCCACCCCCGCGCAGATCGCGGCGAACACGTAGACGGTCCACCGGATGGTGCGTGCGCGCAGACCGGCGAGCCGGCTGGCCTCGGGGTTGATGCCGACGGATTCGATGAGCAGGCCGAGTGCGGTCCTCCTCGTCACGACGGCGACGAGCACGAACACGGCGATGGCGATGAGGATCGAGACGGGCAGCACCAGGAAACCCGCGCCGACCGTGCGGAACACCGGGTTGCGCACCGTGATGATCTGACCGTCGGTGATGAGCATCGCGATGCCTCGCCCGGCCGTCATGAGGACGAGCGTCGCGATGATCGGCTGGATACCGAGGGCGGCGACGAGGAAGCCGTTCCACAGGCCGAGGACGGCGCACAGCGCGAGCGCCATCCCCATGCCGACGAGGGCGGCCCGGGCACTGGTCGGATCGGGCGCGGCCGCGATGTAGGAGCAGGTGACAGCCCCGGAGATGGCGACGACCGCACCCACCGACAGGTCGATCCCGCGGGTGGCGATGACCAGGCACATGCCGAGGGCGATGAGCATCGTCGGCGCGCCGTTCTTGAGAATGTCGACGAGGCTGCCGTAGAGGTGGCCGTCCTGGAATCGCAGGGCCAGAAACGACGGGCGTACGATCGCGTTGGCCGCCAGCAGCGCCACGATGGCCACCAGGGGCCACAGCAGTCCGCTGCTGCGGAAACGGTCCAGGGGGCGCGCGGAGGTCATCCCGCCACCGCCTCGGTACGCTCGCCCACGTGCGCGATGAGCCGCATGATGTCATCCACGGTCGCGTGCTGGTCGAGCTCGGCGATCTTGGCCCGGTCCTTCATCACCACGGTGCGGTGGCTCAGGCGCACGACCTCCTCGAGCTCGGCGGAGATGTACAGCACGGCCATGCCTTTCTGGGCGAGCTCGGCGACGAGCTTCTGGATCTGCGTCTTGGCGCCGATGTCGATGCCACGGGTGGGCTCGTCGAGGATGAGCAGCTTCGGTTCGGTCACCAGCCAGCGGGCGAGCAGCACCTTCTGCTGGTTGCCACCGGAGAGCCTGCCCACGAGGGCGTCGGGGTTCGCCGGTCTGATGTCGAGTGCCTTGATCCACTTCTCGACCAGCTGGTCCTTGGTCTTCCGGGGGATGGGCCGGGCCCAGCCGGCGGCGGCCTGCATCGCCAGGACGAGGTTGTCGCGGATGCTGAGGTCGGCCACCACACCCTCGCCCTTGCGGTCCTCGGAGCAGAAGGCGATCCCCGAGGCGATGGCGGCGCGAGGGCTGCGCAGCTGCACCACCTTGCCGTCGACGGTCACCTCGCCGCTGTCGGCACGGTCCGCTCCGAAGAGCAGCCTGGCGATCTCGGTGCGGCCGGATCCGAGGAGCCCGGCCAGACCGACCACCTCACCACGGTTGATCTGTAGGTCGAAGGGTGCGACCGAGCCCTTGCGACCGAGCCCGGTGGCGCGCAGCACCGGGGCCGCGGACGCCTCCTCACCCGCCTGGTCGGCGAGGCGCTCCAGCTCCTCCAGCGCGCCGAGCTCACGACCGATCATGAGGGAGAGGAGGTTGATCCGGCTGAGGTCCTGGGTGAGGTGCTCCCCCACGAGCCGGCCGTTGCGCAGCACCGTCATGCGGTCGGAGATCTCGTAGACCTGCTCGAGGAAGTGGGACACGAAGAGGATGGCGACGCCCTTGTCCCGCAGCACGCGCATGATGCGGAAGAGTTCGGCGACCTCATCCTGGTCGAGGCTGGAGGTCGGCTCGTCGAGGATGAGGACCTTGGCGTCCACGGCGACGGCGCGGGCGATCGCCACGAGCTGTTGGACGGCGATGGGGTGTTCGGCGAGGACGGATCCGGGGTCGACGTCGAGTCCCATGTCGGCGAGCAGCTCGGCCGCGCGGGCCCGGGTCGCCCTGCCGTCGATCGCCCCGAACCGCCGCGGCTCACGGCCGAGCAGGATGTTCTCGGCGACGGTGAGGTTGGGGCAGAGGTTCACCTCCTGGTAGACGGTGCTGATCCCGGAGTCCTGGGCCGCCGCTGGCCCGGAGAACGACACCTCCTGCCCGTCGAGGGTGGTGACGCCGCCGGTCGGGGTGTAGACGCCGGTCAACACCTTGATGAGCGTCGACTTGCCCGCGCCGTTCTCGCCCATCAGGGCGTGCACCTCGCCGGGAAAGAGCCGGAAGTCCACCTCCTGCAGGGCCTTCACCCCCGGGAACTCCATCGAGATCCCGCGCATCTGCACCACCGGGGGCCGTCCGGCCGCACGCGGTGCCTGCTTCGCGTCCACCGACATGGTGGTCCTCCATCACTCGCCATCACTCGGTACGCACTGTCGACGAGCCGTGGCCGGCCCTGCGACGCTTGAGAAGGTTCCCCCGCCACCTGGTGAGGATGGCGGGGGTGCGGTCCGGTGACCTCAGTACTTGCGGTTGGGCAGCTCGGCCTTCGCCTGCTCCTGGGTGAACGTCGTCTCCTCCGTCACCACACGCGGGGGCACCTGCTCGCCGTTGACGACCTTCTTGGCGAGCTCCATCAGCTGCGGGCCGAGGAGAGGGTTGCACTCGACGATGAAGTTGATCTTTCCGTCGGCGAGCGCCTGCATGCCGTCGCGCACCGCGTCGACCGTGATGAGCTTGATGTCGACACCGGGCTTCTTGCCTGCCGCCTCGATGGCCTCGATGGCACCCAGACCCATGTCGTCGTTGTGGGCGTAGACCACGTCGATCTTCGGGTTGGACTTGAGGAAGGCCTCCATGACCTGCTTGCCGCCGGATCGGGTGAAGTCGCCGGTCTGGGAGGCGATGACCTTGATCTGCGGGGCGGCCTTGATCGCCTCGGCGAAGCCCTCCTGACGGTCGATGGCGGGCGCGGCGCCCGTGGTGCCCTGGAGCTCGACGACGTTGACCTCGCTCTTGCCCTGGGAGTCCTTGACCAGCCACTCACCGGCCTTCTTGCCCTCCTCCACGAAGTCCGACCCGAGGAAGGTCTTGTAGAGCGAGGTGTCGTCGGAGTCCACCGCGCGGTCTGTCAGGATCACCGGAACGTTGGCGCGCTTGGCCTCCAGCAGCACGGCGTCCCAACCTGTCTCGACCACCGGGCTGAAGGCGATGACGTCGACCTTCTGCTGGATGTAGCTACGGATCGCCTTGATCTGGTTCTCCTGCTTCTGCTGGGCGTCGGAGAACTTGAGCGTGATTCCGGCTTCCTTGGCCGACTCCTGGATCGACTTGGTGTTGGCGGTGCGCCAGCCGGACTCGGCACCGACCTGGGCGAAGCCCATGGTGATGCCGCCGTCGGCGCCACCGCCGGACGCGGACGAGTCGCCACCGCACGCGGTGAGGCCGGCGACGAGCGCCAGGCTCGCGGCGACTGCGAGGAACTTCTTCGACATTGGACTTTCCTCCAAGTTTGCTGACGCCTCCGTGGGCCCTCTCGTGCGACCGGCCTGGGCTCCGCGCCGGGCAGCACCGCCCTGGCGGAGAAGTGTGAGCGTTAACATCAAGCGCTGTCAACCCCCGATGTCGTTCCTGTCAACGCCAGATTTCGTTGCAGGTCGCAGTATTGACACCCCCGGATGGGCTGCGTATGTTAGCGCTCACTTCCCCGCCTGTTAACGCTCACTTCCCGGTATGAGCGCCCCTCGTGGCGCGGTTGCCTCGACAACACCCGGTTGCATGACCCGTCCAGACGCCCGGCCCCGGCCGCGCCGACATGAGGAAGCCCGGCGATGTCTCTTTCCCTCTCCCGCCCGGCTGCGCGCCCCCCGCGACGCCGCACCCACCCACTGCTTGCCGCCCTGACAGCTCTGGCCACCACCCTCGTCGGTGTCGTGGCCCTGGCCCCACGCGCCGAGGCGGCCACGCTCGACGACGGTCTGGTCCTGCGCTACGACCTCACCCAGACCAGCGGCACCACCGTCACCGACAGCTCGGGCCAGGGCCGCACCGCCACGCTGAGTGGCGACGCGACCTGGCACGGCGCGGACGGCCTGCGCCTCGGCGGCACCAGCGGCCACGTCCGGCTGCCCGACAACGTCCTGCGGAACCTCACCGACATCACCGTCTCGGTGCAGGTCAACGTGGCGACCGACCAGGCGACGCCGTACTTCATCTGGGGCCTCGGGAACACCGGCTCCGGCGGCGTCGGCAACGGCTACCTGTTCACCACGGGCAACGCCTTCCGCGCCTCCATCGCCAGCGGCAACTGGTCGACGGAGCAGACCGTCACCACGGGCCGCAACCTCAGCCGCGGCAGCTGGCGCACCATCACCTACACCCTCGGCGGCGACACCGCGGTGCTCTACGAGGACGGCGTCGAGGTGGCCCGCAAGACCGGCATCACGCTCGCGCCAGGGTCGATCGGTGGCGGTACCACCACCGCCAACTACCTCGGCCGCTCCGTCTACACCGCCGACAAGTACCTCAAGGGGCAGGTCCGTGACTTTCGCATCTACAGCCGGGCCCTGAGCGCCGCCGAAGCGCACGCGCTCGGTGAGCAGACCGCCTCGGGGCGGGCCGCCGCCGACGCGGCCGCCCTCGACCTGGGCGACACCTCCGCGGTGACCGAGAACCTCAGCCTGCCCACCCAGGGTGCCGGGGGCTCCACGGTCACCTGGTCCTCCAGCAACCCAGCGGTGGTGTCCGACACCGGCGTGGTCACCCGTCCCGCGCCGGGCTCCGGCAACGCCGGCGTGACGCTGACCGCCACCGTCACCTACGCCGGCTACCGCGTCACCCGAGACTTCCTCCTCACCGTCGTCGAGGACATCACCGACGAGGAGAAGGTCGACAACGCCCTCGCGGCCATCGTCATCCACGGCCAGCACACGGTCCGCGGCAACATCACGCTGCCCACCCGGGGAGCCCGCGACGTCACGCTGGCGTGGACCGCGAAGGACCCCTCCGTCGTGACCAGCACGGGCGAGGTGAGCCGCCCGCCGTACGGGTCCGAGGCCGTCAAGGCCCGCCTCAGCGTACGCGCGAGCACGGGAGCGGCCAGTGCGGTGCGCAACTTCACCCTGACCGTCCTCCCGCTGCCCAAGAAGGAGCCGCTCGAGGGCTACGCCTTCGCCTACTTCACCGGCGAGGGCACCGCCGACGGCGAACAGATCTACTTCGCGGCGAGCCGCGGGAACGACCCGCTCCGATACGACGAACTCAACGGCGGCCGCCCGGTCCTCACCTCCAGCAAGGGCGACGAGGGCGTACGCGACCCGTTCATCATCCGCAGCCCGGAGGGCGACACGTTCTACCTCATCGCCACCGACCTCAAGATCCACGGCAACGGGGACTGGGACGCGAGCCAGCGCACCGGTAGCAAGTACATCGAGGTCTGGGAGTCAACCGACCTGGTGAACTGGTCGCAGCAGCGGCACGTGCGCGTCTCCCCCGACACGGCGGGGAACACCTGGGCCCCCGAGGCCTACTACGACGACACCATCGGCGCCTACGTCGTGTTCTGGGCCTCCAAGCTCTACGCGCCGGAGGACACCGCCCACACCGGCAACACGTACAACCGGATGCTCTACGCCACGACCCGCGACTTCCGCACCTTCAGCGAGCCCAAGGTGTGGATCGACCCCGGTTACTCGGTGATCGACTCGACCGTCATCAAACACGACGGCAGCTACTACCGCTTCACCAAGGACGAGCGGAACAACACCTCCAGCACCCCGTGCAGCAAGTTCATCCTCGAGGAGAAGTCGACCCAGCTTCGCAGCACCAGCTGGGACTTCGTCCAGGACTGCATCGGCAAGGCGACCGCCACCTCCGAGGGCATCGCCCGCGGTGAGGGTCCGACGGTGTTCAAGAGCAACACCGAGGACAAGTGGTACCTGTTCGTCGACGAGTTCGGGGGGCGCGGCTACGTGCCGTTCGAGACCACCGACCTCGACGGCGGGCAGTTCACCATGTCGACCGGCTACGACCTGCCGGCCCACCCGCGGCACGGCACCATCCTGCCGGTCACCAAGGCCGAACTCGACCGCCTCCGCCAAGGCCCGGCACCGGCACCGGCGACCAGGAAGGGCGTCATCGCCGACTACCGGCTCGCCGGCGGCAGTGGCACGACGGTGGTCGACAGCTCCGGCAACGGCCGTGACGCCACCATCCGCGGCGGCGTCACCCGTGGCAGCGACGCGATGACGTTCCACGGCGACAACGGGTACGTCGACCTGCCCGACAACCTGCTGACCGGCCTCTCCGACGTCAGCGTCTCCGCCCAGGTCTGGGTCGACCCCGCGCAGTCCACCCCCTACTTCATCTGGGGTATGGGCAACACCACGGGCGGCGCCGGCAACGGCTACCTCTTCACGACCGGGAACTCCTACCGCACCGCCATCGCGAGCGGAACCTGGTCGACCGAGCTGAACACCGACGCCGGCCGCGACCTCGGCCGGGGCGGCTGGCACACCATCACCTACACCCTGTCGAACGGGGTGGCCCGCCTCTACGACAACGGCGTCGAGGTGGCCACCACCAGCGGCGTCACGACCAAGCCGGGCGAGCTCGGTGGGGGCATCACCACGGCCAACTACCTGGGCCGCTCCCTCTACTCCGCCGACCGCTACTTCAAGGGCAGGATGCGCAGCTTCACGCTGTGGAACCGTGGTCTGCCGGCCCGGGAGGTGCTCTCCCTCCCGGGCAACGAGACCGCCATCGGCTCGGTCGAGCTGGACGCCCTCAAGGTCCCGGCCATCATCAACGGCGACACGAACAGCATCATCCTGCCCGTCGCTCCGGGCACCGACGTGACCGCGCTCGCACCCGTCCTCCACCTCGGCGACGACGCCCGCCTCACCCCCGGCAACGGCTCCACGCAGGACTTCACGAAGCCCGTCACCTACACGGTCACCGGCGCGGACGGCAGCAGCCGCGCCTGGTCCGTCACGGCGGTCGTCATGAACAGCCCCGTCCTGCCCGGCCACAACGCCGACCCCAACATCGTGCGCTTCGGGGACACCTACTACATCTACGCCACCACCGACGGCTACCCGGGCTGGTCCAGCACCACCTTCAAGACCTGGTCGAGCACGGACCTGGTCCACTGGACGGAACACCCCACCATCCTCGATCTCGGCCCGGACGTGTCGTGGGCCGACGGGCGGGCCTGGGCGCCGGCCGCGATCGAGAAGAACGGCAAGTACTACTTCTACTTCAGCGCCGACGCCAAGATCGGGGTAGCCGTGGCCGACTCCCCCACCGGCCCGTTCGTCGACGCGCTCGGCAAGCCGCTCGTCGCCGCGAACCCCGACGGGGGCCAGGCGATCGACCCGGCGGTCTTCACCGACGACGACGGCCGCAGCTACCTCTACTGGGGCAACGGCAACGCCTACGTCGTGCCGCTCAACCCCGACATGACGTCGTTCGACCCCACGAAGGTCAAGCGGATCACGGGGCTGACCGGCTTCCGCGAAGGTCTCTTCATGGCCAAGCGCGGCAGCACGTACCACCTCAGCTGGTCCATCGACGACACCCGCAGCGAGAACTACCGCGTCGGCTACGCCACCGCGACGAGCCCCATGGCGGATGGGCTCGTCAACCGCGGCGTGATCCTGAGCAAGGACGTCGCGCTCGGCATCCTCGGCACCGGGCATCACAGCATGGTTCAGGTGCCGGGCACTGACGACTGGTACATCGCCTACCACCGCTTCGCCATCCCCGGCGGGGACGGCACGCACCGCGAGGTCACCATCGACCGCCTGCGCTTCAACGCCGACGGGACCATCGCCACCGTCGTGCCGACGCTGGGGAGCGTCCCGCCGCTGGCGCGCTGACTCCGGGGCGGACGGTCACGACGACCCCCCGTGACCGTCCGCCCTCCTCGTACCCACCACCGCATCACCCATGACAGGGAGGCATCACCATGCGCACCCACCGCCTCGTCGCGGGCCTGGCCAGCGGACTCGTCGGCACGGCGCTGCTCACCGGCGCCCCCGCTCGCGGTGCCGAGGCACCCGCGGCGCTCGATTACACGATCAGTGTCGACGCCGAACGCGCCGGTCCCCGCATCGACCCCGCCATGTACGGACTCTTCTTCGAGGACATCAACCGGGCCGCCGACGGCGGGCTCTACGCCGAGCTGGTCCAGAACCGCTCCTTCGAGTACCTTCCGGTCGACAACCGCGCCTACACCGGGCTCACCTCGTGGACCGCCGTCTCCACCGCTGGCGGCAGCGGCACTGTCGCCGCCGTCAACGACGACGCCCGGATGAACGAGCGCAACCGGACCTACCTCAAGGTGACGCTCACCAACGCCGACGCCGGCACCTACGGCGTGCTGAACTCCGGCTACAACACCGGCATCCCGCTCGAGGCCGGCAAGTCGTACGACTTCTCGGTCTGGGCCCGCACCGACGCCGCGGGCGGCACTCCCCTCACCATCACTCTCCGCAACCAGGCCGGTACGACCAGCTACGCCCCACCGGTCCAGCTGACGGTCCACGGCGACACCTGGCGCAAGTACACCGGCACGTTCCAGGCCACCGGCACGACCGACGCCGCCCGTCTCGCCGTGGAGGCTGCGGGCAGCGGCACCCTGCGCCTCGACATGGTCTCGCTCTTCCCCCGTGACACCTTCAAGGGCCGGCCCAACGGCCTGCGCAAGGACCTCGCCGAGAAGATCGCCGCCCTCCGCCCGGGCTTCCTGCGCTTCCCCGGCGGGTGCATCGTCAACACCGGCAGCATGTACGGCTACGACGCGGCCAGCGGGTACCAGCGCGCTCGCGCCTACCAGTGGAAGGACACGATCGGGCCGGTCGAGGAGCGGGCGACCAACGCCAACTTCTGGGGCTACAACCAGTCCTACGGCCTCGGCTACTACGAGTACCTGCAGTTCTCGGAGGACATCGGGGCCAAGCCGGTGCCCGTCGTGCCGGCGCTCGTCACCGGCTGCGGCCAGAACCGGGCCGTCGACGACGACGCGCTGCTGCAACGGCACATCCAGGACGCCCTCGACCTCATCGAGTTCGCCAACGGCCCGGTGACCTCGACCTGGGGTGCCGAGCGTGCGGCGATGGGCCACCCCGAGCCGTTCGGCGTCGACCGCATCCAGGTCGGCAACGAGGAGAACCTGCCCGACGCGTTCATGGCACGGTTCCTGCGGTTCCGTGACGCCATCAAGGCGAAGTACCCGGACATCACCGTCATCAGCAACTCCGGGCCGGACGACGCGGGGACGACGTTCGACCGGGCGTGGGAACTCAACCGCGCCAACGGCGTGGAGATGGTCGACGAGCACTACTACAACGACCCGAGCTGGTTCCTCCAGAACAACAAGCGGTACGACAGCTACGACCGCTCCGGCGCCAAGGTCTGGCTGGGCGAGTACGCGTCGTGGGACAACAAGCTCGCCAACGCGCTCGCCGAGGGCGCGTACATGACCGGCCTGGAGCGCAACGCCGACGTCGTGACGATGGCGTCCTACGCTCCCCTGCTCGCCAACATCGACTACGTCCAGTGGAAGCCGGACATGATCTGGTTCGACAACGACCAGTCGTGGGGCTCGGCCAACTACGAGGTCCAGAAGCTGTTCATGACCAACGTCGGTGACGAGGTCGTGCCGAGTACCGCCACGGGGGCCGTGCGGACCGCCCAGCCCGTCACCGGCGCGGTCGGGCTCTCCACCTGGCGGACCGCCGCCAGGTACGACGACGTCGTGGTCACCTCCGCAGACGGCGCGCAGCTGTTCGGTGACGACTTCTCGAACGGCGCCGACCAGTGGACGCCGCTCGCGGGCCGCGGCGCCTGGTCGGTGGTGGACGGCGCCTACGTCCAGTCCGACACCACGGCCGAGAACACCATGGTCGCGGCCGGAGACGAGGGCTGGCACGACTACGACCTCAGCGTCAAGGCGACCAAGCTCTCGGGCGCCGAGGGTTTCCTCGTCGGCTTCGGGGTCAAGGACTCCGGCACCTACTACTGGTGGAACCTCGGCGGCTGGAACAACACCCAGGGCGCGGTGGAGAAGGCCGTCAACGGCGCCAAGACCACGCTGATCGCCAAGCCCAACAGTATCGAGACCGGCCGCACCTACGACATCAAGATCCAGATCCGCGGCACGAAGGTCACCCTGCTGCTCGACGGCCAGGTGTGGGGCAGCTTCGACGACAACGCGGTCACCGAGCCCTTCGCCCAGGTCGTCACCCGCGACGTCGCCGCGAAGCAGCTCATCATCAAGGTCGTCAACGCCCAGGACGCCCCGGCCCGCACCACGATCAACCTCGGTGCCGGCGTACGTGTCATGGGCAAGGCGCAGATGACGGTCATCAGTGGTGACCCGCAGGAGCTCAACACCCGGACGGCGCAGCCGATCAAGCCGGTGACAAGCACGATCAAGGGCGTCGCGCCCACCTTCACCCGCACCTTCGAGCCCAACTCGGTGACCTTCATCCGAGTCCAGACCAGGTAGGAGCGCCACCGATGAGCAACCACCTCACCCGACGCACTCTCCTGCGCGGCGGCCTCGGCGCGGCCGCGACCGGGCTGGTGCTGCCCGCCGTCCAGGGGGCGCACCCGGCGTACGCCGTGGCGCCCTCGCCCGCCCCCACGGACGCCGAGGTCTACGGCGCCCCCACCACCAGCCCTCTGGTGTGGCAGCGGGCCGACCCGTTCGTCACGCCCCGGACCGACGGCCGTTACTACTTCACGGCCTCGGTGCCGGAGTACGACCGGCTCATCGTGCGGGCCTCACCGACCATCGAGGGCCTGGGCAGTGCCGCGGAGACGGTCGTGTGGCGCCGGCCGAGCAGCGGGAGGATGGGCGGCCACATCTGGGCACCGGAGCTGCACCGGATCGACGGCCGCTGGTACATCTACTTCGCCGCGGGCGACTCCGACAACGTCTTCCGCATCCGGATGTACGTCATGGAGTCCATCGCCGCCGACCCGCGTGACGTCAGCGGCTGGTCGTCGCCGCGCCAGATCGTCACGCCGTGGGACAGCTTCGCGCTCGACGCCACGACGTTCGAGCACGACGGGCAGCGCTATCTCGTGTGGGCGCAGAGCGAGCCGGAGATCAACGTCAACAGCAGCCTCTACATCGCCCGGATGACCTCGCCGTTCACCATCACCGGCACGCCGGCGCGGATCGCGACGCCGACCAAATCGTGGGAGGTGCAGGGGTACCGCGTCAACGAGGGCGCGGCGGTGATCAAGCGCAACGGCCGGATCTTCACGACCTTCTCGGCCAGCGCCACCGACGCCCGCTACTGCATGGGTCTGCTCACCGCGGACGCGCGCGCCAACCTGCTCGACCCGGCGAGCTGGAGCAAGAGCCCGGACCCGGTGTTCACGACCAACGAGCAGACCCGCCAGTACGGCCCGGGTCACAACAGCTTCACCGTGGCCGAGGACGGCGAGACGGACGTGCTCGTCTACCACGCGCGCGACTACCGGGACATCGTGGGCGACCCGCTCTACGACCCCAACCGGCACGCCCGCGCGCAGCGCCTCTACTGGCACGAGGACGGCACCCCCCTGTTCGGTGTGCCGGTCGGCAAGGGCGGGCCCGTCGTGCGGCTGTCGCCGGCGGACGCCTCGTCCGCGTTCGTGCGCCACTACGCCTACGTGCTGCGGGTCGACCCGAGCGTGCGTGAGCTCGCCGACTCCCAGTTCCGATTCGCGCCAGGGCTCGCCGGCGAGGGCACCGTCTCGATCCAGTCGGTGAACTTCCCGGATCGCTATTGGCGGGTGGCCGGCACGGGTCTGCGGATCGACCCGGTCGAGGACGGAAGCGCGTACGCCGCGCAGGCCAGTTTCCGCAGAGTGCCGGGCCTGGCGAACAGTAACGGGATCTCCCTGGAGCTGTCGGACCGGCCCGGTGTGTACGTCCGCCACGACAAAGGCAGCCTCACCGTCGGCAAACCGTCCGGCGCGAAGTCGACGTTCTGGCTGAGCTGAGGGAGACATCGTGAGCACTCCTGAACTGGACCGGCGCGGGTTCCTCCGCGCCGCGGGGCTGGTCGGCGCCCTGCCGCTGCTGTCCCCGCTCGCCGGGACCACGGCGGCCTCGGCAGTCGCGACCGCCGCGACCTCGGGCACCGCCCTCCCCGCCCCCGCCGCGTGGCGGCTGCGCCCGTTCGCCCTCGCCGACGTCTCCCTCGGGCCCGGCGTCTTCGCCGACAAGCGTGACCTGATGCTCGACTACGCGCGGGGCTACGACGTCAACCGGCTGCTCCAGGTGTTCCGCGCCAACGCGGGACTGCCCACGCTCGGCGCGGTGGCGCCCGGCGGCTGGGAGGGTCTGGACGGCGAGGCCAACGGCAACCTGCGCGGGCACTACACCGGGCATTTCCTGTCCATGCTCAGCCAGGCGTACGCCAGCACCGGTGAGCAGGTCTACGCCGACAAGATCTCCACCATGGTCGGCGCCCTCGTGGAGTGCCGGCAGGCGCTCAACCAGCCGCCGTCGGTGCGGAGCGTGCCGGGGCGGTTCGGGACGGCGGTCGAGAGCCAGCGCGGGTCCTACCAGTTCGCGCAGCTGCCGACGACGGTTCTCGGAACAGCGGTGCAGCTGACCTTCGCCGCCTGGGTGAAGCCCGGCCACGACGCGGCATGGGCGCGGATCTTCGACTTCGGCAACGACACGACGCGGTACATGTACCTGGCCGCGCGGAACCAGAACGGCGTGCCCCGGTTCGCGATCACGACCGGGGGCGGCGGCCGGGAGCAGGGCATCAACGCGAACGTCTCGCTGCCGGTCGGCGAGTGGAGCCATGTCGCGCTCACCCTGGCCGGCACGGTCGGCACCCTCTACGTCAACGGCGTCGTCGCCGGGCGCAACACCGCGATGACCCTCGGCCCGGCCCAGCTCGGGCAACTCGCGAGCTACTGGCTCGGCCGGTCGCTCTACCCGGACCCGGTCTACGCGGGTGCCTTCGACGATGTCAACCTCTGGTCCAGGGCCCTCACCGACATCGAGGTGGCCGCGCTGCGGACGCAGCCCGCGTACGCCGCGCCCGCCGGTCGGGGTGACCTTGCCTCCTATGACCTGGACGAGACCGGCGGGCAGGTGCTGCACGACTGGTCGGGGCGTGCGCAGCACGCCAGCTGGCTGCGCACGTGGGGCGGGCCGAGCCATCCGGGGTTCCTCGCGGCGTACCCGGAGACGCAGTTCATCACCCTCGAGACCATGACCGCGCCCAACTACCTGGTCGTCTGGGCGCCCTACTACACCGCGCACAAGATCCTGCGCGGGCTGCTCGACGCCCACCTGGCCACCGGCGACGCGCGGGCGCTCGACCTGGCCGAGGGCATGTGCGACTGGATGTACGCGCGGCTGTCCAGGCTGCCCGCCGCGACCCTGCAGCGGATGTGGGGCATCTTCTCCAGCGGCGAGTACGGCGGCATCGTCGAGGCGATCTGCGACCTGCACGCGCTCACCGGCAAGGCCGAGTACGTCGCGCTGGCCAAGCTCTTCGACCTCAACCGGCTCATCGACAGCTGCGCCGGGGCGCAGGACATCCTCGACGGGTTGCACGCCAACCAGCACATCCCGATCCTCACCGGGCTGGTGCGGCTGCACGACGAGACCGGTGACGACCGCTACCTCGCCGCGGCCAAGGGCTTCTGGAACATGGTGGTCCCACCGCGGATGTACTCGATCGGCGGCACGAGCACCGGCGAGTTCTGGCGCGCGAGCGGCCGCATCGCGGGCACGATCAGCGACACCAACGCCGAGACCTGTTGTGCCTACAACATGCTCAAGCTGAGCCGGATGCTCTTCTTCCACGAGCAGAACCCCAAGTACATGGAGTACTACGAGCGGGCGCTCGTCAACCAGGTCCTCGGGTCCAAGCAGGACAAGGCCGACGCGGAGAAGCCGCTCGTGACGTACTTCATCGGGCTCACGCCCGGGCACGTGCGGGACTACACCCCGAAGCAGGGCACGACCTGCTGCGAGGGCACGGGGATGGAGAGCGCGACAAAGTACCAGGACTCCGTCTTCTTCGCTGCCGCGGACGGATCGGCGCTCTACCTCAACCTCTTCATCGCCAGCACCCTGCGGTGGGCCGCGAACGGTGTGACGGTGGAGCAGTCCACCACCTTCCCCGTCGAGCAGGGCACCCGGCTGACCATCCACGGCAACGCCACCTTCGACCTGATGGTGCGGGTGCCGTCGTGGGTCGGCCCGGACTTCGCCGTGACGGTCAACGGCAAAACGCTGAAGGTCGACGCCGTGCCGGGAACCTACCTGCGGGTCGCCCGGTCGTGGCGCAGCGGCGACGTGGTGACGGTGTCACTCCCCTTCACCCTGCGCACCGAGACCGCCCCGGACGACCGGTCGCTCCAGTCGCTCTGCTACGGCCCGGTCAACCTCGTGACGCGCGACGCCAGCCGCTCGTACCGGTCGTTCGGGCTCTACCGCAACGCCGCGCTCTCCGGGGACCTGCTGCCCAGCCTGACACCGGTCGAGGCCAGGCCGCTGCACTTCACCCTCGACGGCCACCAGGTCGCGCCGTTCTACGAAGGCACCGAGGACCCCACGCACGTCTACTTCCGCCGCTCCGAACCCACCGTGGTGTTCGGGGGCCGCAACTCGGGTGTCGCGAACCCGGTGCGGGCCAACGGCTCTTCCCTGCTCGACGAGCTGTGGTCGGGTGCGCCCTACGGCAGCAAGACGGAGCTACTGAAGACGCTGGACACCCTGACCAACTCCTGGGTGACCGACGGCCTGCTGTCGGCCGGTGACCGCAGCGCTGTCCTCGCCGCAGCCAAGGGCGCGACCTTCGTGGCCTGAACGCCCTCTGCCGGCACGCCGGCGCCGGGCCTGTGCCGGGCGGTTCGCTGGTAACGACGCGCAGGCGGGCGGGTGCCGCCGGCACCCGCCCGCCGCGCGTGGCACCGTCAGCGGAGCAGGAACGTCTGCGTCTGCGGGTTGAGCGTCGGCAGGTGGCGGGCGCCGGCCGTCTGCCGGGTGCCGAGTCGCAGCACGTCCACCCCTCGGGAGATGTCGTTGGCGATGATCAGGCCGTTGTACCAGTAGGTGGACCACTGGTTGGAGCGCATGTCGTAGTGGGCGATCTCTCTCGGGTCGGCCGGATCGGTCAGGTCGACCACCGAGGTGCCCGAGCCGTACGCCGAGGAGACCAGGATGTTGCGCCCCGCCACCGGCACGTAGTTGAAGTTGTGGTAGGTGCTCGGTTCGTCGCGCGGGATACGCAGGTGGCTCAGCGGCGTGGACGGGTTGTCGACGGCGTACGTCCAGATCGCCCCGAAGGGTTCCTGCGGGGCGCCGAAGTACTCGTCGCCGAAGGTCACGTGCTTTCCGTCGTGGGTGAACGCGGCACTGTGCCAGATGTCCACGTCAGGCGTGTCGATGTCGGCGGTGAGCCGGGGAGCCAACGGGTCGCTGATGTCCCACAGCTGTCCCTGTGACAGGCACGCTGCCGCGGCGAGGTTCCGGGGGGTGAGCACCTGGATGTCGTGGCAGGCGAAGAAGGCACCGGACGCCCCCGGGAAGAGGTCCACTCCCCTGATCGCCGGTTCGGCGGCCACCCTCGCGGCGAGGCCGGCGGCACGGTCGCTGCCCGGCACGTCGATCACCGAGATCCGCTCGAAGGGAGCCCGACAGTCAGGCCCGATGTTGCTCGCGCTCAGCGGGTACGACGCGACATAGATGTAGGTGCCACCGTCCTCCCTGGGTACCAGGGTGTGGGTGTGCGACCCGCAGTCCGTGCGGATGGCCTGAAGGAACCGGGGTGCCGTCGGGTCGCTGACGTCGAAGACGCGTACGCCCTCCCACGCGCCCGGGGTCGTCGCGGTGACGTTGCGCGACCCTTCGCAGCCGGGCGTGCTCTGCGGCGTGTCCACGGAGAGGAACAGCAGGTCACCCCAGACCGAGACGTCACCCTGCGGGCCGTTGCAGTGCACGTCGGCCAACTCGACCGGCTCACCCGGCTCCGAGATGTCGATGATCCGGAAGCCGCCGTAGTGGCCGGCGAAGACGAGGTCGCTGGCGAAGGCCAGATCGGTGTTGACGCCGCCGGTGTGGCTCGCGGTGGCGAGCAGGTGCATGTTCTTGCTGTATCCGTCGGCCGGGCTGCTCGGCGGGGGCGGTGGGACGGACCCGTCGTCCCACGGCTCGTGCGCGTGGGCGGGAGATGACATCACGGCGAGCAGCATCGCCGCGCCCGTGACGGCGAGTGATCTGATTCGGGATGGTCTACGCACGGCGCCCCCTCACGTCGGACGTGTCGCCTCGTGGCGCGATCACGACAGTGAATGTCACACTGCCAAACACCTTCAGCTGTTGCCAGCCCCTGGGGCGAAAGAACCTGAGCCCGCGCTGGTGCCCCTGCTCTCGGATACCCCGGCGGCCCATGGGAGCAGTCGCCCCGGCGGCGATGCCGGGACGACGGTTACCGAGAAGGCCCCCGGCTGAGCCTGGCGGGTGTGCGGGGATCCGGCCGAGCGGCCGGATACCGTACCCGACGGCGTGGTCGCCCCGCGCCGGGCCGTCGAGCGGTGGGAGGATCGGATGCGTCTGCACGTGGGGTGCGCGATGTGGACGCACAAGTCCTGGCAGGGGCGCTTCCTCGCGCATCCGCTGCCGGGTGGTGAGCGGCTGCGCGCCTACGCCGGTTGGTGCACCGCGGTCGAGGGCAACACCACTTTCTACGCGACCCCGGCCGGGGAGACGGTGGCGTCGTGGGCCCGGCAGACCAACCCCGAGTTCCGGTTCGTGCTCAAGCTGCCGAAGGTCGTCACGCACGAACGCCGGCTCACCGGCGCCGACGAGGAGCTACGGGTCTTCCTGAACGCGATCGAACCTCTCGGCCCACGAGCCCATGCCCTCTGGATCCAGTTGCCGGGCTCGTTCGGCCCCGCCGACGTACCCGCGCTCGCCCGCTTCCTGCGCGGGCTGCCCACCTCCCACCGGTACGCCGTGGAGGTCCGCCACCCCGCGTTCTTCAGCGACCCGCAGGCGGTGCGGATGTTGGAGGAGACGCTCGTCACGGTCGGCGCGGAGTGGATCCCCTTCGACACCACCGCGTTCTTCCGCACCCCACCGACCAGCGACGCGGAACGGGAGGCGTGGACCAGGAAGCCGCGTACGCCGCCGCGCACCCGCGCACTGACCGACCGGCCGATCGTCCGATACCTCGGCCGGGACGACCCCGCGCGGACGGTCGAGGGCTGGCAACCGTGGCTCGACGTGGTGACCGGCTGGCTGCGCGAGGGCCGCTCGCCGACAGTGTTCGTGCACACTCCGGACAACGCCGACGCGCCCGACCTCGCCCGCAGGTTCCACGGCGAGGTCCGGGCCCGCCTGCCCGAGGTGGTGCCGCTGCCCGAGCCGGCGCCGGTCGGACCGTCGACGCTGTTCTGACCGGGCGCGAGCCGTCGCCGCTGAGGCCCACCCTGCGCAGCCTCGGGAAGCATCACCAGATGCCGCGTGAAGCCGACCTGGCCGACGAGCTGCGCCAACCTCAGGGCTCCCGCTTCCACCCGGCACGCCACGGGTCTCGTGACCTCGGCGTTCGTCGGGTGCTCTGACAGCCGGAGGCAACCAGCTCCTCCCCGTCTCGCGGCGCGCCACTGGATTCTTGATGCAGTCAAGAACAAAGTGGCGCATACTGCGCATCGTGGCCACGACCTCGAAGTTCGAGCGCATGCTGCGCGGGGCCGCGCTCCGCGTGACCCGCCCGCGGCTGGCCGTGCTGACCGCGGTGCACGCGCATCCGCACGCCGACACCGTCTCGATCTTCGGTGCCGTACGTAGGGAGCTTCCCGGGGTGTCCCACCAGGCCGTGTACGACGTGCTGCGTGCGCTGACCGCCACGGGGCTGGTGCGGCGCATCCAGCCTTCCGGCTCAGTGGCTCGCTACGAGTCGCGGGTCGGGGACAACCACCACCACGTCGTGTGCCGGTCGTGCGGGGCCATTGCCGACGTCGACTGTGCCGTCGGCGAGACGCCCTGCCTGACCGCGTCCGACAACCAGGGCTTCTCCATCAACGAGGCCGAGGTCACCTACTGGGGGGTTTGCCTCGAGTGTGGCGTGGCACCAGCTACCAGTTGACAGAACGAGACATCGACAGGAGAAGACTGACGTGTCTGAGCGCGGCAGCGAGAGCGAGAACCCAGCAATCCCCTCCCCGACTCCGAAGCTGAGTCGGCCGAGGACGAACCAGGACTGGTGGCCGAATCAGCTGAACCTGCAGGTTCTCCATCAGCACTCATCCCGAGCCAACCCGATGGGCGAGGCTTTCAGCTACGCAGAAGAGTTCAAATCCCTCGACGTCGACGCACTCAAGCGGGACATCTTCGAGGTGATGACGACGTCGCAGGACTGGTGGCCGGCCGACTACGGCCACTACGGGCCGCTCTTCATCCGGATGAGCTGGCACGCCGCCGGCACGTACCGCATCGAAGACGGCCGCGGCGGTGGTGGCGATGGCGCTCAGCGCTTCGCCCCGCTCAACAGCTGGCCCGACAACGCGAACCTCGACAAGGCGCGCAGACTGCTCTGGCCGGTCAAGCAGAAGTACGGGCGGAAGATTTCCTGGGCCGACCTCCTGGTCTTCGCCGGCAACTGCGCCCTGGAGTCGATGGGGTTCAAAACGTTCGGCTTCGGCTTCGGGCGCGAAGACATCTGGGAGCCCGAGGAGATCTTCTGGGGGCCCGAGGACACCTGGCTCGGAGACGAGCGCTACAGCGGTGACAGGGAGCTCGCCGGTCCTCTCGGCGCCGTGCAGATGGGGCTGATCTACGTGAACCCGGAGGGGCCCAACGGCACTCCGGACCCGCTGGCTGCCGCCCGGGACATCCGCGAGACCTTCCGCCGGATGGCGATGAACGACGAGGAGACGGTCGCACTCATCGCCGGGGGTCACACGTTCGGCAAGACCCACGGTGCCGCCTCGGCCGACTACGTCGGCCCCGAGCCAGAGGGCTGCCCCGTCGAAGCGAACGGCCTCGGCTGGCGGAACACCTTCGGCAGCGGCAAAGGCAAGGACACGATCACCAGCGGGCTCGAGGGTGCGTGGACAGCCACCCCGATCACGTGGGACAACAGCTTCTTCGAGACCCTTTTCGGCTACGAGTGGGAACTCACCGAGAGCCCTGCCGGCGCGAAGCAGTGGAGGCCGAAGGACGGCGCCGGGGCGGACACCGTGCCCGACGCCCACGACCCCTCGGTCAGGCACGCCCCGATGATGGCGACGACCGACCTCGCGCTGCGCGCCGATCCGACCTACGAGCAAATCTCGCGGCGTTTCCTGGAGAACCCGGACCAGCTCGCGGACGCGTTCGCCAAAGCGTGGTACAAGCTGCTGCACCGCGACATGGGACCCGTCTCACGCTACCTCGGCCCGTGGGTCCCGGAGCCGCAGCTGTGGCAGGACCCCGTCCCGGCGATCGATCACGAGCTGATCGCGGACGAGGACATTGCCGCACTCAAGAGCAAGGCCCTCGCATCGGGACTGTCCGTCTCCCAGCTGGCCAGGACCGCGTGGGCGTCGGCGGCGAGCTTCCGCGGCACCGACATGCGTGGCGGGGCCAACGGGGCGCGGATCCGCCTCGAGCCGCAGAAGAACTGGGAGGTCAACGACCCGGCCGAGCTCGCCACGGTGCTACGCACGCTGGAGCAGATCCAACAGGAGTTCAACAACTCCCAGTCCGGTGGCAAGAGGGTCTCGCTTGCTGACCTGATCGTCCTGGGTGGGTGCGCGGCCGTCGAGCAGGCGGCCTGCAACGCCGGCCACGACGTCACGGTCCCGTTCTCACCGGGGCGCACGGACGCCGCCCAGGAGCAGACCGACGTGGAGTCGTTCGCCGCGCTCGAACCGAAGGCAGACGGATTCCGCAACTACCTGCGAGCCGGACAGAAGTTGTCGCCGGAGACCCTGCTGTTGGACCGGGCCAACCTGTTGACGCTGACCGCTCCCGAGATGACAGTCCTGCTCGGCGGCATGCGGGCTCTGAACGCCAACGCGGGGCACGCACGCCACGGCGTCTTCTCCGACCGGCCCGGGACGTTGACGAACGACTTCTTCGTGAACCTGCTCGACACCGGCACGGAGTGGAAGGCATCCACCTCGGCCGAGAACGTGTTCGAGGGTCGGGATCGCGCCACGGGCGAGGTCAAGTGGACCGCCACCGCCGTTGACCTCGTCTTCGGCTCGAACTCCCAGCTCCGAGCCATCGCCGAGGTCTACGCCAGCACCGACGGGCAGGAGAAGTTCGTCCAGGACTTCGTCGCCGCGTGGGGCAAGGTCATGAACCTGGACCGGTACGACCTCGCCTGATGCGGAGGGGCCCCGGATCACCGAGGACGTGACCGGGGCTCCTCCGTCCAAACCTCCCCCGCCTGGGCGCTGGCGGTGACGACCGCGGTCGTCACCGCCAGCATCCCGGCCACCGTGACGGAGGCGAGGAGTTCCTGTCTTACTCAGCCGATCTTGCCGGTACCGGCACCGGCCATCACGGTGGCCGGCACGTTGGTGGCGTTGTCCAGCGGATAGCCGTACGGGATCGAGTTCACCCCGGTGCCGGTGCTCTCCACCGGGCCGGACCCGACGAACAGGTTGTTGCGCTGGACCACGTTGCCCGGCGGGGAGTCGGCGTAGCCAACCGCGATCGGCCGCGGCACGTTCTCGAAGTAGTTGCCCTCCACGAGAACACCGGCTTCCACCGTGGACGCCACTCCGTAGATCTCGTTGTTGTCGTAGTAGTTGTTGAACACGTGCACGGGGTTGCCGTACCGCACCCGCGGGTTGCGCTCGGCGCTGCCGTCGAACCAGTTGTGGTGGTACGTCACCCGCAGGCGACCCCGATCGGAGGTGTTGTCGTCGTCGTGGCCCAGCAGCATGTTCTTGTCGTGCGTGGTGTGGTTCCACGACACCGTGATGTAGTCCGATCCGTGCTTGATGTCGACCGAGCCGTCCGCACCACCGCCGGCACCGGCGAACCGGTTGTGGTCGACCCAGATGTGGTGGGCCTGGCCCTCGACCTCGATCGCGTCACTGGTCCAACCCGTGAAGGCGAGGTTCCGGACGATGATGTTGTGGTAGCCGCTGCTGATGTTCAGCCCGCCACCGCGGAAGCCGGAGTTGGCACCCACCCCGATGATCGTCTTGTTGGAGTGGACGTCGTTCATCTCGTCCGGCATGGTGATCATGCCCTGTACCCGGATGACCAGGCGCTCGTTCGACTCCAGCAGGTCGACCAGGGTGGCCCCGTCGGTGACGGTGACCGCCCGGCCGCCGGCCCCGCCGGTGGTGCCACCGGCCATCGACGCCCAACCGATCGGCCCGTCGGCTGTCCCTTATACACATCT
>NZ_POUB01000070.1 GCF_003236335.1 Micromonospora deserti
GCGCTACGCCCTCCCGGGTCGCGCCCCGGCCCGGTCAACCCTCCAGCGGTACCCGCAGCCGCCGGGTCCGCTCGGCACGGCGGGCGTACTCGGCCGGGTCCTCGGGATAACCGACCGCCACCAGGGTGAGCCCGTGGGCCGAGGCCACCGTCACCTCGCTGGACCGCTCCCGGCGGGTCAGCAGACCGGCCGGCCACCCCACCGGCCGGCGACCGTCCCCGGCCACCAGCATCGCCCCCACCAGGCTGCGTACCATCGCCTGGCAGAAGGCGTCGGCCTGCACGGTGGCGACGAGGATCCCATCCGGGTCCCGCCGCCAGTCCAGCCGGGTCACCTCGCGCAGCGTGGTGGCGTTCTCCTTGCGCCGGCAGTACGCGGCGAAATCGTGCTCCCCCACCAGGCCGGCCGCGGCGGCGTTCAGCGCGGCCAGGTCGAGCGGCTTCGGCCAGGCCAGCACCTCGTGCCGGCGCAGCGGCTCCGCGCCCCACGGGGCGTCGGTGACCCGGTACTCGTACCGGCGGAAGGTGGCCGAGAACCGGGCGTCGAAGTCGGCGGGTACCTCGGTCATCGCGCGGACCCGCACGTCGTCGGGGAGTAGCCGGGCCAACCGGCGCAGCAGCGAGCCCTCCCGCTCCCGCCATACCCCGGTGGGCAGGTCGAGGTGGCAGACCTGACCGGTGGCATGCACCCCGGCGTCGGTCCGGCCGGCCACGGTCAGCCCGGTCGCCGTGCCCGCCCCCAGCACCAGGTCGAGGGTCTGGACGAGCACCCCCGCGACGGTGCGCCGGGTCGGCTGGGCGGCCCAGCCGGAGAAGCCGGTGCCGTCGTACGCCACGTCCAGCCGCAGCCGGGTCCGCTCGTCCACTCGTACCTCCGGTGACGGTTCGGGCCCGGCACCCCGCGAGGGGTGCCGGGCCCGACGAAGCCCAGGATCAGGCCTTGTTCCGCTCGTTGTTCTCCTCGACGGCGAGGTCGCTGTCCTCGCGCGCCTCGGCGGTGTCGCCCGACACCGAGATCGGCGGCTCGGCGTCCTGGTCGTTCGGCGACGCCTGCGGGGTCTCCTCCGCGGGGGCGAGCGCCTCGACCTTGTCCTGCTGCGCCGCCTTGCGGGCGGCGGTCTTCTTGTTCGCCTTCGGCTCGGCGACCTGCAGCTCCTCGACCAGCTCGATGATCGCCATCGGCGCGGCGTCACCCTTGCGCGGACCGGTCTTCACGATCCGGGTGTAGCCGCCATTGCGGTTGGCGTACCGCGGCGCGATCTGGTCGAACAGGCTGTAGACCACGTCCTTGTCCTTGACGACGGCCAGCACCCGCCGCCGGGACGCCAGGTCACCGCGCTTGGCCTTGGTGATCAGCTGCTCGGCGAGCGGACGCAGCCGCCGGGCCTTGGTCTCGGTGGTCTGGATCTTGCCGTGCTGGAACAGCGAGGTGGCCAGGTTGGCCAGCATCAGCCGCTCGTGCGCGGGGCTGCCGCCGAGGCGGGGGCCCTTGGTGGGCGTGGGCATGCTTGGTGCTCCTCAGTAGTGGCGGCAGCGCGGACTAGAGCTGCTCGGTCTCGCGGTAGTCGTCGGTGTCGTAGTCGGCCTCGCCGAAGGCGTCCACGACGTGCGCCGGGTCGAAGTTCGGAGCCGAGTCCTTCAGCCCCAGACCCATCCCGGCGAGCTTCATCTTGACCTCGTCGATCGACTTCTGACCGAAGTTGCGGATGTCGAGGAGGTCGGCCTCGGTACGCCCGATGAGCTCACCAACGGTGTTGATGCCCTCGCGCTTGAGGCAGTTGTAGGAGCGGACGGTGAGGTCCAGCTCCTCGATCGGCAGCGCCAGGTCCGCCGCCAGCTGGGCGTCCTGCGGGGACGGCCCGATGTCGATGCCCTCGGCGGTCTCGTCCAGCTCCCGGGCCAGCCCGAAGAGCTCCACCAGCGTCGAGCCGGCCGAGGCCAACGCGGTACGCGGGCCCATCGACGGCTTGGTCTCGACGTCGATGATCAGCCGGTCGAAGTCGGTCCGCTGCTCGACCCGGGTCGCCTCGACCCGGTAGGTCACCTTGAGCACCGGCGAGTAGATCGAGTCGACCGGGATCCGGCCGATCTCCGCGCCGGCCTGCTTGTTCTGCGCCGCCGTCACGTAGCCCCGACCCCGCTCGACGGTCAGCTCCATGTCGAGCCGGCCCTTGCCGTTGAGGGTGGCGAGCTTCAGATCCGGGTTGTGCACCGAGACGCCGGCCGGCGGCTGGATGTCACCCGCGGTGACGTCACCCGGGCCCTGCTTGCGCAGGTACATGCTGACCGGCTCGTCGTGCTCGGAGCTGACGCAGAGCTCCTTGATGTTCATGACGAGCTCGACCACGTCCTCCTTGACCCCGGGGATCGTGGTGAACTCGTGCAGCACACCGTCGATCTTGATCGAGGTCACGGCCGCACCCGGGATGGACGACAGCAGCGTACGCCGCAGCGAGTTGCCCAGGGTGTAGCCGAAGCCCGGCTCCAGCGGCTCGATGGTGAACCGGGAGCGGGTCTCGTTGATCGACTCCTCGGAGAGGGTCGGTCGCTGGCTGATGAGCATGTCTTCTCTTCTCTTCCGGGGCGCCCGCCATATGACGCCCACGACACAAACTGTTCCGGTGGCCCGCCACGAGGGCGGGCCACCGCAACGAGCCCTGACTACTTGGAGTAGAGCTCGACGATCAGCTGCTCCTGGACCTGGGTGTCGATGACCTGCCGGGCCGGGAGCGAGTGCACCAGGATCTTCATCTGGCTGGGGATCGCCTCCAGCCAGGCCGGCACCGACCTCGAACCGGCCTGAGCCTGCGCCACCAGGAACGGGGTGAGCTGCTTGCTCTTCTCCCGGACCTCGATGATGTCGTGCTCCTTGACCCGGTACGACGGGATGTCGACCTTCTTGCCGTTCACCGTGAAGTGACCGTGCTTGACCAGCTGACGGGCCATGTCCCGGGAACCGGCGTAGCCGGCCCGGTAGACCACGTTGTCCAGCCGCGACTCGAGGATCTGCAGGAGGACCTCACCGGTCTTGGCCTGCTTGGCCACGGCCTCCTCGTAGTAACCGCGGAACTGCTTCTCCAGCACGCCGTAGACGCGGCGGGCCTTCTGCTTCTCACGGAGCTGGAGCAGGTACTCCGTCTCCTTGGTGCGGCCGCGGCCGTGCTGCCCGGGCGGGAACGGCCGGGACTCGAACGGGCACTTCGGGCCATCGCACTTGCTGCCCTTGAGGAACAGCTTCATCTTCTCCCGCCGGCAACGGCGGCAGTCAGCACCGGTGTAACGAGCCATCTCTCTCTACCTCTCAGACCCGGCGACGCTTCGGCGGACGGCACCCGTTGTGCGGCTGCGGGGTCACGTCGGAGATCTGACCGACCTCCAGACCGACGGCCTGCAGCGAACGGATGGCGGTCTCCCGGCCGGAGCCGGGGCCCTTGACGAACACGTCGACCTTGCGCATGCCGTGCTCCATCGCGCGACGCGCCGCGGCCTCGGCGGCCAGCTGCGCGGCGAACGGGGTCGACTTGCGCGAGCCCTTGAAGCCCACCTGGCCCGCGGAGGCCCAGGAGATGACCGCACCGGTCGGGTCCGTGATGGACACGATGGTGTTGTTGAAGGTGCTCTTGATGTGCGCCTGCCCGTGGGCGACGTTCTTGCGTTCCTTGCGCCGGACCTTCTTGACGGCGGCTCCGGCACGAGCCTTCGGTGGCATAAGTCTGTGCGCTCCTAGTTACTTCTTGCCGGGCTTCTTCTTGCCGGCGACGGTCCGCTTCGGGCCCTTCCGGGTCCGCGCGTTGGTCCGGGTCCGCTGGCCACGCACGGGCAGACCCCGGCGGTGCCGGATGCCGGCGTAGCAGCCGATCTCGACCTTGCGGCGGATGTCAGCGGCGACCTCGCGGCGCAGGTCACCTTCAACCTTGTAGTTGGCCTCAATGTGGTCGCGGAGCTGCACGAGCTCCTCGTCCGTGAGGTCCCGAGCGCGCTTGTCCGGCGAGATGCCGGTGGCGGCGAGGGTCTCCAGAGCGCGGGTCCGACCCACGCCGAAGATGTACGTGAGCGCGATCTCCATCCGCTTTTCGCGGGGGAGATCCACGCCGGCGAGACGTGCCATGTGCGGGCGTACTCCTTGTGGTGTTCTGGCGGAGGTGTGGACCGTCCCTCCCCGCCACCGGCCGTTCCGCGTCCCGGCGCGGTGAGCGCCGGCGACCGGGAACGGCCGCTGCCCGAGCGGGCCCCGGCCTCCGACCGGGGGTCGACCGCGCAGAGGTACGCGTTGCGCACCACTCGCGGCTGGGACGAGCTAGTGATGTGTTGTCTGGATCTGCGGCCCGGACCGGTGCCACGACCGACCGTTGTCACCGGCCGGTCGCGCCTGCTCAGCCCTGGCGCTGCTTGTGGCGCGGGTCGGTGCAGATGACCATGACCCGGCCGTGCCGGCGGATCACCCGGCACTTGTTGCAGATCCTCTTGACGCTCGGCTTGACCTTCACGGTTGCCTTACTTCCCATCTGGCCCGGCGACGCGAGGCGCGACACCGGACGTCGAAGACGGACACGGGACGTCCCGGCCGCCGTCAGACTTACTTGTAGCGGTAGACGATGCGCCCGCGGGTCAGGTCGTACGGCGAGAGTTCGACGACGACCCGGTCCTCCGGCAGGATGCGGATGTAGTGCTGCCGCATCTTGCCGCTGATGTGAGCCAGCACCTTGTGACCGTTCGCGAGCTCCACCCGGAACATGGCGTTCGGCAGGGGCTCGATGACCCGACCCTCGATCTCGATGGCTCCGTCTTTTTTCGGCATGTCCTCCGCTGTCCTGACGTCGGTTGCTCCGGACGGCCCACAACGTCTTACACGGGCGACTGATCAAGATCAGATGGCCCGCGCCAGCCGCGGCTCCGAGTCCCACCGAAGCGCAGGTGGGCATGCCGGAGTGGACGCTGTGCGCCGATCAGAAAGTGTACGCCCGCCTGCGCGCCGTCGCCAAACCGGCCACGATCCGGGGGCGCCGAGCCCGGGCGGGCCGCGCCCACACGCCCGCCGACACGCCCCGGGCCGACCCGTCGGCGGACCGCGCCGACCTGCCGGCGGACCCGCGGTCGCCCGCCGAACCGGACATCACGCCCGGACCGCGGCGACCGGCACCCAGCCGGGACGACACGCCGGATGATGCACCACGGATGGCGACCGCCCGCACATGATCCACCCCGGTGGCCGGAAGCGGGGAAGTCGGCTCACGGACAAGTCACCATGCCGCACACCGCATGGATGATACTCGCGGCGCGTCACGGACGGCCCGGTCTGGGCGGCGGCGCGCAGGGCGTGGACGGTCGGGGGTCAGCGGGCCGGTGAGTCGGCCGGCTGACGGGCGGTGACCAGGTCGCCGAGACGGGCCCGGCCGCCGTCCGGCGCGGTGAGCACCCAGACGCCGTCCGGGAGTAGGGCCATGGTGTGCTCGACGTGCACGGCCATCGACCCGTCCCGGGTGACCACCGTCCAGCCGTCGGCCAGCTCGACCGTCCGGGGCGAACCCATCGTGATCATCGGTTCGATCGCCAGCGCCATCCCGGGCACCAGCCGCGGGCCCTTGCCCGGCCGGCCGTGGTTGAGCACGTGCGGGTCCTGGTGCATCTCGGTGCCGATGCCGTGCCCCCCGTAGCCGTCGACGATGCCGTAGCGGCCACCCCGGCGGATCGCGTCCTCCACCGCGTGGGAGATGTCGGTGAGCCGGCCCTTCCCGCTGGTCGCGCCCCGGGCCGCGGCGGCGATCCCGGCCCACATCGCGTCCTCGGCCACCTCGGCCATCCGCAGCAGTGCCGGGTCGACCCCGCCGACGCCGACGGTGATGGCCGCGTCGCCGTGCCAGCCGTCGAGCACCGCGCCGCAGTCGATCGAGATCAGGTCGCCCTCGCGGAGCGCCTGCTGCGGCGACGGGATGGCATGCACGACCTGCTCGTTGACCGAGGAGCAGATCGAGGCGGGGAAGCCGTGGTAGCCCTTGAACGAGGGCACGGCGCCGGCCCCGCGGATGGTCGACTCGGCGATGGCGTCCAGGTCGGCGGTGCTGACCCCGGGAACGACCGCCTCCCGCATCCGACGCAGCGCCTCGGCGACCACCAGCCCGGCAGCCCGCATCTTCTCGATCTGGTCAGGGGTCTTCAGCTGGATGTCCAGCTGGGGACGACGCATGGAGCCGTTACCTTTCGTAGCCGACGAGCGGGGCACGCCGGACGTACCCCGCTCCTCGCACTCTATCCGCCGCGCCCGGCGGGACGTCAGCCGCCGTACGAGCGCAGGGCGTCGATGGCGCGGACAGTGACGTCCTCCACCGGGCCGGTTGCGTCGATCCCGACGAGCTTGCCCTGGGCGCCGTAGTAGTCGACCAGCGGCGCGGTCTTCTCGCTGTACTCCCGCAGCCGGGTGGCGATGGTCTCCGGCTTGTCGTCGTCGCGCTGGAACAGCTCGGCGCCGCACCGGTCGCAGATGCCCTCCCGGGTGGGGGCGTCGAACTCGACGTGCCAGATCTTGCCGCAGCCCCGGCAGGTGCGGCGGCCGGAGAGCCGCCGGATCACCTCGTCGTCGTCGACCACCAGCTCCAGCACCAGATCCAGCGCGGTGCCGAAGTCGGCGAGGAGCTTGTCCAGCGCGGCGGCCTGCGGCGTGGTACGCGGGAAGCCGTCGAGCAGGAAGCCCTCGGCGGCGTCCGGCTCGGCGAGCCGGTCCCGCACCATGTTGATGGTCACCTCGTCGGGCACCAGCTCGCCGGCGTCCATGTAGCGCTTCGCCTCGACACCGAGCGGGGTGCCCTGGGAGACGTTCGACCGGAAGATGTCACCGGTCGAGATCTTCGGGACCGAGAGGTGCGCGGCGATGAACTCGGCCTGCGTGCCCTTGCCCGCGCCCGGCGGGCCAACCAGAACGAGTCTCATCTACCGCAGGAACCCTTCGTAGTTCCGCTGCATGAGTTGGCTCTCGATCTGCTTGGTCGTCTCCAGACCGACGCCGACCATGATCAGTACAGCGGTGCCGCCGAACGGGAAGTTGAGGTACTGCTGGCGGTCCAGCCAGATGAAGAAGAAGCTCGGCAGGATCGAGATGACGCCCAGGTAGAGCGCGCCCGGCAGGGTGATCCGGCTGAGAATGAAGTCGAGGTAGTCGGCGGTCGGCTTGCCGGGGCGGATGCCCGGCACGAAGCCGCCGTACTTCTTCATGTTGTCCGCGACCTCGGTCGGGTTGAACGTGATCGAGACGTAGAAGTACGTGAAGAAGATGATCAGCAGGAAGTAGACCGCGATGTAGATCGGGCTGGTCGGGTCGACCAAGTTGTTCTGGATCCACACCTGGGTCTTGCCCGGGTCGGTCTGGTCGAAGAACTGCAGCGCCAGCTGGGGCAGGTAGAGCAGCGACGAGCCGAAGATGACCGGGATGACACCCGCCTGGTTGACCTTGAGCGGGATGTAGGTCGAGGTGCCGCCGTACATCCGCCGGCCGATCATCCGCTTGGCGTACTGGACCGGGATCCGGCGCTGCGCCTGCTCGATGAAGGTGACCGCGGTGATGATCACCAGGACCAGCGCGATGACCAGGAGGAACTTGCCCCAGCCGCCGGTCTCCTTGATCTGCCAGCCCTCGGAGGGCAGCCGCGCCGCGATCGAGGTGAAGATCAGCACCGACATGCCGTTACCGACGCCCCGGTCGGTGATCAGCTCGCCGAGCCACATGACCACACCGGTGCCGGCGGTCATGGTCATCACGAGGATGGTCAGAGTCAGCCAGTCCGGGATGCCAGTCCCCTCGGGGATGATCGGGAACTGGTCGCACTGGTTGTTGAACAGCTGACCGGAGCGGGCCAACGCCACGAACGCCGACGCCTGCAGGACGCCGAGACCCAGGGTCAGGTAACGGGTGTACTGGGTGATCTTCGCCTGGCCGGCCTGCCCCTCCTTGCGGAGCTGCTCCAGCCGCGGGATCACCACGGTCAGCAGCTGCAGGATGATCGACGCGGTGATGTAGGGCATGATGCCCAGCGCGAAGACCGAGAGCTGAAGCAGCGCCCCGCCGGAGAAGAGGTTGAGCAGGTTCAGCACCCCGGTGGAGCCGTTCTCCAGGGTGTCGAGGCACTTCTGCACGTTGCCGTACGACACACCCGGGCTGGGCAGGGTCGCGCCGAGCCGGTAGACCGCGATGATGCCTACTGTGAACAGCAGCTTCTTGCGCAGGTCAGGCGTACGGAACGCACTGAGAAAGGCGGACAGCAACTTCTTCCTCCTGCGCGAGGCGGGCCGCCGGTGGTCCCTGGCGGGTCGGGGTGGGTGCCGGGCGAGCGCCCGATATCCATAGCTGGGATGGGACTCTAACAGCCCGATCCCGGTCCGGGCAGGTGTGCCCGGCTACATAAACCGTTTCCGATGTTACCGGGAGCAATCGTCCCAGGTAGACCATGGCGCCCGCCAGTTGCGGACAACTGGACGGGCGCCATGGGTCGGACGACCTTACAGCTCGGTGACCGAACCACCGGCGGCGGTGATCTTCTCCTTGGCCGACGCGCTGAACGCGTGCGCCGACACCTGGAGCGCCACCCCACCGAGGTCGCCGGTGCCGAGGACCTTCACCGGCTGGCCCTTGCGGACCGCGCCGGCCTCGACCAGCTCCAGCGGGCCGACCTGGCCACCGTTCGGGAACAGCTCGGCGAGCCGGTCCAGGTTGACGACCTGGAAGACCACCTTGAACTTGTTCTTGAAGCCCTTCATCTTCGGCAGGCGCATGTGGATGGGCATCTGCCCACCCTCGAACGCCGCCGAGATGTTCTTGCGGGCCTTGGAGCCCTTGGTACCGCGGCCGGCGGTCTTGCCCTTGGAGCCCTCGCCGCGACCCACGCGGGTCTTCGCGGTCTTGGCACCGGGCGCCGGACGCAGGTGGTGGACCTTGATCGTCATTACTCGACCTCCTCGACCTTCACGAGGTGGTTGACCGCGAAGATCATGCCGCGGATCTCCGGACGGTCCTCCTTGACCACCACGTCGTTGATCCGCTTGAGACCGAGCGAGCGCAGCGAGTCACGCTGGTTCTGCTTGGTCCCGATCTCGGACCGGACCTGGGTGACCTTCAGGCGAGCCATCAGGAAGCCACCCCCGCCCGCGACGCCAGCATGGCGGCCGGCGCGACGTCCTCGACCGGCAGGCCACGACGGGCGGCGACGGCCTCGGGGGACTCCAGCCCCTTCAGCGCCGCCACGGTGGCGTGCACGATGTTGATCGGGTTGGACGACCCGAGGCTCTTGGAGAGCACGTCGTGGATGCCCGCGCACTCCAGCACCGCACGCACCGGCCCACCGGCGATGACGCCCGTACCGGCGGAGGCCGGCTTGAGCAGCACCACACCGGCGGCGTCCTCGCCCTGCACCGGGTGCGGGATCGACTGGCCGATCCGCGGCACCTTGAAGAAGTGCTTCTTGGCCTCCTCGACACCCTTGGCGATCGCCGCGGGCACCTCCTTGGCCTTTCCGTAGCCCACGCCGACGGTGCCGTCGCCGTCGCCCACGATCACCAGGGCGGTGAAGCTGAAGCGACGACCACCCTTCACGACCTTGGCGACGCGGTTGATCGCGACGACCCGCTCGAGGTGCGGGGTCTTCTCGACGGGCGCGTTTCCGCGGCCGCCCTCACGGCGGTTGTCGCGGCGACCACCCTCGTTGCCACCGGACCCGCCGCCACGGCGCTGTTGACCTGGCATCAGCAGCCTTCCTTTTCTCTCGTGACGGGGTTTGTCAGAACTCGAGCCCGGCTTCGCGGGCGGCGTCGGCCAGCGCGGCTACCCGCCCCGCGTACCGGTTGCCACCGCGGTCGAAGACGACCTTGGAGACGCCGGCGGCCTTGGCCCGCTCGGCGAGCAGGGCGCCGACCTTGCCGGCCAGGGCGCTCTTGTCGCCCTCCGCACCGCGCAGCGACGCGTCCAGGGTCGAGGCCGACGCCAGGGTGTGACCCTTGGTGTCGTCCACGATCTGGGCGACGATGTGCCGCAGCGAGCGGGTGACGACCAGGCGGGGACGCTCCGCGGTGCCGCTGATGTTCTTGCGGACCCGGAAGTGCCGGCGCGCACGCCCGACGGCGCGCTTGGCGGCAACGCCGCGGCGGCGCTTGAGCAGCGTGGCGCTCACTTCTTACCTGCCTTTCCAGCCTTGCGGCGGATGACCTCGCCCTGGTACTTCACGCCCTTGCCCTTGTAGGGCTCCGGCGGGCGGATCTTCCGGATGTTGGCGGCGACCTCGCCGACCAGCTGCTTGTCGATGCCGGCCACGTGGAACAGGGTCGGCTTCTCCACCGTGAAGGTGATGCCCTCCGGCGCCCGCACCGTCACCGGGTGCGAGAACCCGAGCGCGAACTCGAGATCCGTGCCCTTGGCGGTGACCCGGTAACCGGTACCGGCGATCTCCAGGCTCTTGCGGTAGCCCTCGGTGACACCGACGATCATGTTGGCGACCAGGGTACGGCTCAGGCCGTGCAGCTCCTTGGCCTTGCGCTCGTCGTTCGGGCGGTTGACGTTCAGCTGCCCGTTCTCGGCCCGCTCGATGGTGATCGGCTCGGCCACGATGTGCGAGAGCTCGCCCTTGGGGCCCTTGACCTTGACGGTCTGGCCGTCGATCGTGACGTCGACGCCAGCTGGCACCGGAATCGACTTACGTCCAATTCGCGACATTTCTACCTGTCTCCCGTTACCAGACGAAGGCGAGGACTTCCCCGCCAACGCTCCGCTTGCGGGCCTGCCGGTCGGTGAGCAGCCCCTGGGACGTCGAAATGATCGCCACGCCCAGCCCGCCGAGCACCCGGGGGAGCCCATCCGACTTGGCGTAAACCCGCAGACCGGGCTTGGACACACGCTTGATGCCGGCCAGGCTCCGCTCGCGGTTCTGGCCGTACTTCAGCTCGACGACCAGTCGCTTGCCGACGGCGCCCTCCTCGGGCTCCTCGACCGACCAGGTGGAGATGTAGCCCTCGGCCTTGAGAACCTCGGCGATGTTCGCCTTGATCTTCGAGTAGGGCATCGTCACCTGGTCGTGGTACGCCTGGTTGGCGTTACGCAGACGCGTGAGCATATCTGCGATCGGGTCGGTCATCGTCATGAAACTCGTCAGCCTTTCTCGCCGGGGTTCCCGGGGCGGTGCGCCCCGGGCCTACGGCGAAGAGCAATACGTGATCGGTGCAAGGGGTCCCCCGGCCGCGGCCGGGACGCGGTCGCCCTTACCAGGAAGCCTTGGACACGCCCGGCAGCTCACCGCGGTGGGCCATCTCCCGGATGCAGACCCGGCAGAGACCGAACTTGCGGTAGACCGCCTTGGGACGCCCGCACCGCTGGCAGCGGGTGTACGCGCGAACCGAGAACTTCGGCTTCGCGGCCGCCTTGAGGATCAGCGCCTTCTTGGCCATCTCAGTTCTCCTTGAACGGGAAGCCCAGGAGCTTGAGCAGCGCCCGGCCCTCGTCGTCGGTCGTGGCGGTCGTGACCACCGTGATGTCCATGCCCCGCTGCCGATCGATCTTGTCCTGGTCGATCTCGTGGAACACCGACTGCTCGGTCAGACCGAACGTGTAGTTGCCGTGCCCGTCGAGCTTGCGCCCGTCCAGGCCGCGGAAGTCACGGATACGCGGCAGCGCGATCGACAGCAACCGGTCCAGGAACTCCCACATCCGGTCGCCGCGGAGGGTCACCTTCGCGCCGATCGGCATGCCCTCGCGCAGCTTGAACTGCGCGATGGACTTGGTGGCCCGCCGCACCTGCGGCTTCTGGCCGGTGATGGTGGCCAGGTCGCGGACGGCGCCGTCGATCAGCTTGGCGTCCCGGGCGGCCTCGCCGACACCCATGTTGACGACGATCTTGACCAGCCGCGGCACCTGCATCGGGTTGCCGTAGTTGTACTGCTCGCGCAGCTGGGCCACGATCTCGTTGCGGTACCGCTCCTTGAGGCGCGGCATGGTCTTGGTTTCGGTAGCCGTGGTCATCACAGGTCCTTACCGGTGCTACGCGCGATGCGGACCTTCTGGCCGTTCTCGTCGACCCGGTAACCGACACGGGTCGGCTTCCCGTCGGAGTCCACGACCATCACGTTCGAGACGTGGATCGGGGCCTCCTGGGTGACGATGCCACCGGTCTTGGCGCCACGCTGGGTGGTGCTGATGCGGGTGTGCTTCTTGACCCGGTTCACGCCCTCGACCAGGACCTTGTCCTGCCGCGGGTAGGCCGCGATGACCTTGCCCTTGGCGCCCTTGTCCTTGCCGGCGATGACGATGACCGTGTCGCCCTTCTTGACCTTCACGGTCACAACACCTCCGGCGCGAGGGAAATGATCTTCATGAACCGCTTGTCCCGCAGCTCCCGACCCACCGGGCCGAAAATACGGGTGCCACGCGGGTCCCCACCGTCCTTGATGATGACGGCGGCGTTCTCGTCGAAGCGGATGTACGAGCCGTCCGGCCGCCGCTTCTCCTTGGCGGTGCGAACGACGACAGCCTTGACGACGTCGCCCTTCTTCACACCGGCACCCGGGATCGCGTCCTTGACGGTGGCCACGATGACGTCGCCGATGCTCGCGTAGCGCCGACCGGAGCCACCGAGAACCCGGATGCACAGGATCTCCCGGGCACCCGTGTTGTCGGCGACGCGCAGTCGCGACTCCTGCTGAATCACGTCTATCTCCTATGTCTGCCGGTTCTCCGGCCGCACACCGGCGGCCGGAGCCTGGCGGAACCTGCGCCCGACCGATGCCGGCCGAGCTCGAGCCTTCGCTACTTGGCCTTCTCGAGGATCTCCACGAGCCGCCACCGCTTGGTGGCGGAGAGCGGCCGGGTCTCCATGATCAGGACCCGGTCGCCGATGCCGGCCGAGTTCTGCTCGTCGTGCACCTTCAGCTTGCTGGTCCGGCGCATGATCTTGCCGTACAGCGCGTGCTTGACCCGGTCCTCGACCTCGACCACGACGGTCTTTTCCATCTTGTCGCTGACCACGAGGCCCTCACGCACCTTGCGGCGGGCCCGGGCAGCGGCGGTGGTGTTCTCGCTCATCCTGCAGTCACCTCAGTCGGCGCGGCCGAGAGCCCCAGCTCGCGCTCACGCATGATCGTGTAGATCCGGGCGATCTCCCGACGGATGACCTGCAGCCGCCGGTTGTTGTCCAGCTGGCCGGTTGCGGCCTGCACGCGGAGGTTGAACAGCTCCGCCTTGGCCTCGCGCAGCTTCGTGACCAGCTCCTCCTCGGAGAGCTCACGCAGCTCGGAGGCCTTAACGCCCGCTGCCATCAGGATTCACCCACTTCGCGCGTCACAATGCGGCACTTCATCGGGAGCTTGTGGATCGCGCGACGCATCGCCTCTCGCGCGATCTGCTCGTTGGGGAAGGACATCTCGAAGAGCACCCGCCCCGGCTTGACGTTGGCGACCCACCACTCGGGCGAGCCCTTACCGGAACCCATCCGGGTCTCCGCGGGCTTCTTGGTCAGGGCCTGGTCCGGGAAGATCGTGATCCAGACCTTGCCGCCACGCTTGATGTGACGGGTCATCGCGATACGCGCCGACTCGATCTGGCGGTTGGTCACGTACGCCGGCTCGAGAGCCTGGATCCCGAACTCGCCGAACACCACCCGGTTGCCACCCTTGGACGCGCCACTGCGGTCCGGGTGGTGCGGCTTGCGGAAGCCCTTCGGGGGCTTGCGCGGCATCAGCATCTGTCAGCCCTCCTGCTGCGTTTCTGCCGGAGTCGAAGCGGTCGCGGCGACAGCACCGCTGTCGATCGGCTCGCCGCCCGGCGTCTCGGCCTGCTGCGCGATCGTGGTCGCGGCGGCCCGGCCGGCCTCGGTGCCGCCGGCGGTGGTACCGGACGAGCCGGACCGACCACGGCGCGGCCGCTCGGGGCGGTCGCCGCGCTCACGGCGCGGGCGCGACGGCGCCTCCGCCGGGGTCTCCCGACCCGGCACGGCGTCGCCCTTGTAGATCCAGACCTTCACGCCGATCCGGCCGAAGGTGGTACGGGCCTCGAAGAAGCCGTACTCGATGTTGGCCCGCAGCGTGTGCAGCGGAACCCGGCCCTCGCGGTAGAACTCCGTCCGGCTCATCTCGGCGCCGCCGAGGCGACCCGAGACCTGGACCCGGATGCCCTTGCAGACCGGGTTCTTCATCGCCGACTGCATGGCCTTGCGCATCGCCCGACGGAAGCTGACCCGGCTGGACAGCTGCTCGGCCACACCCTGGGCGACCAGCTGCGCGTCCGACTCGGGGCTCTTCACCTCGATGATGTTCAGCTGCACCTGCTTGCCGGTCAGCTTCTCCAGCTCGCCGCGGATCCGGTCGGCCTCCGCGCCCTTGCGGCCGATGACGATGCCCGGCCGGGCGGTGTGGATGTCGACCCGGACCCGGTCCCGGGTGCGCTCGATGTCGACCTTGGAAATGCCGGCGCGCTCCAGGCCCTTGGACATCATCCGGCGGATCTTGACGTCCTCGCCGATGTAGTCCTTGTAGAGCTTGTCCGCGAACCAGCGGGACTTCCAGTCGGTCGAGATGCCGAGCCGGAACCCGTGCGGGTGAACCTTCTGACCCATTACTCGGCGCCCTCCGTCTTGCTCTCCGTCTCAGCGGCCGCGGTCTGCTCCGCCGGCGCGGCCTTCTTCGCCGACTTCTTCGGCGCGGCCGGCGCGACCGCCTCGACCGCCACGGTGATGTGGCAGGTGCGCTTGCGGATCCGGTACGCCCGGCCCTGCGCCCGCGGCTGGAACCGCTTCATGGTCGGGCCCTCGTCCACGTACGCCTCGCTGACGAGCAGCGCGTCGGGGTCCAGCCGCTCGTTGTTCTCCGCGTTGGCGATCGCGCTCGCGAGCACCTTGTACACCTGCTCGCTCGCGGCCTGCGGCGCGAACTGCAGCACCGTGAGCGCCTCCTTCGCGGGCAGGCCGCGGACGAGGTTGACCACCCGGCGCGCCTTCATCGGCGAGATGCGCACGTACCGCGCAACCGCCCGCGCGCCCGGGAGCACCGGAGCGTCGCCCTTTCCTGGCATCGCTGTAACCCCTTGTTCCTCTATCCGTATGCCCGCGGCGTCAGCGCCGACGGCTCTTCCGGTCGTCCTTCTCGTGACCCTTGAACGTGCGGGTCAGCGCGAACTCGCCGAGCTTGTGCCCGACCATCGCCTCGGTCACGAACACCGGGACGTGCTTGCGTCCGTCGTGCACGGCGATCGTGTGCCCGAGCATCTCCGGGATGATCGTCGAGCGCCGCGACCAGGTCTTGATGACGTTCTTCGAGCCCTTGTCGTTCTGCGTCTCCACCTTCTTGAGCAGGTGGTCGTCGACGAACGGGCCCTTCTTCAGGCTGCGAGGCATGTCTTATCTCCCTCAGCCGCGCTTACGCGTGGCGTAGCGGCGGCGGACGATCAGCCGGTCACTCGGCTGGCCCTTACGACGGGTGCGGCCCTCGGGCTTACCCTGCGGGTTCACCGGGTGACGACCACCGGAGGTCTTACCCTCACCACCACCATGCGGGTGGTCGACGGGGTTCATAGCGACACCACGGACGGTCGGGCGCTTGCCCTTCCACCGCATCCGGCCGGCCTTGCCCCAGTTGATGTTCGACTGGTCGGCGTTGCCGATCTCGCCGATGCTGGCCCGACACCGCACGTCGACCCGCCGGATCTCGCCGGAGGGCATGCGCAGGGTCGCGTACGCGCCCTCGCGGCCGAGCAGCTGGATGCCGACGCCGGCCGAGCGGGCCAGTTTGGCGCCGCCGCCCGGACGCAGCTCCACGTTGTGGATGGTGGTACCGACCGGGATGTTGCGCAGCGGCAGGTTGTTGCCCGGCTTGATGTCCGCGGCCGGGCCCGACTCCACCGCGTCGCCCTGCTTCAGGTCCTTCGGCGCGATGATGTAGCGCTTCTCGCCGTCGGCGTAGTGCAGCAGCGCGATGCGCGCGGTGCGGTTCGGGTCGTACTCGATGTGCGCGACCTTCGCCGGCACGCCGTCCTTGTCGACCCGCTTGAAGTCGATCAGGCGGTACTGGCGCTTGTGACCGCCACCGTGGTGCCGGGTGGTGATCCGGCCGTGGGCGTTGCGACCGCCCTTCTTCGGCAGCGGAGCCAGCAGCGACTTCTCGGGCGTCGACCGGGTGATCTCGGCGAAGTCGGCGACGCTCGAGCCACGCCGGCCTGGCGTCGTCGGCTTGTACTTACGGATAGCCATTGTCTACACCCCTCAGCTGACCGGGCCGCCGAAGGCCTCGATACGGTCACCGTCAGCCAGCTTCACCATCGCCCGCTTGGTGTCCTTGCGCTTGCCGAACCCGGTGCGGGTCCGCTTGCGCTTGCCCTCGCGGTTGAGCGTGTTGACCGTCAGGACGCGGACGTTGAAGATCTGCTGGATAGCGATCTTGATCTCGGTCTTGTTCGCGTCCGGGTGCACCAGGAAGGTGTACCAGTTGCGGTTCAGCTCGCTGTAGCTCTTCTCCGAGACGACCGGCGCCACGATGATGTCGCGCGGGTCGGCGATCGTGCTCACTTGCCACCCTCCTCGGTGGTCTCGGCGGGAACGCCGAGGAACTCGTCCAGGGCGTCCTTGGTGAAGACCACGTCGTCGGCCACCAGCACGTCGTACGTGTTGAGCTGGCCGGCCTCGATCAGGTGCACCCGCGGCTCGTTGCGCAGCGACACCCAGTTCAGCTCGTCGGTGCTGCTCAGCACGACCAGCACCCGGCGGGCGTCGGTCAGCTTGGCCAGCGTGGCCAGGGCGGCCTTGGTCGACGGCTTCTCGCCCGAGACGAACGCCTCGACGACGTGCACCTGCCCGGCGCGGGCCCGGTCGGAGAGGGCGCCACGCAGCGCGGCGGCCTTCATCTTCTTCGGGGTCCGCTGGCTGTAGTCACGCGGCACGGGACCGTGCACCACGCCACCACCGGCGAACTGCGGCGCGCGGATCGAGCCCTGCCGGGCACGACCAGTGCCCTTCTGCTTGTACGGCTTCTTGCCGCCGCCGGCGACCTCGCCGCGGGTCTTGACCTTGTGCGTGCCCTGCCGGGCCGCCGCGAGCTGGGCCACCACGACCTGGTGCATCAGCGCGACGTTGGCCTGCGTGTCGAAGATGTCGGCGGGCAGCTCGACCGAGCCGCTCTTGGTGCCTTCGACGGTGAGGACGTCAACGGTGGTCACTTGGCCGCACCGCCCTTCTTCGCCTTGGTCTTGGCCGCGCTGCGGACCAGGACCAGCGCGCCCTTGGGGCCGGGAATGGCACCACGGACGAGCAGGAGGTTGTTCTCGGTGTCGACCGCCTGGACGGTCAGGTTCTGGACGGTGTAGCGCACGCCACCCATCCGGCCGGCCATCCGGGTGCCCTTGAAGACACGGCCCGGGGTGGCGCAGGCGCCGATGGAACCGGGCGAGCGGTGCTTGCGCTCGACACCGTGGCTGGCGCGCAGACCGTGGAAGCCGTGCCGCTTCATCGGGCCGGCGTAGCCCTTGCCCTTGGTCTTGCCGGTCACGTCGACCGACATGCCGGCCGGGAACTCCTCGACCGTGACCTCCTGGCCCGGCGAGTAGCTCGCGGCGTCAACGGTGCGCAGCTCGACGATGTGCCGGCGCGGCGCCACGTCCGCCTTCGCGTAGTGCCCGCTGATCGGCTTCTTGACCTTGCGCGGGTCGATCGTGCCGTACGCCAGCTGGACCGCGGAGTAACCGTCCTTGTCGGCGTCACGAACCTGGGTGATGACGCACGGGCCGGCCTGCACCACGGTCACCGGGACAACGCGGTTGTTGTCCCAGACCTGGGTCATGCCGAGCTTCGCGCCCAGGATCCCCTTCACTTGCCTGTCCATTTGTCCGGTCCCTACAGCTTGATCTCGATGTCGACGCCAGCCGGCAGGTCGAGGCGCATGAGCGAGTCGACCGTCTTCGGGGTCGGGTCGATGATGTCGATCAGCCGCTTGTGCGTGCGCATCTCGAAGTGCTCGCGCGAGTCCTTGTACTTGTGCGGCGAGCGGATAACGCAGAAACGGTTGATCTCCGTGGGCAGCGGCACCGGGCCTGCGACCTGCGCCCCGGTGCGCGTCACCGTCTCGACGATCTTCCGAGCCGAGGAGTCGACGACCTCGTGGTCATAGGCCTTGAGCCGGATGCGGATCTTCTGTCCCGCCATGGTGGCTTCTGTTCCTTCTCTCGATGCCGCTGTGTTGCGGGCACCTGCGCCGGCTGGCACAGGCCCACTTCGCCGACCCCCGCGGTCGGGCGTGTCGCGCCCTCGGGTCAGGCTCCGCCCCGGGGCTCCGGAGCGATCCTGACCGCGCGGTGGGTCAAGGCGCCGATCGCATTACCGCGACCTGGACGCCGTGCGAGGGTGGTTGGCGGACTGGCCGCCAACCACCCTACGCCCGACTGGCGCGCCGCACGGAGGTTCGGTGAAGCCGAACACGCGCGACGAACCGTCGTTACGCAACCTGACTAGTATGCCGCACGACCGGCGGCGGACCTAATCGGGGTTACCCAGCTCACTTGATGATCTTGGTGACGAACCCGGCGCCGACGGTGCGGCCACCCTCGCGAATCGCGAACTTGAGGTTCTCCTCCATGGCGATGGGCTGGATCAGCTTCACCGTCATGGTGGTGTTGTCACCCGGCATGACCATCTCGGTGCCCTCGGGGAGCGTGACGACACCGGTGACGTCCGTGGTCCGGAAGTAGAACTGCGGACGGTAGTTCTGGAAGAACGGGGTGTGCCGGCCGCCCTCCTCCTTGGAGAGGATGTAGACGGTCGCCTCGAACTCCGTGTGCGGGGTCGTGGTGCCCGGCTTGACGACCACCATGCCGCGCTCGACGTCCTCGCGCTTGATGCCGCGCAGCAGCAGACCGACGTTCTCACCCGCACGGGCCTCGTCGAGCAGCTTGCGGAACATCTCGATGCCGGTGCAGACCGTCCGCTGCGACTTCTCGCGGATACCGACGATCTCCACCTCCTCGTTCGGCTTGAGCACGCCGCGCTCCGCGCGACCGGTGACGACGGTGCCACGACCGGTGATCGTGAAGACGTCCTCGATCGGCATCAGGAACGGCTTGTCGGTCTCGCGCTCCGGCTGCGGGATCGCGGTGTCGACGGCGGTCATCAGGTCCATCAGCTTGCCGGTCCACTCGGGGTCGCCCTCGAGGGCCTTCAGCGCCGAGACCCGGACGACCGGCAGGTCGTCACCCGGGTACTCCTGCGAGGAGAGCAGCTCGCGGACCTCGAGCTCGACGAGCTCCAGGAGCTCCTCGTCGTCGACCATGTCGCTCTTGTTGAGCGCCACGACGATGTACGGCACGCCGACCTGGCGAGCCAGCAGCACGTGCTCGCGGGTCTGCGGCATCGGGCCGTCGGTCGCCGCGACCACCAGGATCGCGCCGTCCATCTGGGCGGCACCGGTGATCATGTTCTTGATGTAGTCGGCGTGACCGGGGCAGTCGACGTGCGCGTAGTGCCGCGCCTCGGTCTGGTACTCGACGTGCGCGATCGAGATCGTGATGCCGCGGGCCTTCTCCTCCGGCGCCTTGTCGATCTCGTCGAACGGCGTGTACGGGTTCAGGTCCGGGAACTGGTCGTGCAGGACCTTGGTGATGGCCGCCGTCAGCGTCGTCTTACCGTGGTCGATGTGACCAATGGTGCCGATGTTGACGTGCGGCTTAGTCCGCTCGAACTTCGCCTTCGCCACTGGTGTCCTCCTGTGGACTTCTTGGTTCGTACGCCCGGCGCGCCGTTCGGCGCTTAGGACTCTGTCGACAGCCTTTCCGGCCTGGCGGCCGGAGAGCTTTGTGGGTTCTGCGGCGGTGAAGCCTACAGGCCCGGTAGCACACATCCCGACCCTGGTGGCCGCGGGGCGGGAGCACCCTCCCGCGGCCACCGACGGATCATCGGATCAAACCCGGGCGAGCGTCACTCACCCGTCGCCTTGGCGATGATCTCCTTCGCCACCGAGGCCGGAACCTCGGCGTAGGAGTCGAACTGCATGCTGTAGCTAGCCCGGCCCTGGGTCTTCGACCGCAGGTCGCCGACGTAGCCGAACATCTCCGACAACGGCACCAGGGCGCGGACGACGCGGGCACCGCCGCGCTCCTCCATCGCCTGGATGATGCCACGGCGGGAGTTAAGGTCGCCGATGACGTCACCCATGTTCTCCTCCGGAGTGGTGACCTCAACGGCCATCATCGGCTCGAGCAGCGCCGGGTCGGCCTTGCGGGCCGCCTCCTTCAGCGCCATCGAGCCGGCGATCTTGAACGCCATCTCGGACGAGTCGACCTCGTGGTACTGACCGTCCACCAGGGTCAGCTTGACACCCACCAGCGGGAAGCCGGCGAGAATGCCGTACTGCATGGCGTCCTGGGCGCCCGCGTCCACCGACGGGATGAATTCCCGGGGGATACGGCCACCGGTGACGGCGTTGGCGAACTCGTAGGTCGGGGCCTCGTTGTCCAGCGGCAGCGGCTCCAGGCTGATGATCACCCGGGCGTACTGGCCGGAACCACCGGTCTGCTTCTTGTGGGTGTACTCGACCTTCTCCACCGCACGGCGGATGGTCTCGCGGTACGCCACCTGCGGCTTACCGATGTTGGCCTCGACGTTGAACTCGCGGCGCATCCGGTCGACCAGGATGTCCAGGTGCAGCTCGCCCATGCCGGAGATGACCGTCTGACCGGTCTCCTCGTCCAGCTTGACGCGGAAGGTCGGGTCCTCCTCGGCCAGCCGCTGGATGGCGGTGCTGAGCTTCTCCTGGTCGGCCTTGGTCTTCGGCTCGATGGCGACCTCGATGACCGGCTCCGGGAAGGTCATCGACTCCAGGATGACCGGGTTCGCCGGGTCGCACAGGGTGTCACCGGTGGTGGTCTGCTTGAGACCCTGCACGGCGATGATGTCGCCAGCCTTGGCGGAGCTGCGCTCCTCCCGCTTGTTGGCGTGCATCTGGTAGATCTTGCCGATCCGCTCCTTGCGGTCCTTGGTGGAGTTGACCACCTGGGACCCGGACTCGACCACGCCGGAGTAGACCCGGACGTAGGTGAGCTTGCCGAGGTGCTTGTCGGTCTGGATCTTGAAGGCCAGGCCCGAGAACGGCTCCGAGGTGGACGGCTTCCGCTGCAACGGGGTCTCGCCGTCGGTCGCGGTGCCCTCGATCGCCGGGATGTCCAGCGGCGACGGCAGGAAGTCGACCACGGCGTCGAGCATCGGCTGGACGCCCTTGTTCTTGAACGCCGAGCCGCAGAGCACCGGGTTGGCCTTGCCGGCGATGGTGGCGCGCCGGATGGCGGCCTTGATCTCCTCGACGGAGATCTCCTCGCCCTCCAGGTACTTCTCCATCACCGAGTCGTCGACGTCGGCCAGGGTCTCCATCAGCTTCTCGCGCCACTCGGCCGCGGAGTCGGCCAGGTCGGCCGGGATCTCCTCGATCGCGTAGTCCTCACCCTTCTGGGTCTCCCCGCGCCAGGTGAGGGCGCGCATGCCGATCAGGTCGACGACGCCGATGTGGTCGGCCTCGAGCCCGATCGGGATCTGGAGCACCAGCGGGGTGGCGTTCAGCCGGTCGATCATCATCTGCACGCAGCGGAAGAAGTCGGCGCCGGTCCGGTCGAGCTTGTTGACGAAGCACATCCGGGGGACGTTGTACTTGTCGGCCTGACGCCAGACGTTCTCCGTCTGCGGCTCCACGCCGGCCACGCCGTCGTAGACCGCGACCGCACCGTCCAGGACCCGCAGCGACCGCTCGACCTCGACCGTGAAGTCGACGTGGCCGGGCGTGTCGATGATCTGGATCGTGTGACCCTTCCACTCGCACTTGGTGGCGGCGGAAGTGATGGTGATACCGCGCTCCTGCTCCTGCTCCATCCAGTCCATGACGGCAGCGCCCTCGTGGACCTCACCGATCTTGTAGGTGATACCGGTGTAGAACAGGATCCGCTCGGTGGTAGTGGTCTTACCGGCATCGATGTGCGCCATGATGCCGATGTTGCGTACGTTGGCGAGCGCGTCTGCGGCGGCCACTTCAATCCCTACTTATCGTCGTCTCGACACAACTGGTGGCGGTTCCGGCGCCGGGGGCGCCGGAACCAGGGTGTTACCAGCGGTAGTGCGCGAAGGCCTTGTTGGACTCGGCCATCTTGTGCGTGTCCTCGCGCCGCTTGACGGCGGCACCAAGGCCGTTGCTCGCGTCCAGCAGCTCGTTCATCAGCCGCTCGACCATGGTCTTCTCACGACGGGCGCGGGAGTAGGTGACCAGCCAGCGCAGGCCGAGGGTGGTCGCCCGGGCCGGACGGACCTCGACCGGCACCTGGTAGGTGGCGCCACCGACGCGGCGGCTGCGCACCTCGAGGGTCGGCTTGACGTTGTCCATCGCCCGCTTGAGGGTGACGACGGGGTCGGTGCCGGACTTCTCCCGGCAGCCCTCCAGGGCCGCGTACACGATGCGCTCGGCGAGCTGGCGCTTGCCGCGCAGCAGGATCTTGTTCACCAGCTGGGTGACCAGCGGCGAGTTGTACACCGGGTCAGCGACCAGCGGCCGCCGCGGAGCGGGTCCCTTACGCGGCATGTCAGCTCTTCTCCTTCTTCGCGCCGTAGCGGCTGCGCGCCTGCTTGCGGTTGCGGACACCCTGGGTGTCCAGCGAACCGCGAACGATCTTGTAACGCACGCCGGGGAGGTCCTTCACCCGGCCGCCGCGGACGAGCACGATCGAGTGCTCCTGCAGGTTGTGGCCGACACCCGGGATGTAGGCGGTCACCTCGATCTGGCTGCTGAGCTTGACACGAGCGACCTTGCGCAGCGCCGAGTTCGGCTTCTTCGGGGTGGTGGTGTACACGCGGGTGCACACGCCGCGCCGCTGAGGGGAACCCTTCAACGCCGGGGTCTTGGTCTTGCTCGTCTTCGCCTGGCGGCCCTTGCGGACCAGCTGCTGGATCGTGGGCACCGGGTTTCTCCGCTCCCTTCGGCCGCTCCAAGCGGCCGCGCCGTCTGCTCTCAGCCGGCCTGATGGACGGCTCTCCTACATTCCAACCAAGGCCACCTGGCGGAGGCCCCAGCACCCGCGGTCGGGCGTGTCGCCCAGATCACGGTCCCGGTGCCGACGCTCGCGCGCGAACCCCGGGGTCTGTCACCGGCACACGGCTGGTGTGCGCCGGGTCTTTGACTCTTTCGTGCTGTTGCCCGCTCTCCGGCTCACCGGATCCAGCGCACGCACGAGTTGCCCGGGCTTGCCCGGGCACAAGGGGAAAGAGTACCTACCACAACCGCGCAGGTCAAAACGAGCGGCCGGCGAAGCGTCTCACCACCCGCCGATCGGCCCCGTCGTGCCTGCCCGCCCGTGATGGGCACCTACAGCCACAAGTGTACCGGCTCTCCCGCGACGCGGCCCGTCGGCCCGGCAGCGCCCGTGCCCACCCCGGG
>NZ_POUB01000071.1 GCF_003236335.1 Micromonospora deserti
GCGGGGGCGTCAGGCGACCGGGGCCTTCCCGAGGGCGGTCTCGGCCTGCTCCTCCGGGGTGGCCGGCGGGGCGTCGTTGGCGGTGCGCAGCGGGATCTCCCTGATGAACCAGGCGAGCACCGGCACGGCGACGGTGAACAGCACCGCCCACCAGAAGACGTGCGAGATCGCATCGGCGAACCCGCCGAGCACGAGTTCCCGGGCCTGCGCCGGCAGCTCCCGGAGCTTCGTCAGGTCCATCCCGGCCCCGGCCTCGCCGCTCCCGCCGCCGAACGAGCCGCCGGCCGGCGAGTCGGCCAGCCGGTTGGCGAAGATCGCCCCGAACAGCGAGATGCCGAACGAGCCGCCGATCGAGCGGAAGAAGGTGGCCGCGCCGCTCGCCGCACCGAGGTCCTTCTGCGTGACGCTGTTCTGTGCGATCAGCATCGAGGTCTGCATGAGGAAGCCCATGCCGACGCCGAGCACGACCATGTAGAGCGAGGACTGGATCCGGCTGGTGCCGACGTCCAGCAGGGTCAGCAGGGCCATCCCGAGGGTCATCATCACGCCGCCGACGATTGGGTACGCGCGGTAGCGTCCGGTCTTCGTGATCGCCCGGCCCACCACCAGCGAGACCACCAGCATGCCGAACATCAGCGGGAGCAGCAGCAGGCCGGAGTTGGTGGCCGAGGCGCCTTGCACGGTCTGCTGGTAGAGCGGCAGGAAGTTCATCGCGCCGAACATCGCGAAGCCGAGCAGGAAGCCGATCACCGAGATCAGCGCGAAGTTGCGGTTGGCGAAGAGCCGCAGCGGCAGGATCGGCTCGGCGGCCCGCCGCTCGACGAAACCGAAGGCCACCAACGTGACCAGCGCGAGCCCGGCGAGGCCGAGGATCTGCGGGGAGGCCCAGTCGTACTCGTTGCCGCCCCACGTGGTGATCAGCACGATCGCGGTGATGCCGACCGCGAGCAACGCGGCGCCGAGCCAGTCGATCCGGTGCTCGGTACGGTGCTTCGGCAGGTGCAGGGTGGCGACCAGCAGCACCAGCGCCACCCCGCCCAGCGGCAGGTTGACGTAGAACGCCCAGCGCCAGGAGAGGTGGTCGGTGATGAAGCCGCCGACCAGCGGGCCGGCCACCATGGCGATGGCCATGATGCCGGCGATCATGCCCTGGTAGCGACCCCGCTCCCGGGGCGGCACCAGGTCACCGATGATCGCCATCACGCCGACCATCAGGCCACCGGCGCCGAGCCCCTGGGCCGCCCGGAAGGCGATCAGCTCGGCCATGCCGTCGCCCGGCCCGCCAAACAGGTCGGAGCCGGCCATGCCGCAGAGCGCGGAGCCGATCAGGAAGATCACCACGGAGGTGAGGAAGACCGACTTGCGGCCGTAGAGGTCGCCGAGCTTGCCCCAGATAGGGGTGGAGACGGTGGTGCCGAGCACGTACGCGGTGACCACCCAGGTGAAGTGGTCCAGCCCACGGAACTCATCCACGATGCGGGGCAACGCGGTGCTGACGATCATGTTGTCGAGCATCGCCAGCATCATGGCGATCATCAGGCCGAAGAGCACGACCCGCACGTTGGGTCGCGCCGCAGCCTGGGCTGCCTGAGTCATGGGTAAGCTCCCCCCGAGAAGTGCCGCACTTACTTGCCGCCCGGCTAGTTGCCTTACTAGCCGTACGGTAAGTTGGGTGGTGGGAACCGTCAAGCGAATTGGGTGGTACGGGTGAGGGAGAGCACAGGCGGCACGCGGGAGCGCATCAAGGCCGTCGCGCTTGAGCTCTTCACCGAGCAGGGGTACGAGAAGACCTCGCTGCGCGAGATCGCCGAGCGGCTGAACGTGACCAAGGCCGCGCTCTACTACCACTTCAAGAGCAAGGACGAGATCGTCACCAGCTTTGTCGAGGACCGCCTCGAACGGATGGACGAGCTCATCACCTGGGCCGAGACGCAGCCGGCCACGCTCGACACCCGTAGGGCCGTCATCGGCCGGTACGCCGACACCATGTTCGCCGGCGAGCAGCCCTCGGTGATGCGCTTCTTCGAGCAGAACCAGACCGTGCTGAAGAGCCTCGCCGCCGGGCAGCGGATGCGCGAGCGAATGCTGCGGTTGGCCGACACACTCTGCCGCGGCGACGACTCCCCCGGCGCCCAGCTGCGGGCAGCGCTCGCGTTCTTCGCCGTGCACAGCAGCTGGTTCGCGGTCCGCACCCCCGGCATCACCGACGCGGAACGGAAGCGGATCGCGCTGGAGGTGGCCGACGAGCTGCTCGCCGCGATCGGAGAGGGCGACGTCGACCGCGGGTGACCCGGCGTACGGTCAGGCCCGGGTGAGGTCCAGCCGCAGGCCGAGCAGTTCCACCCCGGCCAGGGGTGACCAGTCCCGCTCCGGCGTCCGGACGAAGCCCAGCCGCTCGTAGAGCCGCTGCGCGGCGGGGGCGAAGCCGCCGCGTACGCAGATCACCACGGCCGAGCAGCCCAGCTCGGTGGCGCGGGCGACGCACGCCCGCACCAGGGCCTCGCCGGCGCCCCGCCCCTGGGCGGCCGGGTCCACGGCGAGCATCCGGAACTCCGCCTCACCGGGGCCGCAGAGCTCGGCGTACCGGCTGCCGGGGAGCACGAACGTCACCGCGCCGAGCACGTCGCCGCCGGTCTCGTCGACGGCGACCAGCACCTCGCCGTGCTCCGTGCGGACGGCCACGTCGGCGAGCACGGCGCCGTACCCGTGCTCGCCCTTGAGCTGACCGTCGGCCTCGTACGCGGCGACCGTCAGCCGGGCCACCGCCGCGAAGTCGGTCGGGGCGGCCCGCCGGACCAGCAGGCCGGTCAATCGATCACCGCGATCAGATCACCGTCCTGCACGACATCGCCCTCGTTGACCGCGAGCTGCCTGATGACACCGTCGGACTCGGCGACGACCGGGATCTCCATCTTCATCGACTCCAGGATCACCAGGGTGTCCCCCTCGGACACGGTGTCCCCGGCCGACGCGACGACCTTCCAGACGTTCGCCACCATCTCGGCGCGGATCTCCTCGGCCATCTCCACGGCCCTCCCTCTCGCGACTACCTGCCGACGTATCCAATCATGCGGGCGGCCCGCGGTGGGCGGGGAGCGGTCGGGGACAAGAAAGATCCACTTCAGGCGGCCCGGCCCGGCGTGTCAGGTGGCGCGGCGTACGGTCGCCCCGGGAGACGACGGCGGGTACCGGCGGCACTAGCATCAGCGGGTCGGACCCGGCGCCGGGCGGACCGGCGCGTGCCCCGGCGCCGAGGTCGTGCGCAGGCGGATCCGACCATCACGAGGAGGTCAGCATGGCGAAGAAGGCCCGCAAGAAGAAGGCCCGTAAGAAGAGCGCCGCCAACCACGGCAAGCGCCCCAACTCCTGAACCGGCGCGGGCCGCGGCCCGTGCGGTCAGTGCCCGTCCCGGCCGTCGCCGGGCACACCGGTGGCCCGGGTCGAGACCGACCCGGGCCACCGGTTTGTGTCGTCGCGGCCGGTCAGTCGGCCAGTTCGCGTGACTCGCTGGTCTCGAAGACGACCAGCTCGGTCAGCCGGACGCGGAGCCGCTCGCGCAGCTGCTCGGGCGCGGTCTCGTTGCCGCAGCAGCGCGCCACCAACGCCTTGACCTCCTGCTCGATGCCGTACTCGCGCAGGCACGGCCCGCACTCGTTCAGGTGGTGTCGGATCAGCGTGCGCCGCTCCTCGGCGCACTCCAGATCCAGGTAGAGGTAGACCTCGGCGAGCACCTCACGGCAGTCCGTCTCGTGCGGATCTCCACAGCTCACGTCACACCTCCCGGCCGGCGGCAGCGGTCGAGCCCTTCGACGACGACGCGGAGCTGAACCCGCGCTCGGCCGCGTACCGCTCGAGCAGCTTGCGCAGATTACGTCGACCGCGGTGCAGCCGGGACATCACCGTGCCGATCGGCGTACCCATGATGTCGGCGACCTCCTTGTAGGAGAAGCCCTCGACGTCGGTCAGGTAGACGGCCATGCGGAACTCCTCCGGCAGCTGCTGGAGGGCCTCCTTGACGTCGCTGTCGGGCAGCCGGTCAAGCGCCTCGGTCTCCGCCGACCGCAGCCCGCTGGAGGTGTGCGACTCCGCCTCGGCCAGCTGCCAGTCGGTGATCTCCTCGGTCGGCGCCTGGATCGGCTGGCGCTGCCGGCGACGGTAGGAGTTGATGTAGGTGTTGGTCAGGATCCGGTAGAGCCAGGCCTTCAGGTTGGTGCCCTGCTCGAACTGGTGGAAGGCGGCGTACGCCTTCAGGTAGGTCTCCTGGACCAGATCCTCGGCATCCGCCGGGTTGCGGGTCATCCGCAGCCCAGCAGCGTAGAGCTGATCGACGAAGGGCATCGCGTCCCGCTCGAAGCGGGCCCTGCGCTCGTCCGTCTTCTCGGTGGTCAACCGCACATCCCCTCGCGTCGGATGCTTTCCCGCCGAGGATACGCGCACCGACCTGCCCGCAGATTCACTTCCGGCGGGTGTGCTCGCGCTCACCGCGGCTTCCCCGGCCGGCGGCACCGCCGCAGGCCACTCCGGCCCACCCAGCAGCTGTCGCAACTGCCGTGCTTCGCGCTCGTCTCGTTCCCGGGCCCGTGTCTCGGTCGGCACCGGTCACCCCCTCGCCTGAATTGTCATCCGCGGGGTGTAACGCACACCGAAGGGCGGAGCATTCCGGCCCGGCTCCCGGTCCCGGCCCCTTTCCTGGTCCCCGCACCGGTGACCACCGGCGCTGGGACCAGGAAGGGCCTGGGAGGACCAGGTGCCGCCACCCGAACCGGGCATACGGCACCAACCGATGCAACGACCCTCCGCCGCCGCCGGAAACGGCCCGCCGCCGCTCCGGGCCGTCAGGGGTGCGCCCGGCGTCAGGCGTGCGCCCAGCCCTGGTCGCGGAGCCAGCCGAGCACCACGGCGGCCGTGCCGGCGGGATCACGGCGCAGGTCGTGGCGCTCACCCGGCCGGGTCACCACACGGGTCCCCGGCCCCGCCTCCGGCACTCCGAACGGGTCCCGGTCGCCGTTGACCACGAAGGTCGGCAGGCCGGTCGCCAGTTCCGGTGCCCGCGACCGCTCCGGCCGCCCTGGCGGGTGCAGCGGGAACGCGAGCGCGACCACGCCGGTGGCGCCGACCGCCGCCGCGGTGCGGCAGGCCACCCGCGCGCCGCTGGACCGCCCACCGACCAGCAGGGGTACGGCGGGATGCCGCTCCCGCAGCACGGCCAGCACCGCCGTCCACGCCTCGTCGAGCTGCCCGGCCGGCGCCGGCGCACGCCGACCCGCGACCCGGTAGGGCTGCGTCACCCGGGCCACCGCCAGACCGGCGCCGACCGCCGCGTCGCGGAGCGCGAGCAGGTCCGGGGCGTCGACGCCGCCGCCCGCGCCATGCCCGAGCACCAGCAGGGCGGCCGGCGGACCGGCCGGAAGGTCGGTGTCGACCCGGGCGGGACCGCGCGGGGTGGGGATGTCGTCGCTCCACGGCACGGGCCCATTCTGCGGCCCCGAACAACCGCCGTACCGGCACACCCGCCGGGATAGTCACCGCCCGGTGCGGCGTTGCGGAATGCCCTCTGCCGGGGACGCCCCGGCAAACCCGGGTGGGCCGACCCGGAACCCGGGCCGCGCGGCGGTCAGCTCAGCGGCACCAGGGTGAGCAGCCGGTCGCGGACCGGCGGGCCCACCTCGTCGGCGGCGTCCGGGTCGGGCCGCACCTCGCCGCGCCAGGCGACGAGCATGGCCCGCCGCTCCCGCGGAGTGGTGCCGCCCCACACCCCGTGGCAGTCGCCGACCTCCAGCGCCCAGGCCAGGCAGGAGCCCTGCACATCACAGCTCCGGCAGAGCGAGACGGCCGCGTCGGCCGGCTCGTTCGGCGCGGGAAAGAACGTCTCCGGGTCGACACTCTGGCAGGTTCCTCTGGTCCGCCAGGCCTCGTCCTGTCGGCGCTCCCGCAAGGCCCGCAACAGTCGCGGATCTCGTCGCGCGGCGGCGACCTCGTGCGGACGGGGCATACGTGCCCGTGTCATCCACCCACCTCCCCCGTGGGACCGGCAAGATCGGCGAGCGTCGTTCGCCCCCTGCGAATCGCCACCCACCACCGGCGCTGTGTTGTATCGCACTTCCGGACAGCGGGACAAGACTCTACGGCGAATATGGCTCAACAAGTGGGCGACGTTTCACCCGCAACACTGGCAAATCACACCCGACAATGCGCCGACGATGTGTCAGAAGAGCGTCATTTTCTCCGGCTCGGTGCCACGGGCCAGCGGCACCCGGGCGGTCAGCTGCGGCCCGTCGTTACGGACGTCGCCGACGGCCGGACCCACCGGGCGGATCTCCAGCCCGGCCAGCCAGCCCGGCGGGGGCGGCGCGAGCAGCCGCTCCGGCTCGTCGGTCGGCGCCAGCCACGCGGCCCAGCGCTCCCGGGGCAGCAGCAGCGGCATCCGCTCGTGCACCTCGGCCAGCTCGCCGGTGGCCGCCGTGGTGAGCACGCTGCAGGTCAGCAGCGGGCCGTCCGGGCCGTCCCAGACCGACCAGATGCCGGCGAAAGCGAGCACCGAGCCGTCCAGCGGGGTCATGTAGTACGCCTGCTTGCCACCGCCGGACCGGCGGACCCACTCGTACCAGCCGTCGGCCGGGACGAGGCAGCGCCGGCGGGCGAACGCGCCGGCGTACGCCCGGCTGGACGCCACCGTCTCCGCGCGCGCGTTGATCATGCGGGCCGCGCCGGCCGGTGACCGGGACCAGGGCGGCACCAGCCCCCAGCGCCCCATCGACAGCGCCCGGTGACCCTCCGGGCTGACCCGCACCAGCGGGACCGGATCGGTGGGGGCGACGTTGTGGTCGGGGCCGAGCCGGCCCCCCGTGTCGTCGTACGACTCGAACAGCGCGCTCAGGTCGCCGGCGCTCCGGGTCGTCGCGTACCTCCCGCACATGCCGCACACGCTAACGCGCCGCGCGCCCGCGGGCTGTCCCGCTCACCGGGAGTCAGCCCGCCGGCCGGCGCCACCCTTCCGGCACGCGGCAGAATGTAACCGTGGGGAACCTGATTGCGACCCGGCCGCCGCAGCCGTGGACCGCTCCGACCGCCTCCGACCCGGTCACGGCCACGCTGCGCCTGCCCGGGTCCAAGTCGCTGACCGCGCGCGCCCTGGTGCTCAGCGCTCTGGCCAGCGGCCCCTCGACGCTGGCCGCGCCGCTGCGCGCCCGGGACACCGAGCTGATGGCCGCCGCCCTGCGCGCGATGGGCGCGTACATGTCGACCAGCGACGAGGAGCGCTGGCTGGTCCGGCCGCACCCGCTGGTCGGGCCGGCCCACGTCGACGTCGGCCTGGCCGGCACGGTGATGCGCTTCGTCCCGCCGGTGGCCGGCCTGGCCGCCGGGCGGATCACCTTCGACGGCGACCCGCAGGCCCGCACCCGGCCGCTCGGCCCGCTGATCGGTGCGCTGCGCTCCCTGGGGGTACGGGTGGACGCCCCGGCCACCGGCAGCCTGCCGCTGACCGTGCTCGGCGCCGGTCGGGTCGCCGGCGGCGAGGTGGTGATCGACGCCTCCGCCTCCAGCCAGCTCGTCTCCGGGCTGCTGCTGGCCGCGCCGCGCTTCGACCGGGGCGTGGTGGTCCGGCACGTCGGCCCGCCGGTGCCCTCCGCACCGCACCTGCGGATGACCGTGCAGCTGCTCCGGGCCGCCGGTGCGGCGGTCGACGACACCACGCCCGACGTCTGGGCGGTCGAGCCGGGGCCGCTCACCGGGCGCGGCTGGGAGATCGAGCCGGACCTCTCCGGCGCGGTACCGTTCTTCGCCGCCGCGCTGGTCACCGGCGGCGAGGTGACCCTGCAGGGCTGGCCGCGCAGCAGTGCCCAGCCGGTCGAGCAGCTCCGCTCGCTGCTGCACCGGATGGGCGGCGACGTGACCCTGTCCACCGCCGGGCTGACCGTCCGGGGCACCGGCACCGTGCACGGCCTGGACGCCGACCTCTCCGACGTCAGCGAGCTGACCCCGGCGCTGGCGGCGCTCGCCATGCTCGCCGACTCGCCGTCCCGGTTCACCGGCATCGGCCACATCCGGGGCCACGAGACCGACCGGTTGACCGCGCTGGCCCGGGAGTTCACCGCGCTGGGCGCGGACATCACCGAGTTGCCCGACGGGCTGGAGATCCGGCCCCGCCCGCTGCGCGGCGGGGTGTTCGAGACCTACCACGACCACCGGATGGCGCACGCCGCCGCGGTGGCCGGCCTGGCCGTGCCGGGTGTGGAACTCAGCGACGTGACGTGTACGTCCAAGACCATGCCCGAGTTCCCGGCACTATGGTCGGCGATGGTGACCGGTAAGAGCTGAGGCGACGGAGGGCGGTCCTGGCGACCAGACGGCGGGAGTACGACGAGGACGACGTACGGGTCCGGCCCGGGAAGTCCTCGCGCCCGCGTACCCGGACCCGGCCCCGGCACGCCGACGCGGTGGACGGCTTCGTGATCGCCGTCGACCGGGGCCGGTACACCTGCGTGCTCCCGGACGCCGGGCCGGACGGCCCGACGGTGACCGCCATGCGGGCCCGTGAGCTGGGACGCAAGTCGGTGGTGGTCGGCGACCGGGTCGGGCTGGTCGGGGACGTCTCCGGCGCGGCCGGGGCGCTGGCCCGGATCGTCCGGATCGCCGAGCGCAGCTCGGTGCTGCGGCGTACCGCGGAGGACGACGCGACCACCGCCGAGGGGCGACTGGAGCGGGTGGTGGTCGCCAACGCCGACCAGCTGGTGATCGTCAGCGCGCTGGCCGACCCGCCGCCGCGCACCGGGTTCATCGACCGGTGCCTGGTGGCCGCGTACGACGCCGGCATCGAGCCGCTGCTCTGCCTGACCAAGGCCGACCTGGCCGGCCCGGAGGAGGTGCTCGACTACTACGCGGAGCTGGAGCTGCCGTACGTGCTGATCCGCCCCGACTCCGACCTCGACGCGCTGCGCAGCCTGCTCGCCGGGCGAATCTCGGTGCTGGTCGGGCACTCCGGGGTGGGCAAGTCGACGCTGGTCAACCGCCTGGTTCCGGAGGCCGCCCGGGCGGTCGGGGCGGTCAGCGCGATCGGCCGGGGGCGGCACACCTCCAGCAGCGCGGTGGCGCTGCGGCTGCCGCCAGTCACCGTCTCGGCCGACGACCCGGGCTGGATCATCGACACCCCGGGGGTGCGCAGTTTCGGGTTGGCGCACGTCTCCGCCGAGAGCCTGCTGCACGGCTTCCCCGATCTGGTGGAGGCGACGGTGGACTGCCCGGCCAACTGCCCCCACACCGCCGACGCGGCCGACTGCGCGCTGGACGCCTGGGTGGCGGCCGGCCGGGCGGACCCGCGCCGACTCGCCTCGTACCGCCGGCTGCTGGCCTCGCGGGCCGGTGAGGGCGACCCGCGCGCGGAGGGCGAGCAGCGCGGCCCGGGCGACCCGTCGGCGCGCTGACGCCGGGCCGGTCGCTACCGTTTCCGGCATGACCGGGTACGCCGACGACCTCGCCCTCGCCCACCTGCTCGCCGACGCCGCCGACGCCGTGTCGACGGCCCGGTTCCGCGCGCTCGACCTGCGGGTCGAGGCCAAACCCGACCTCACCCCGGTCTCCGACGCCGACACCGCCGTGGAGCGGGAGATCCGGGCCCTGCTGGCCGAGCACCGGCCGGCCGACGGCCTGCTCGGCGAGGAGTACGGCGAGGCCCCGGCCAGCGGCCCGGGCGGCCGCCGCTGGGTGGTGGACCCGATCGACGGCACCAAGAACTTCATCCGGGGGGTGCCGGTGTGGGCCACGCTGATCGCGTTGCTGGAGGGCGACCACCCGGTCGCCGGGCTGGTCTCCGCGCCGGCGCTCGGGCGCCGCTGGTGGGCGGCGCGCGGCGGAGGGGCGTACGCCGGCCCGGACGCCGCCGGCGGCACCCCGATCCGGGTCTCCGGGGTGACCGAGCTCGCCGACGCCAGCTTCTGCTACTCGTCCCTGGACGGCTGGATCGCCACCGGCCGGCTGGACGGGATGCTCGGCATCATGCGGGACAGCTGGCGCAGCCGGGCGTACGGCGACTTCTACGGCTACATGCTGCTGGCCGAGGGCGCGCTGGACGTGATGGTGGAGCCGGAGCTGTCGCTGTGGGACATCGCCGCGCTGGTGCCGATCGTCACCGAGGCCGGCGGCACCTTCACCGACCTGGCCGGTGCGCCGGCGCCCGCCGGCGACATGGGCACCGAGAACAGCGCGGTGGCCAGCAACGGCCCGCTGCACGCCGACATCCTCGCCCGGCTGGGTCGGCCAGCCGAGCACTGACCTCCGGCAGCCTCTATCCTCGCCAGGTGTCTACCTCCGGCTGGTGTTTCCTCGCGTCGATGATCGTCGCGTACGGCATCGCCAACCTGCTCCAGTCGGCCGCCGCCGCCCGCACCACCGTGCACCACACCTTCGACCCGGGACTGCTGCTGCGGCTGGCCGGGCACCGCACCTACCTCGTCGGGCTGACCTGCCAGGTGGCCGGGTTCGTGCTGGCCTTCCTGGCCCGCCGGGACCTGCCGCTGTTCCTGGTGCAGGCCAGCGTGGCGGCCGGCCTCGGGGTCACCGCCATCCTCGGTGTGCTGCTGCTCAAGTGGCGACTACCGAAGGCCGAGGTGGCACTGCTGGCGCTGCTCTTCGCGGGGATCACCGCACTGGTGCTCGCCGCCCGGCCGGCACCGTCGCGCCAGCTCGGCACCGCCGGGACGGTCGCCCTGCTGGTGGCGCTCGGCGGGATCGCGGTGCTCGGCGTCTTCGCGGTACGCCTGCACGGCGCCCCGGGTTCGGTGGCGCTCGGCTCGCTGGCCGGCCTGGCCTTCTCCGCCGCGGCGGTGGCGGCCCGGCCGCTGGCGTCGGCGCCGAGCGCGGAGGCGTTCCTCCGGCATCCGCTGCTCTACCTGCTGATCGCGCACTCGGTCGTCGGCCAGTTGCTGCTCGGCCTGGCGATGCAGCGCGGCTCGACCACCGCGGCGGTGGCCGCGATGGACGCCGCCGGGGCGGTACCCGCGGCGATCGTCGGCCTGCTGCTGCTCAACGACAAGGTCTGGCCGGGCCGGGAGTGGCTCGCCGCGGTCGGGTTCCTCGTCACCCTCGCCGCCGTCATCGGCCTCACCCGGTACGCCGAGCCGCAGCACCACCACGCCGTCGCCGGGGAACCGGACCGGGCGATGGTCGGCGTCGCCTCCCCCGGCCGCCCCGCCTGACCGCGGGGCCACGGGCGGCGGGGCCACGGGCGGCGGGGCCCCGCCCCGGTCAGGCCGCCTCGACCGGCTTGCGGCGGCGAACCACCCGTTCGTAGAGCCGCTCCAGGGCGCCGGCCGTGCGTTCCCAGGTGTAGCTGCACCGCACCCGATCGACCGCGGCGTGCCCGTACGCGAACCGCCCGGCGTTGTCGGCGAGCAGCCGGCGCAGCGTCACGCCCAGGGCGCGGACGTCGCCGGGTGGCACCAGCCGGCCGGTGACCTCGTCGACCACCGCGTCGGCGATGCCGCCCATGGCGTAGCCGACGACCGGCACGCCGCAGGCCATCGCCTCCAGCGACACCCGCCCGGCGGAGGAGTAGTGCGGGGTGCAGGCGACCACGTCCGCCGAGCGGTACCAGGTCGCCATCTGGTCATGCGGCACCGCGCCCACCAGTTTCACCTGCTCGGCCACGCCGGTGTGCTCGGCGAGCTCGCGCAGCCGGCGGGCCTCGGCGTGGTTGGTTAGCTGGTCCCCCGGCGGACCACCGGCGATCACCAGCTCGACGTCGCCGACCAGCCGCATGGCCCGGATCAGGTCGTCCTGGCCGTGCCCGGGGGAGAGGCCGCCCACGGAGAGGATCCGGGCCCGCTGGTCGCGGGGGGCGGCCTCGCCGTCGGGGTGGAACTGCTCGGTGTCGACCCCGGCCGGCACCATCGCCACCGAGCTGCGTTGCAGCCCCATCCGGGTCAGCTCGTCGACCTCGTCGTTGCACTGGGCGACCGCGATGTCCACCGCCCGGGTCAGCGCCCGCTCCAGCGGGATCCGCTCCCCCGGCCCGTCGTACTGCCGGCCCAGGTGGCGCAGCTGCTCCACGCCGAGGGAGTGGAAGGTCTGCACCACCGGGATGTCGGTCTCGCGGACCGCGTGCGCGGCGGCCAGCCCGCCGATCCAGTAGTGCCCGTGCACCACGTCGGGCGTCCAGTCCCCCGCCCAGCGGTCGGCCAGCCAGCGCCCGAACTCTGCCACGTATGGCACCAGCTCGGCGGTGGGCAGCGGCGCGGCGGGGCCGACCGGTGCCCGCCGCAGCCGGTACCCGTCGACTTTGGCGGTCTCGGGCAGCGCCGGGTCGTCGCGGCGCTCGTAGACCCGGACGTCGTGGCCTCGCCTGGCGAGTTCGGCGGCGACCCGGGCGATGTGCTGGTGGGTGCCGATGGTGGGACCGTCGGCGTGCCTGGACGGGCCGGTGTGCGCGTAGACGAGGCCGACGCGCATGGGTCACCTCCATGCGATCATCTCAGCGGTGGTCTCCCCGGTCAGAGGGTCCCATTAACCCGGGCCGTCGGCGCCGAAACCTGGC
>NZ_POUB01000072.1 GCF_003236335.1 Micromonospora deserti
GGCCGGGGCGACCGTCGGCGTCGGGGTGGTGGTGGCGGCCACCGCGCTCTGGCTGGGCGGGCAGATCGGCTTCAGGTTGGGGTTGGCCGGGTTGTCACTGGTCAGCTCGGCCAGCCGGCGCTCGGCGTCCGGCTCGCTCTTGGCCGGGATGCCCTGCTTGACCTGCTCCTGCGCGGCCAGGGTGAGGTCGTCCAGCTCGGCCGGGCTGGTGGAGTGCACGGTCGAGAGGTCCATCCCGGCGATCTGGCCCTGGATGCCCCGGAACACGGCGACCCGGCCGTCCTCGGTCGCACCGACGTAGTACTGCCGCTGCGTGTAGCTCCAGCCGCCGAACAGCGCCCCGCCGATGATCACCAGCAGCGCCAGCGTCATCGCCGCGGCCCGCACCGGCCGGTGCCGGCGGCGTTCCGGCTCGTCGTCGGCGCCGGCCGCGGGCTCCTCGGGGGAAGCGGGCCGGGGCGCGGAGAGCGCCGAGGCGCGCGCCGCCGGCGTGGAGACGTCGGCGGAGGTCGCCATGCCCCGATCGCGCGCGGCGGCGCCGCCGACGATCGGGCTGGCCTCGACGATGTCCTGGTCGGTGGCGTCTGCGATGATCACCGTGATGTTGTCCGGGCCGCCGCCGCGCAGGGCCAGCTGGACCAGCCGCTCGACGCACTGCTGCGGGTCCACGTACTCCCGCATGGTGTCGGCGATGGTGTCCGCGCTGACCACGCCGGAGAGGCCGTCGCTGCAGATCAGGTAGCGGTCACCGGGGAGCACCTGGCGAACGCTGTACTCCGGGTCGATGTCCCGGCCGTCCAGCGCCCGGGTGAGCAGCGACCGCTGCGGGTGGCTGCTCGCCTCCTCGGCGCTGATCCGGCCCTCGTCGACCAGCATCTGGACGTATGTGTCGTCCTTGGTGATCTGCGAGAACTCGCCGTTGCGCAGCAGGTACGCCCGGGAGTCGCCGATGTGGACCATGCCCAGCTTGCTGCCGGAGAAGAGGGTCGCGGTGAGCGTGGTGCCCATCCCCTCCAGCTGCGGGTTGGCGTCCACCGTGTCGCGGAGTTGCTGGTTGGCGGTGCCCACGGCCGAACGCAGCGCGTCCACGAGGGCGTCACCCGGGACGTCCTCGTCCAGCGGCGCCATGGCACCGATGACGATGTTGCTGGCGACGTCACCGGCGGCCATGCCGCCCATGCCGTCGGCCACGGCGAGCAGCCGCGGTCCGGCGTAGACGGAATCCTGGTTACCGTCTCGGATCAGACCGCGGTCGCTGTGGGCCGCATAGCGCAGGGTCAGAGTCATGGCCGTAATTCGAGAGAAGTGCGGCCGATCCGGATCGGCACGCCGAGGGGGACGGGGGTTGGTCCGGTGACCTTAGCGCGATCCAGGTACGTGCCGTTAGTCGAACCGAGGTCCTCGACGAACCACTGCCCGTCACGCGGCACCAGCCGGGCGTGTCGCGCCGAGGCGTAATCGTCGGTGATGACGAGGGTGGAGTCCTCGGCTCGACCGATGGTGATCTGCGCTTCACCGAGAGTGATCCGGGTGCCGGCCAGTTGACCGGCGGTGACCACCAGTTGGTGTGCCGCCCTGCCCCGCTTCGCCTTCGCCGGTTTCGCCGCCTGCCCCAGCGAGGCCCCCACCGCCCGGGGGGCGGCGACCAGCCGACCCGACCGGGCGCCCGCGAAGAGGTCCCGGCGAATCACACCGACCACCGTGAACACGAAGATCCACAGCAGGATGAGGAACCCGAACCGGGCGACGGTGATGACGAGTTCCGGCAAGGCGGATCAGCCGTCCACGCGGAAGGTCAGCGTCGTGGTGCCGAGCTGGATCATGTCTCCGGGGTTGAGGGCGACGGCGGAGACCCGCTGCCCGTTGACCATCGTGCCGTTGGTCGACCCGAGGTCGGTCAGCACGACCTGGCCACCGTCGAAATCCAGCCGGGCGTGTCGCCGGGAGATGCCGACGTCGGGCAGGCGCAGATTGGCCTGGTCACCGCGACCGATCACGGTCGAGCCCATCTGCAGCGGATAGGTGCGCCCGTCACCGGAGACCAGTCGCACGTTGCGGCCGCCGCCGTGGCCGGGCGGCGGGCCGTAGCCGCCACCCTGGTCGTAGGCGGGGTACGCGGGCGGGCCGGCGTCGTAGCCGGGCGCCGAGACCGGGGCGACCTCGCCACCGGTGTAGACCTCGGCGGTGACCCGGAACATGCCGGTGTCCAGCCCTTCGCCGCGTTCGATCTCGACGATCACGTCGCCGTAGACCGTCCACGCCTGCTCGCCGATGAACTCCGCCTGCGACTGGGCCAGCTCCTGGGCCAGTGCGGCGGCGTACGGCGCCAGACGGCTGTGGTCGTACGGCGAGAGATCGATCACGTAGCGGTTAGGCACCAACGTGCGCCCACCGGCCAGGATCGCCTTGTGCGCCTCGGCCTCCCGCTGCATGGCGTTGAGGATCTCCACGGGGTGGACCACCCCTTTGAAGACCTTGGCGAAGGCCCCTTCGACCAGGCCTTCCAGACGCTTCTCGAAGCGTTGCAGCACGCTCACCGGCTCCTCCTCGGGTCCCGAGGACATGATGGTATCCGGCCGGCGCGCGCGCAGCTCACACGCCGCTCGGCCGGCTGGCGGCGGTCCGTTCGGACGGCCCGTTGCCGTCGTGCTAGTCTTTCGTCCGCCACGAACGGTAGCCGCTCCACGGACGGTAACCCGGTCGGGGTGACGACCGGGGACCGGGTAGGGTGTCGGAGGCCCGCTGGAGACAGCAGGACCGACACAGATTACAGTGTTCGAGGTCATGCCACGGGGAAGTGGCGGAATGGCAGACGCGCACGGTTCAGGTCCGTGTGCCCGAAAGGGCGTGGGGGTTCAACTCCCCCCTTCCCCACCAGACAAGACGCGAGGGCTCCGCAGCGATGCGGGGCCCTTGTGCCATATCGGGGCGTGCTGTCCGTCACGCTATGCTCCGATGGTTTCTGCCTCCGATGCACCAGGAGTGGCGTGTGAGTGTCGCGTTCGTGACCGGGTCGGGCGGGCTGATCGGCTCCGAGGCGGTGCGGCACTTCGCCGGCCTCGGTCTCGACGTCGTCGGCATCGACAACGACATGCGGCAGGAGTTCTTCGGTGCGGAGGCGTCGACCGCCTGGAACGTCCGGCGGCTGACCGACGAGCTGGGGCCCGCGTACGCGCACCACAGCATCGACATCCGGGATCGGGACGCGCTGGCCAAGCTCTTCCAGCGGTACGGCGGCAAGGTCGCCGTGGTGATCCACACCGCGGCCCAGCCCTCGCACGACTGGGCGGTACGCGACCCGTTCACCGACTTCGACGTCAATGCCGGGGGCACCCTCAACGTCCTGCAGAACGTCCGGGAGCACTGCATCGAGGCACCGGTGATCCACTGCTCGACCAACAAGGTCTACGGCGACCGGCCGAACAGCCTGCCGCTGGTCGAGCTGGAGACCCGCTGGGAGATCGAGGCCGGGCACCCGTACGAGCAGGGCATCCGGGAGGACATGTCGATCGACTCCTGCCTGCACTCGATCTTCGGCGCCTCCAAGGTCGCCGCCGACGTCATGGTGCAGGAGTACGGCCGCTACTTCGGCATGAAGACCGCCTGCTTCCGGGGCGGCACGCTCACCGGCCCGGCCCACTCGGCCACCGAACTGCACGGCTTCCTCGGCTACGTGATGCGGGCCAACATGGAGCGCCGGAAGTACAAGATCTTCGGCTACCAGGGCAAGCAGGTCCGGGACGCGATCCACAGCTCCGACGTGGTCTCCGCGTTCGAGGCGTTCTTCCGCAACCCGCGCTCGGCCGCGGTCTACAACCTCGGCGGCGGGCGGCACTCCAACACCTCGATGCGGGAGGCGTTCGCGCACGCGGAGCGGATCACCGGCCAGGAGATGATTTCGGAGTACGTCGAGGCGAACCGGGTCGGCGACCACAAGTGGTGGATCGGCTCGAACGAGGCGTTCCAGGCCGACTACCCGGACTGGAAGCAGGTCTACGACGTACCGATGATCATGCGGGAGATCTACGAGGCCAACGTGGACAAGTGGGTGCCGGGAGCATGACGTTGAACCGCAAGCACAACGTCCTGGGCGTCCTCGTCGACGCCACCGACTACGCCGCGGCCACCGAGGAGGTGGTGGCGGCCGCGCAGGAGCGCCGCCCACTGGCGCTGACCGCGCTGGCCGTGCACGGGGTGATGACCGGCGTGCTGGACCGGGCGCACAACGCCCGGCTGAACTCCTTCGACGTGGTCACCCCGGACGGGCAGCCGGTGCGCTGGGCGCTCAACCTGCTGCACGGCGCCGGGCTCACCGATCGGGTCTACGGCCCGACGCTCACCCTGCACGTGCTCTCCCGCTTCGCCGACGAAGGGCTGCCGGTCTACCTCTACGGCTCCACCGAGGAGACCCTCGCGAAGCTGGTCCCGGCACTGGAACGGATGTTCCCGGCGCTCAAGATCGCCGGAGTGGAGCCGTCCAAGTTCCGCGCGGTGCAGCCGGGCGAGGACGTCGAGATCGCCGACCGGATCAAGGCCAGCGGGGCCCGGCTCGTCCTGGTCGGGCTCGGCTGCCCCCGCCAGGAGGTCTTCGCGTACGCCATGCGACCGCTGCTGGACATGCCGCTGATGGCCGTGGGGGCGGCCTTCGACTACCACGCCGGGCTGCTGCGCCAGCCACCACCGTGGATGCAGCGGGCCGGTCTGGAGTGGTTCTGGCGGCTCGGCCTGGAGCCGAAGCGGCTCTGGCGGCGCTACGTGATCCTCAACCCGGCGTACCTGGCCCGGCTCGTCGGGCAGAAGACCGGCGTGTGGAAGGCGCAGCCGCCGGCACCGGCCACCGAGCGACCGGCCAGCTTCGCCGTCTGACCCGACATGCGGAATGAGGCCCCTCCCGGACCGCCCGGGAGGGGCCTCACCTGTGGGAACCGACCTAGAGGGTCAGCGTCCAGGTGTTGATGTAGCCGGTGTCGTACGAGTAGACGTCCTGCACCCGCAGGCGCCAGGTGCCGTTCGCCGCCTCGCTGGACAGGTTCACCGTGTAGGTGGTGTTGACGTTGTCCGCGCTGTCCCAGTAGCTGCTGTTCTTCAGCCGGTAGGCCGAACCGTCCGGGGCGACCAGGTCGATGACCAGGTCACCGCGGTAGGTGTGCACGATGTTCACCGCGACGGTCGAGGCCGACGACGCGCTGCGGTTGCAACCGGAGATGGTGATCGAACTACTCACCGCGGCACCGGCGTCCGGGATCGCGACGTCGGTGCCGTTGGTGCCGGAGCAGCCGCCGCCACCGCCGGTCACGGTCAGCGTGTACGTCGCGGTCCTCGAACCCGAGGCCGCGGTACCGGTGACGGTCACCGGGAACGTGCCGGCCGGGGTGCTCGCCGAGGTGGCGATGGTCAGCGTCGACGAGCCGCCGGAGGTGACCGTCGCCGGGCTGAACGAGGCCGTCGCGCCGGTCGGCAGGCCACTGGCCGAGAGGCTGACCGACTGGGCGGAGCCGTTGGTGGTGGCGGTGCTGACCGTGCTGGTCACCGAGCCGCCCGGCGCGGTCGAACCGGAGGTCGGCGAGACCGAGACGGAGAAGTCGTTGACCGGCGGGGCGCCGTCGTTCACGACGTAGAGCAGCCGGTTCGGGGTACCGGTGCCCACGTTCGTCACCACGTCCGGGGTGGCGTTGTTGACCAGGTTGTCGCGTACCTGCTGGGGGCTCCAGGACGGGTTCGCCGAGAGCACCAGGGCCGCCGCGCCGGCGACGTGCGGCGAGGCCATCGAGGTACCGCTGATCGTGTTCGTCGCGCTGTTGCCGGTGTGCCAGGCGGACGTGATGTTCACGCCCGGCGCCAGGATGTCGACGCAGGTGCCGTAGTTGGAGAAGCTCGCCGCGGCGTCGTTGTTCTGGGTGGCGCCGACGGTGATCGCCGGCGCGACCCGGGCCGGGGAGTAGTTGCAGGCGTTCTGCCGGTTGCCGAAGATGTCGCCGTTGCCGGCGGCGACGGCGTACGTGATGCCGGCGTTGATGGAGTTGGTGACCGCGGTGTCGATCGAGCTGTTGGCGCCGCCGCCGAGGCTCATGTTCGCCACGGCCGGCTTGACGGCGTTGGCGGTCACCCAGTCGATCCCGGCCACCACCTGGGCGTTGGTGCCGGAGCCCTGGCAGTTCAGTACCCGGACGCCGACGATCTGGACGCCCTTGGCCACCCCGTACGCGGAGCCGCCCACGGTGCCGGCGACGTGCGTGCCGTGCCCGTTGCAGTCGTCGGCGGAGCCGCCGTCCACCGCGTCGAAGCCGGAGACCGCCCGGCCGCCGAAGTCGTTGTGGCTGTAGTGCACGCCGGTGTCGATGACGTAGGCGCGCACGTTGGACGCCGTGTTCGGGTAGGTGTACGAGTTGTTCAGCGGCAGGTTGCGCTGGTCGATCCGGTCCAGACCCCAGGACGGGGGGTTGGTCTGGGTGCCGGCGATCGACACGGTGTGGTTCTGCTCGACGTACGCCACGGCGGGATCCGCCGCGATCCGCGCCGCGGCCTTCGGGCCGACCCGGACCTCGAAGCCCCGCAGCGCCGCGCCGTAGGTACGTGCGACGCTGCCGCCGTGCCGGCCGACGAGCCGCTTGGCGTTGTCGGCCACGGCGCTCCGGCCGACGGCGCTGTCCTTGAACACGACGATGTAGCTGTCCGCGACGGCGGTGGCGCCGCCGGCGGCGCGGATCGCCCCGACGGGCTCGGCGGCCATCGCGGGTGCGGCGGCCGTCATCATGGCCAGCGTGGCCACCCCGACGAGTACGGACCTGTGTGGAAGAGCCATCTCCTACCTCCCTCCGACCGGCACTCACCGTCCACCCGTTCGTGGCGGAGTGAATCGATGAATGCCAATCGAGCTGAGGGTAGGGCGGGGTAGTCACGCAGATAAACATGTCGACTTCCCCATATCACCGGGAAGATGACCCCCCCTACGGGACCGGACTACGGGGCGAAGGGGGGACCGGCCCGGATTCGCGGCACCCGGAAACGGGCAAGGCTGACAGGCATGGAGAGCCATCTCGCCGTACTGCTGCCGGCCGCCGCCGTCTGGCTCGCCGCCGGCTACGTCGCGGACGGGCTGCCCCGGTTGGACCAGGCCCGCGCCCTGCGCCGGCGTGCCGGATGGCTGCTCGCTCTGACCCTGACCGGCCTGGGTCTGACGGCGGCGGTGCTGGCCGCCGGGCTCTCCAACCCCGGATCGACCGCGGCCGACCGCGCCGCCGGAGGGCTCGCCGTCGCCACCGGCCCGGCACTCGTGGTCGCGGTCTGCACCGTACGCCGGGTGCACCGGCTGCGGGCCGGCGCCGGCGCGTTCTCGGCAGCGCCGGAGACGCCGGCGCCGCACGGATTGCGGGCCGCCGCGGCGCATCCGCTGGTCGGGCTGCCGCTACAGGTCACCGGGCTGGCGATCCTGCCGGCGGTGGTCGCGGCGTACGCGCCGGACCTGCTCGCTGGCCCCGGCGTGACCGGTCCGGCGATCACCGTCGGCGCGCTGGGCGTCGGAGCCATCGGGGTACGCCACGCGCTGCGGCACAGCCGACTCGCCGAACGGGCGCGGTCGGCGTCGGCGTCAGCGCGAGCGACCGGTCCCCTGCACGTATAGCAGCTCCAGGATCGCCCGGGTCGCCTCGAACCAGCGGTCCAGCCAGCCGGGTGGCGGCACGCTGCCCTTCGGCGGGAGTTCCATCAGCAACCCGCGCAGCAGCGGGTGGTCCACCAGCGACTCGTTCGGCTCCATCGACCAGCCGCCCGCGGGGAACGACGGTTCGGTGAGCGGGTTCGGGTCCAGCGACGGCAGGGAGAGCGGCGGCCCGGCCTGCTCCGGCGCGGCGGAGGCGCCCTCCCGGCCGCCGGCCTCGGTGTCGGTCGACACCACCTCGGTCAGCACGGTGTCCCGGCGCGCGCCGCGGTACTTGCCGCCGAACCGTTCCGGCTTACCCGGACCGTTGGTGAGGTTGTCTGACCCGATCGTCGTCATCCGTCTCGCCTGCCTCGCTCGGTTGCCGATCCGTGCGGCGGGTTGTCGACCAGCGCCGTACCGAGGGGTACAACGAGACGGCGCCGATGTGGCGACGGGATTCCCGGGATCGGCTCCCGCCAGCCCAGGGCCGGCCACGGCCGCCGTCCCGGACCCGGGCAGCGGCGTGCCCCCGACCGGCCTCGACCGGACAGGGACACGCCTCACCACGTACCGGGCTGATCAGGCCCGGCGGAACACGCCGTCCCTGGTGCCGGCGACGAAGGCGTGCCACCCATCCGGAGTGAAGAGCAGGGCCGGGCCCGCCTTGTCCTTCGAGTCCCGCACCCCGACCGCCCCGGTCACGTACGCCACCTCCACGCAGTTGTCACAGTTCGGCCCGCTCTTCGAGCTCTTGAACCACGTTGCCTGCGTCAGGTCCACGGGGAACCCCTTGGTCGCCATTTCCACAACGGCTCCTCTACCAGTTTCGCGATGTGTGCGATGGACTCCTCTGGACGAATGGCCGCCGCGCGGATGTGATCAAAGATGAAGCTGTACTTCTGTAGTTCGTCGCTCTTCTCCAGGAAGAGCCCACCCGTGGCGTTCTCCGCGTACACGACATCCGGATCACCGGGCTCGGGGAAGCTCAGAATCGTGAAGGTGCCGTCCATGCCGGCGTGCGCCCCCACCTCGAAAGGCAGGATCTGCAACGTCACGTTCGGCAGTTCCGCCACCTCAACCAGCCGCTTCAGCTGGCCACGCATCACCGCGTCCCCGCCCACCGGCCGGCTCACCACCGCCTCATCGAGCACCACCCACAGATCGACCGGATCTTCCTGGGTCAACAACGACTGACGCCCCAGACGGACACGCACCCGCTGTTGTACCTGCTCAGGAGTGAAGTCCGGCCGGGCGGCACGGATCATCGCGCTGGCGTACTCCTCGGTCTCCAGCAGACCCGGCACGACCTGCTGCTCGTACGCCCGGATCGAGCTGGCCGCCGCCTCCAGCCCGACGTACGCGCCGACCAGCACCGTGCTGTACGGGTGCCACCAGCCCTTCTGCCGCGCCTCCCGGGCAATCTGCACCAGCTCGTCGCTCTCGACCCCCACCACCCCGTAAATCCGGAGCATGTCGCGCACGTCGCGTGGGGTCGCCGAGGTGTGCCCCGTCTCGATCCGCGAAATCTTCGACGCCGAGCACTCCAACTGCTCGGCGACCGCCTCGATGGTGATCCCGGCCGCCTCGCGCTGCCGGCGCAGCTCCGCGCCCAGGCGGCGGCGCCGGATGGTCGGACTGCGCCGTTCACTCACGGTGCCACCTCGGTTCGCGACTGCGGGGCTCGCAAAACCGGCTCACTCCTCGCGCTCACGACCGCCACCTCGGTTCGCGACTGGCCGCCACCTCGGCTGCTCCGGACCACTGGCTGCTGGCCCTCACCCCGTCCACCTCCGCCTCGACGCGCCGCTGTCGCCGCCCGCCACGGGACCGTCGAACGGCGAGCGAGCGTTCGCGGCGAAGAGTGATGCCGGTCGTCGGCCGGCCGCGACGGGCGAAACCGGCCCTCAGTGTGCCGCCCAGATGTGAACGGCTTCAAGCGCCGCTTTGCGCGAGCCGCTCACGTATCGGCAAAAGGCGACGTGCAACTTGCATGAAGCACGTCGCTGATGCAGTCTGTCCGTATGGCACGGGTCACTGACCGTCTCCGTCCGATCCCGCCTCGTGATCATGCCGCGGGTGCCGGGATGTACGGCGGCGCCGGGGCCCGACCGTTGACAACCAGACCTGCCCCGGGGTGAAGGACCCCGCCGCTGCACGCCAGTTGACTGTGGCGGCGGGAGCGGTACCCGGAGGCAGCCGGGTGTTGGTCGGGTGGCGGCTCGCCACCAGCGGGTACGGCCCGACCACCACCGCCCGTACCAGCCGGCCCACGAGGCACGACCCCGTCGTCGGGCCACCCACGTCCCCCGATCAGCTCCCGCCGGCTCCTCCGCCGGCCGACCCTTCCCAGGAGCCCATGTGCTTCCCCGCTCTGGTGACGTACTGCACGTGACTCGCGCGGCGAGTGTCCAGTTTCTTCGACCCATCATGTTCCGGGTGATCCGGGTGCTCGACTGGCCGACCTACGACGGCTGGCTCTGGCTCGACGGTTACGAGTTGAACGCTTCGGGGGACGCGGTCAACCGGCGGTCGATCTTCGTCCAGCGGGAGGGCCTGCGCCACCTGCGGACCGCTCCGGAGCCGCGCCCGCACACCGTCCGGTCGTCCCGGCGGCCCGTCGCCCGCACCCCGGTCCGGGTGGGCTGACCTGCCCGATCGGCCATCGGGAGGGCGTGCCGACGCCATAGAATCGGTACGCCCACCCCGGCAGGTTCCACCCCGCGCGTCCAGGACCCCGAACCTGGGATGGCTATGGTCAATCAGCCCGCCGCGCGGCGGCACCACCGCTCCCGTATCGCCTACGCCTTCGGACTCCTGGCGCTGGTCGGCGCCGCGGCCACGGTCCTGGTCGTGGTCCGCGACCCGGCCCTCTCGTCTGCCCGGTTGACGACCCCGGTCCCGGCACCGGAGATCACCGTGGTCGACGCGGATCCGCCGCCGGACGACGTCGGAACGGGCCCCGAGGACATCGACGCCCCCTTCGCCTTCGGCGAGCCGGACGCCGACGCCACCGGCACCGACGAGGCCCCGGCCCGGGGCGGGCCGGACGACGCCGCCCGCCAGGAGGGGGGCGGCACGATCGAGGCGACCCACTCACCGGAGGACGTCCGCCGGTCCCTGTTCTGGTCCGGGATCTTCGGGCTGGCCATCTCGCTGGCCGGGCTGGGCCTGGTCGGCACCAGACGCCGGATGTGGTGAGCCCCGCGGTCGCTCAGGGGGTCGGCGTCGGCTCGGGGCTCGGGGTGACCGCGCTGCCGCTGGGCGAGGGTTCCGCCCGGGAAACCACCAGGGTGACCTCCTCCCCCTCACCGACCGGATCGCCGGTCTCCGGCTCGGTGCGGATCACGGTGCCGGGCGGGCGGTCCGAGGTGCGGTACTCCACGCGGTAACCGAGCCCGAGCCGGTCCAGGATCGCCTCCGCCGTCGTCAGCGGCAGGTTGACCAGCGGAGGCATCGGCACCTGAGCCGCCGCCGTGGTGGCCGGCGCCGACGGTGAGGCGGTGGTCGGCGCGGCCGACGTCGGCGTGGGGGTGGTGGGCGACGGGCTGATCAGCGACGGCGACGGTGACGGTTCGGGACCGGTCACCTCGTCGGCGGACTCGAGGAGCAGCCACAGCCCGATCCCGAGCAGCCCGAGCAGGAGCAGCAGGAGCACACCCCAGAAGATCGGCAGCCACCAGCGCCGGTCGCTCTGCTCCTCGGCGTACCACTCGGTGCCGGCTGGCTCCCGGTAGTCCGCCCATCGGGGTGGCGGCACCTCCGCCCGCCCGGACCACGCCGCCCGTCCCGGCCGCTCTGGCGGGAGCGGCGCGGTGCGGTCCAACGGTGCGGTGGCGTCGGCGGGCGTCGGGCGGTGCGGCTCCCCGCCGGGCGCCGGCGGTCCGCCCGCCGTCCGGTCGTCCGGGCCGGGTAGCCGTCGGGTCTCCTCGGCGGGTTCGGACCCGGGCGCGGCGGCACCGGAGGGTGGGAGCGGCAGGCTCCGCTCGTCGTACTCCCCGGCGGGTGGCTCCTGGCGGTCGTCGCTCATCGCACGTCCTTTCCCGACCCGGGACGGGCGTCGTGGCCCTCGACCGCCAACCTAGCGGTCCGGGCGGCCGTCGGCCGGATTCAGCGTGTCGACCGGGCCGGTCACGGTGCCGGGTCGGCGGAACCGGGGGCGGCCGACGCGTCGCCGCACCAGATCGAGATCTGGTCGTTCCACCGGCCCGCGCTGCCGCCGGCCGGGTCCTGACTGACCACCGTGCCGGTGCGCCGGAGGCGGTACCGCGGGTAGAACCCCTCCTCGACCAGTTCGTCCGCCGCCTCGTCACAGTCGTCGCCGACCACGTCGGGCACGGTACTGACCGGTGCCGGCCCGGTGACGTAGAGCGTGACGGTGGTGCCCCGGCTCACCTGCGTCCCGACCGCCGGCGAGGTGCGCTCGACGGTGGTGCCGGTGCCGCCGCCGAAGACGAGTCGCCAGCCGAGTCGGAGGTGCCGCAGCTCGTAGCGGGCATCCTCGAAGTTCTCCCCGATCACCGGCGGGACGGTCAGCCCGCTGGTGCCGGTCGCGGTCGTCCGGGGGGCGGCCGGCGTCGTGCGGCCCTGGGTCGGCCGGGCTGTCGGGGCACCGGTCGGTGAGCCGGTCGTGGATGCCGACGCGGCGGGCGCAGCCGGCCGACCGTCCTCACCGGCGAGCAGCCAGCCGCCGGTCGCCCCGACGGCGGCGAGCAGCACGAGGGTCAGCCCACCGCCGAGCACCAGGGTCAACCGGCCCGGCCCGGCCTGTGCTCGGGTCTTCCGACCCGCGTCCGCGTCCGTCACACCGCCACCGCCTCCGTCGCCGCGACCGTACCCAGTCCGCCCAACCGCGCTGCGTCACGGTGCGCCGGCAGCACTCGCCGCCTCGATCCCGGGAGGTTACGCTCCCCGGCATGGCCAGACGGGGCTGGGGAGGATCGATCGCGACCGCGGCGGGCGTTGCTGCCGGCGCGGCCGCCGCCCAACTGGGCTTCGGCTACGGGCTGGGCATCATCAACTGGGCGCCGGCCGAGGCCGGCGCCGGGACGGCCGCCTGGGTGGCGAGCCTGACCTGGGCGACCTGGATCGCGGCCACATCGACCGTGTTCGGCGCGGTCTGCGCGCAGCGGTTGCAGGATCGTGGGCCAACCGCCGGGCCGGCCGGTGACGACCCGTCCGACGTGCCGGCGACCGTCTCCGACCCGGGTACTCCCGCCGGGACCGGCGCGTCCGTACCCGACGCCGGCGAGGGGGGTGCGGGCACGCCGGGCGGGGGCAGCCTCCACCGGATCGCGCTGGCGGTGGCCGCCGGGCTGGGCGCGCTGATCACCGTGCTGCTGGTCGCCGTGCCGGCGCGGGTGGCGGTGGTGCCGGACGCCTCCGCGCCCCGGAACGTTGCCGCCGCGTACGCGTCGGTCGGGCTGCTGATCGGCGTGCTGACCGCGGTCTGGGCGCTGCACTCGCGGGCCGCCGCGACGAACGTGATCGCCACCGTCGGCTGGCTCTGGCTGCTGGCGGTGGCCGCCGTGGTGGACGGCGTCCTGGCCGGACGCGGGTTGACCACCGCCCAGCTCGGCATCTGGCAGCTCAGCGCGGACGACGCGCGGTTCTGGATCCGGGACTGGTTCTACTGGCCGGGCGCGCTGCTGTCGCTCGGTTCCGCACTGGTAATCGGTGTCCTGGCCGCCCGCCGCGCCGCCCGGCACGCCGACCGCCGGGTCGGGGCGACCGCGTCGGGTGCGGCCGGTCCGCTGCTCGTCGCGGTCGCGTACCTGCTGGCGGTGCCGAGGCTGACGGCGATCAGCCCGGAGCAGATGTCGGCGCACCTGATCGCCCCGTACGCGGTGATCGTCGGGGTCGGCGGATCGGTCCTGGTCGCCACGCTCGCCCAACGCCGCCGGCCGGTCGCCCGGGGGCGGGTTGCCCTGCCCGGGCAGCGCACCGGCGAGCCGGCGGAGACCGTGGGGCGGCCGGCGGAGCCGGTGGGCGCTGTTGGCGCCGCCGACCCGGAGCTGGCGGGGGCGGGCCACGCCGGCACCCGATCCGGCGGCCCGAGCGGCTCGGCCGGCCCGGCGGGGCCCGCCGCCGCGGCGGGCCGGGCCCGGAAGGCGTCCCGGCCGGGCGCCGCGGCGACCCCTGACGCCACCGGCGGTCCGGCCGCCTGACCCGCCGGCCCGCCGACCCGCGCCGGCTGATCGGTGGCGGGCGTCGGTCAGTCGACCGGCCAGGTGTGCACGGGCGCATTGCTGCGCTGCAGTTCGGCATAGCGCTGCACCATGTGGTGCAGGGCGGCGTCCCGGCCCAGGCCGCGGTGCCGCTCGGCCGCCCAGACCGCCTCGGTCTGCCAGACCGCGCCGTTGCGGCCGGTGCGGCAGCGCTGCTCGATGATGCCGAGCAGCCGGTCCCGTTCGGCGGGGGCCACCCCGAACCGGTCCAGCCCGGCTGCGGCCTGGGGCAGCAGGACGTCGAGGACCAGCGTGGTCACCGGCACCTCGCCCAGGCGGGGCCAGTGCAGCACGGCGTCCATCCCGCGCCGGGCGGCGACGTGGAAGTTCTCCTCCGCAGAGCTGAAGGTGAGCTGGCTCCAGATCGGACGGTCCGCCTCCGCCAGGCCGCGGGCCAGGCCGAAGTAGAAGGCGGCGTTCGCCAGCATGTCGACCACCGTCGGGCCGGCCGGCAGCACCCGGTTCTCCACCCGAAGGTGCGGTCGGCCGGCCATGATGTCGTACACCGGCCGGTTCCACCGGTAGACGGTGCCGTTGTGCAGGCGCAGCTCGCCCAGTTCGGGGACGCCACCGGCGTGCAGCACCTCCACCGGGTCCTCGTCCTCGCAGATCGGCAGCAGCGGCGGAAAGTAGCGGACGTTCTCCTCGAACAGGTCGAAGATCGAGGTGATCCAGCGCTCCCCGAACCAGACCCGGGGCCGTACGCCCTGGGCCTTGAGCTCGTCAGGGCGAGTGTCGGTGGCCTGCTGGAACAGGGCGATGCGGGTCTCCGCCCACAGTTGCCGGCCGTAGAGGAACGGCGAGTTGGCACCGACGGCCACCTGCGCCCCGGCAATGGCCTGGGAGGCGTTCCAGTAGTCGGCGAAGCTGTCCGGGGCGACCTGAAGGTGGAACTGGAGGCTGGTGCAGGCCGCCTCGGGGGCGATCGAGTCGGTGTGGGTCTGCAACCGCTCGACCCCCCGGATGTCGAGCTCGATGTCCTCACCCCGGGCACCGACGATCTGGTCGTTGAGCACCCGGTAGCGCTCGTTCGTGGAGAGGTTGTCGGCCACCAGGTGCCGCTCGGTGAGGGTGGGCAGGATGCCGACCAGGACGATCTTCGCGTCGGACTTGGCCGCCCGCTCGTCGGCCCGGGAGAGGCTGCTGCGCAGGTCCTGCTCGTAGTCGGCGAAGCCGATCCCCTCGATCAGCCGGGGCAGCGCGTTCAACTCCAGGTTGAACTGCCCCAGCTCGGTCTGGAACAGCGGGTCGGCGATGTCGGCGAGGATGACCTCGTTGCGCATCGCCGGCTCGGCGGCCGAGTCGACCAGGTTGAGTTCGATCTCCAGCCCGGTCATCGGCCGGTCCGCGTCGAAGCCGAAGTCGTCCAGCATCAGCGCGAAGACGTCCAGGCACCGCCGGACCTTCTGCCGGTACCGGACCCGGTCCTCCCGGGAGAAGGCGCCCTGCTCGACGTCCCTGCCCATGTGTCCTCCCGGCGCGCGGCGCGACGGAACGGTGGCGTCCCGCAGCGCATTGTGAAGCATCCACGGTAAGAGCGCCCGCCTGGCCGGGGCCAGAGGCCGGCCCTCGATCCCGTGCCCGGGCCGACCGCGGCCCGCCGCCGAACGCGTCCCGGTGGCATCTCTACCCAGCGGGTTCCGCTGAGCATCGCTTCGGCCCGCCACCAGCTCGTGACAATTCCCACCCGGAAGCACGCCGCCGGTCTCCAGCGCGACGTTCCAGGTGAGGCCGAAGTCCTCCCGGTCGATCTCGGCGCTGGCGGAGAAGCCGAAGATGTCCTGGCCGAACGGGCTGCGGCCGGCGCCCTCGAACGCCACCTCCAGCTCGACCGGGCGGGTCACGCCCTTGATGGTCAGCTCGCCGAGGAGCACGAACTCGTTGCCGTCACGGGACTTGACCCCGGTGCTGCGGTACTCCAGCGTGGGGAACTGCTCCGTGTCGAGGAACTCCGGGCTGCGCAGGTGCGCGTCCCGGTCGGCCTGGCTGGTGTTGATGCTGGCGGCCTGGATGGTGGCGGAGACCGAGGACTGCATCGGGTCCTCGGCAATCGTGATGGTCGCGGCCGCCTCGGCGAACTCACCGCGTACCTTGCTCACCATCATGTGCCGGGCGACGAAGCCGACGCGCTTGTGCGCCGCGTCCAGCAGGTAGGTGCCGGCGGTCGGGATGGTGAGACCGTCCCAGTCGCGGGTAACCGACTCGGTGCTGCTGGTCATGGAACTGCCCTCCGAGGAAGATTGTTTAGTAGCCCAACGGCTGTCGAAGCAACTATAGCCGTGACAATATTCCCGATGTCAAGGACTGTTAGGATGTGTGGGTGAACCAGAACGTGTTCGACGACCCCCGGATCACCGCCGTCGGCCTGCTCGTCGAGGCGCACGCCGGGCTGTCGGCCCGGTTCGCCGCCCAGTTCGAGGAACACGGACTGTCACCCGTCGAGTTCGAGGTGCTGACCCGGCTCGCCCGGTCCCCCGGCAACCAGCTGCGGATGACCGACCTGGCCGCGCAGACCTCCCTGTCCACCAGCGGGGTGACCCGGGTGGTCGACCGGATGGAACGCGACGGCCTGCTCACCCGGCGCGCCTGCCCCTCCGACCGGCGCAGCTCCTACGCGGTGGTCACCGCCGCCGGCCTGCAACGGCTCGACGAGACCCTGCCCGGGCATCTGCGGATCATCGAGCAGTGGTTCACCGGCCAGCTCGACCCGGAGGCGCTGCGCGCCCTGCTCGACGGCCTGCGCCGGGTCCGCGACGCCGTCCACCCCGGGGCCACCGCCGGCAGCACCGGCCCCGTCCTCATCGGCGGCGAGGCACCCGCCGGCCGGTGCTGATCCCCACCGGGCCAGGGGCCGACGGCCGGATCGAGGTGATCCTGCCGGCCGGGGTGGCCGTGCCGGCCCGGGGCCGAGTGTCGCGGAGCCGACCGGCAGAAAGACCGGCAGAACTGCCGCACCCCCGGAAGATAGTCGATCAAACCGGACGGAACAGTGGCGTCCGGTGGCTAGTCTTCGGGCAGCGGGGACGCACCGGGGGGTGACGGCGCGAGCGATGAGCGAGGGGTAGCAACAGGGGGCTTATTCGCTCGCGCCACCCCGGCCCGCTCATGGGGCAGCCCCGCTTCCGGCCACGGCGCTCGCCGTGGCCGGTCTCTTCTGGGGCACCGGCCCGCCGCGACCTCCCCGGGCACCGGCCAGGGCCGGCTCCGTCAGTCCGGCTCGTCGCGGATCGCGGTCAGCGCGTACAGCAGGTCCTCCTCGTCCGGCAGCAGCCGGATGCCGCTCTCCCGGCAGACCCTGTCGAGCCGGTCGAGCACGGCGGGATCAGCCGTGCTGGCGGCCAGCCCCACCAACGCCTCCACCACGTCGCGGCGGTCCTGGCCGTCGACGCCGGCCTCGGCCGAGGCGGCGAACCACTCGGCCGCCAACTCCCGGTCGCCCCGGTGCAGCGCCAGGTTCCCCTCGATCAACGCGCAGATCCCGTCCTCGGGGCGGGCCCCACTGCGCCAGGGCGACCGGAAACCGGCACCGAACGCCGAGCCCTCGGTTCCGACCGGGACGCGGCCCAGCCGGCGCGCCGCGGGGACGGTCGGCACGGGCGGGTGCGACCCGGCGGGCGCGCACACCGGCGGGCGCAGCTCCGCCAACACCTCCACGGCCTCCGCCGACCGTCCGTCCCGGGCGAGCGCCAGGCCCACCGTGCCGAGCACCCGGCGGCGGTGCCCCGGATCGCCCAGACCGGCGAGCGCGGCCACCACCCGGCGCCCCTGGTCGACGGCGTCGGCGTACCGGCCTTCGAGGCGGGACACCTCGGCGAGGTTGGCCCGGGCGAGCACCCGCAGCCGCTGCTCGCCGCACTGGGTGGCGAGCCGGTCGACCGCGGCCAGCCGACGCCGGGCGCCCGCCAGGTCGCCCACCCGGATGTCGTGCCAGGCGAGGTTGTTCTGCGCCACCGCCATGTCCCGGACCCGTCCGTCCCGGGCGGCCAGCCCCAGTACCGCCTCGGCCTGCGTACGGGCCTCGTCGTGCCCGCCGGTGGCGATCAGCAGCGCGCAGAGCACCGTCCGCGCCTCCAGCTCCCCGGTGACGTCACCAACCTGCCGGAACGCGGCCAGCGCGGCCCGTGCCGCCGGCAGCTCCTCGGCGCCCGCGCCGTGCTCGGCGGCGAGCCGGGCCACGCCGAGCAGGGCCCAGGCCCGCAGCACCGGGTCGGCGTCAGCGGTACGCGGATCGGCGAGCAGGCGACGCAGCCACTGCCGCCCGGCGACGTCCCGACCCCGGAACCGCCACCACCGGGCCAGTCCCGCGGCCAGTTGCAGCGCGGTCAACGGGTCGTCGGTGGCGGCGTGCGCCAGCGCCGAGCTGATGTCCCCGCTCACCTCGTCCAGCCGGTGCACCGCGGCCGGCAGGTTCGCCCCGACCAGCTCCGGCACCGTCCGCGCCACCAGCCCGGCGACGACCCGGGCGTGCCGGCGCCGGATCGCGGTCAGCTCACCGGCACCGGTCGCCTGTTCGGCGGCGAAGTCCCGGACGGCGTCGAGCAGGCGGAACCGGAACGCCCCGGTGCCACGTACGCTCAGCAGCCCGAGTTCCAGCAGCCGGTCCAGCAGGGGCACCGGGTCGACCACCACCGTGCCGTCCCGGTCCGCGTCGTCGGCGAGCATCTCCTCGGCCAGCTCGACCGACCACCGGTTGCCGAACACGGCGAGCCGGCGCAGCGCCGCCCGCTCCTCGGGGGCGAGCAGCCGATAACTGGTCGCCACCGCGTCCCGCAGGGTTTCCGCCACCGCCGCCCGCGACCTCTCCGGACGGCCCGGCTCGGGCGGATCCCAGCCCGGACGGCCGGCCGCGCCGGAGGCCGTGGCCAGGTCGAGGACACGGTCGCCGTACCGGTCGAGCAGCTCGTTCAGGTCGAGGATCCGGCCCCGGGCCGCCATCAGCTCGATCGCCAGCGGCAGGCCACCCAGCCGCCGGACCAGGGCGGCCAGGGCGGGCAGCTCGGCGGGGCTGGGCGGTTCGCGGCGTACCTGGGCGAGCCGGGCGGTGAACAGCGCCACCGCCGGGTAGTCGACCAGTGCCGCCGGCCCGGCCCGCTCGTCGCCCGGCGGGGGTACGTCGAGCGGGGCCACCGGCAGCACCCGCTCCCCGGGCAGCCCGAGCGGGTGTCGGCCGGTGACCAGCAACCGCAGCTGCGGCAGCGCGCCGGTGAGCCGGTGCACCGTCTCGGCGACCGGGTCAGGCGCCCGCTCCACCGCGTCCACGATCAGCAGCGCCGGCCGGCCGGCGAGGTGGGCGGCGAGCTCCGGCAGCCGGGCGACGCCGAAGACCGCCACCGAGGCGGCCAGTACGTCGGCGCTGTCCGATCCCTCCCCGATCAGCACCCCGGCCACCCCGCCGGGGTGGGCCCGGGCCACCGCGTGGGCCACCGACAGGGCCAGCGCGGTCTTGCCGACGCCGGCCAGCCCGACCAGGGTCACCAGCCGGGGCCCGCGGTCGTCGGTGAGCATCCCGATCAGCTCGACCAGGTCGCGTTCCCGGCCGATCAGCTCGACCGGCGGTGGAAGCGCCACCGGCGTACCGGCGTCGGGGTCGGCGTCGTCGGGACCTGCCGCGCCGCCCGGGGCGACCGGGGAGGCAGCCGGGACCGGCCCCCGGGCCGCCGCCAGGAAGGCGGACCGGGCCGACCCGGCCAGCTCCAGGGCGGTGGCGAGCAGCTCGACGGTGGTGCGCTGCGGCCGGGACGACCGGCCCCGCTCCAGGTCGCGGACCGTCCGTACGCCGACGCCCGCCCGGGCCGCCAGCTCGGCCTGGGTGAGGCCGGCGGCGAGCCGGTGCCCGCGCAGCAGGTCCGGCAGTCCGGTACGACCGCCCGGGCGACGCGAACGATCATGATCCGGAGTCATGGGCAGGAAGGGTACGGTCCGGATACGACCGGCGGCAGTCGATCGTCGTCCTGCTGACGCCCCGCTGCGGATATCCGACAGCGCCGCCGGGCCGCGGGAGAACGCGACGCCTGCCCGCCGCGCGGCCGGACCCGCCGGGCCCGGCGCCGTCACATGCCGAGCTCGCGAGCGATGATCATGCGCTGCACCTCGGAGGTGCCCTCACCGATCTCCAGGATCTTGGCGTCCCGCCAGAACCTGGCCACCGGGTACTCGTTCATGAAGCCGTACCCGCCGTGGATCTGGGTCGCGTCCCGGGCGTTGTCGACGGCGATCGTGCTGGCGTGCAGCTTGGCGATCGCGGCCTGCCGCTTGAACGGCTCACCGGCGAGCATCCGGGCGGCGGCGTCGTAGTACGCCAGCCGGGCGGTGTGCGCCCGCATCTCCATGTCCGCGATCTTGAACTGGATCGCCTGGTAGTTGCCGATCGGCTGGCCGAAGGCGTGGCGCTCCCCGGCGTACCTGATCGACTCGTCGACGCAGCCCTGGGCGAGGCCGACGGCCAGCGCGGCGATGGCGATCCGGCCCTCGTCGAGGATGCGCAGGAACTGAGCGAACCCCCGGCCCCGCTCGCCGAGCAGGTTGGCCGCCGGCACCCGGCAGTCGTCGAAGGTCAGCTCGTGGGTGTCCGACGCGGCCCAGCCCACCTTCGAGTAGCCGGGCGCGACGGTGAAGCCGGGCGTACCCGACGGCACGATGATGGTCGACAGCTCCTTGCCGCCGTCCGGCCGGGTGCCGGTGACGGCGGTGACCGTGACCAGCGCGGTGATGTCGGTGCCGGAGTTGGTGATGAACGCCTTGGAGCCGTTGATCACCCACTCGTCGCCGTCCAGCACCGCCCGGGTCTGGGTGCCGCCCGCGTCGGAGCCGAAGCCCGGCTCGGTCAGCCCGAAGCCCGCGAGGGCCTCGCCGCTGAGCAGCTTCGGCAACCACCGCGCCTGCTGCTCGGCCGTACCGAACCGGTAGATCGGCATGGCGCCGAGCGATACCGCCGCCTCCAGGGTGATCGCCACGCTGGAGTCGACCCGGGCCAGCTCCTCCAGGGCGAGGCAGAGCGCGAAGTAGTCGCCGCCCATGCCGCCGTGCTCCTCGGGGAAGGGGAGCCCGAACAGGCCCATCTTCCCCATCTGCCGGATCACCTCGTACGGGAAGGTGTGCTTCTCGTAGTGCTCGGCGATGACCGGCGCGACGACCTCGCGGGCGAACTCCCGTACGCTCTCCCGCAGCGCCTCGTGCTCCTCGGTGAGCCGGAAATCCATGGATTCCTCCTGTGTGGACGGGCCGCCGGGCGCTCGTGACGCCGGGCCGGATCGCTGGTGCGGGGCGGGCCCCTGCCGGCCCGGGTGGGGCCGGCGGCAGGGTCAGACCGGGGTGACGCCGTGCCGGCGCCGGGAGAAGTGCCGTTCCTTGTTCCGTGCGGCGGCGAACCGGCGGACCAGCTCGGCGCGCAGCTCGTGCGGCTCGACGATGGCGTCGACCACCAGCTCGCTGGCGAGCCGGACGATGTCGATGTCCCGCTCGTACTCCTCGCGCTTCGCGGCGACGAAGGCGGCCCGCGCGGCCTCGTCCTCGATCGCGGCGATCTTGTTGGCGTAGACCGCGTTGACCGCGGCCTCCGCGCCCATCACCGCGATCTTGGCGGTGGGCAGCGCGATGGTGGCGTCGGGCTCGAAGCCGGGGCCGGCCATCGCGTAGAGGCCCGCGCCGTACGCCTTGCGGACCACCACGCAGATCTTGGGTACGGTCGCCTCGGAGATCGCGGTGATCATCTTGGCGCCGTGCCGGATGATGCCCTGCTTCTCCACCGCGCTGCCGACCATGAAGCCGGGCACGTCACTGAGGAAGAGCAGCGGCACGTTGAACGCGTCGCAGAGCTGCACGAACCGGGTCGCCTTGTCGGCCGAATCGACGAAGAGCACGCCGCCCTTGAACATCGAGTTGTTGCCGACCACGCCGACGACCTCGCCGTCCAGCCGGCCGAATCCGATGGTCAGCTCCTTGGCCCAGAGCGCCTGGATCTCGAAGAAGGACCCTTCGTCGAGCAGGCCCTTGACGTACCGCCGCATGTCGAACGCCTGCCGCTCGCTCGCCGGCACCAGCGCGGCCAGGTCGGCCTTCTCGGGCGCGGCGACGGCCGGTGCGACCGGCGGCGCCTGCGTCCAGTTCGCCGGCAGGTACGACAGGTAGCGCTTCACCACGTCGAGCGCGTCGGCCTCGGTCTTGCAGAGGAAGTGCCCGACGCCGGACTCGGCGCAGTGCACCTTGGCGCCGCCCATCGCCTCCAGGGTGGTCTTCTCGCCGGTGACCATCTCGACCATCCGGTCCGAGCCGAGGTACATGCTGGCGTTGCCGTCCACCATGGCGACCACGTCGCAGAACGCCGGAATGTACGCCCCGCCGGCGGCGCTGGGCCCGAACAGGGCGCAGACCTGCGGAATCGACCCGGAGGCGCGGACCTGGTTCCAGAAGATCTTCCCGGCGCCGCGCCGGCCGGGGAAGAGCTCGACCTGGTCGGTGATCCGGGCGCCGGCCGAGTCCACCAGGTACACCATCGGCACGCTGCTGGTGTAGGCCCGCTCGATGATCCGGATGATCTTCTCGACGGTACGCGCGCCCCAGCTGCCGGCCTTGACCGTGGAGTCGTTCGCCATCAGGCACACCGGCCGGCCGTCGATGGTGGCGGTGCCGGTCACCACGCCGTCGGCGGGCAGGCCGTCGGCCGTCGCGTTGGCGTAAAGGCCGTCCTCGACGAAGGAGCCCTCGTCGACCAGGAGCGCGACCCGCTCGCGGGCGAAAAGCTTGCCCTTGGCGGCGTTCGCCGCGTGGTACTTGTCCGCACCGCCGGCCCGAGCCCGCTTGCGCAGCTGCTCCAGTGCCTCGCCGTCGAGCGTCACGCCGACTCCCTCGCCGCCTGGGCCGGCCCGCCTCGTGAGCGGAGCCGACCGACCTGAACGATCGTTAGGTTAGCGCATCGCGACGATCCTCGGCGACCCACACACCCCCGTCCCGCGCCCGCACCACTCCACCGACACGGTGATCAAGAGGTTTGCGTCGGACCCCGCGCGGATCCGCACACACACCTCTTGATCGACAAGGCGTCGGGCGGTGGACCCAGGTGGGCAGTGGACCCAGGTGGGCAGTGGACCCAGGTGGGCAGTGGACCCAGGTGGGCAGTGGACCCAGGTGGGC
>NZ_POUB01000073.1 GCF_003236335.1 Micromonospora deserti
ATAAGAGACAGCCCTCCGGTACCGCCGCGGCACCGGGCGCCGCCGAGCCCACGGCCGGCGGCGCGGGCGTGGCGAAGAAGGCCGTGGCGAAGAAGGCCGTGGCGAAGAAGGCCGTGGCGAAGAAGGCCGTGGCGAAGAAGGCCGTGGCGAAGAAGGCGCCGGCCGCCATCGCCCCAGCCGAGGGCGCCGGCACCGAGCCGGGCCGGCCGGCGAAGAAGGCGCCGGGCCGCGAGCAGCAGCCGGGTGGTGCCGCGTGAGCTGCCCGACCACCGGACGGAGCCGGTCGTGACCGCCCCCTTCCGCCCCGGGCCTCCACCGGGCGTGCGCCCCGGGCCGCCGCAGGGCGCGCGTCCGGGCCCGCCGCACCGATCCGAGCCGGTCGACGACCTCGACGAGGTACGCCACCCGGCGGTCGACGCCGCCGTGCAGGGCATCGTCAACGCGGCGGCGTTGGCTCCCGCCGACCAGATCGCCCAGTACGAGGCGGCGTACGAGACGCTGCGGGAGACCCTCGCCACCATCGAGCAGGCCTGAGGAGACCGGAGAACCACCCATGGCACGTCGTAACCGGCTGGACGCCGAGCTCGTCCGCCGTGGCCTGGCCCGCTCCCGGGAGCAGGCCGCGGCGCTGGTGGAGGCCGGCCGGGTCCAGCTGCGCGGGGTGCCGGCCCGCAAACCCGCCGCGATGGTCGATCCCGCCGACGCGCTCCTGGTCACCGGCGCGGACCCGGCCTCGGAGTACGTCTCCCGGGGCGGCCACAAGCTCGCCGGCGCGCTGGCCGCGTTCGCCCCCGGTGGGCTGGCCGTGGCCGGCCGGCGCTGCCTCGACGCCGGCGCCTCGACCGGCGGCTTCACCGATGTGCTGCTGCGCGCCGACGCGGCTGAGGTGGTCGCCGTCGACGTCGGCTACGGCCAGCTCGCCTGGCCGCTGCGCACCGATCCCCGGGTGCGGGTCCTCGAACGCACCAACGTCCGCATGCTGACCCCGGAGGTCATCGGTGGCCCCGTCGACCTCACCGTGGCCGACCTGTCGTTCATCTCGTTGCGGCTGGTGCTGCCGGCGCTGGCCGGCTGCACCCGGCCCGACGGCGACCTGGCGCTGATGGTCAAGCCGCAGTTCGAGGTCGGCAAGGACCGGGTCGGCCCGGGCGGGGTGGTCCGCGACCCGGCGCTGCGGGCCGAGGCGGTGCTCGACGTGGCCGCCGCGGCGGCGCGGCTCGACCTCGGCCTGGCGGACGTGGCCGCGAGCCCGTTGCCGGGGCCCAGCGGCAACGTCGAGTTCTTCGTATGGTTACGCCAGGACGCACCGCCGGCCGACCCGGAGCGGGTGCGTGCCGTGGTGACCGCCGGGCCGTCGGGCCCGGCAGCGTCCGGCGGGCAGCCGGACACGGCGACGGAGGAGGTGGCCGGGTGAGCGAGCTGGCGAGCCCCGCGGCCGTGGGGCTCGGGCCCGGCGGCCGGATGGTCGCGACGCGGCGGGCGGCCCGGTGAGCCGGACTGCCCTGCTGGTCACGCACACCGGGCGGCGCCGCAGCACCGAGCACGCCCGGACGGTGGCCGGCGACCTGATCGCGGCCGGTTTCGAGGTGCGGGTCGTCGCCGAGGAGGCCGACGACCTCGACCTTCCCGGCGTGGTTCCGGTCACCGGCCCGGAGGCCGCCGAGGGCGCCGAGATCGTCTTCGCACTCGGCGGCGACGGCACCTTCCTGCGCGCGGCCGAGCTGGCCCGGCCGGCGAAGGCGCCGCTGCTCGGCATTAACCTCGGCAAGGTCGGCTTCCTCGCCGAGGCCGAGATCGACGACCTGGACAGGGCCGTGCGGGACGTGGTCGGGCGCAACTACACCGTGGACGAGCGGCTCACCCTCGACGTTACCGCCGAGTTCGACGGCGGGCCGACGATCGAGTCGTGGGCGCTCAACGAGGTCAGCGTCGAGAAGGGGGAGCGGGCGCAGATGCTCGAACTCCTCGTCGACGTCGACGGCCGCCCGCTGTCCCGGTACGGCTGCGACGGGGTGGTCTGCGCCACCCCCACCGGGTCGACGGCGTACGCGTTCTCCGGGGGCGGGCCGGTGGTCTGGCCCGAGGTCGAGGCGCTGCTGCTGGTGCCGATCAGCGCGCACGCGCTGTTCAGTCGGCCGCTGGTCACCGCCCCCACCTCCACCTTCTCGATCACCGTCGACCCGTTCACCACCCTCGCCGTGCTGTGCTGCGACGGCCGGCGGGTCTACGACCTGCCGCCGGGGGCCCGGGTGACGGTGCGGCGCGGTGCCCTGCCGGTGCGCATCGTGCGGCTGCGGGACCGTCCCTTCACCGACCGGCTGGTGGCCAAGTTCGACCTGCCCGTGCACGGCTGGCGCGGCAGCCGTCGCTGACCCTGCCGCCGCTTGCCCTTTATGGCAGGCGGCCGGTGCCGGTACGTCCGGCGATCAGCGGTCGGTGACCGGGACCGGCACGGCCGGTGTCGGTGGCGTGTCCACCTGACGACATGTCGCCGGTGCGGCGTGCGCCGCCTAGTGACCCGGGGTTGATCTCCTGCGCAGACTCCGACGTGCCGTCCCGGTGTGGGCGGCATCGGAGCGAAGGAGCACTTCATGAACTGGCCCCCGCGTTGGTTCGCGCTCGGCGCCGCCGCCGTGCTGGTGGCCGGCGTCGCCGCCCCGGCGTCCGCCGAGCCGCCCGCCCCGCCGCCGGACGCGGCGGCGTCGTCCGCCCCGGCCGCCGGCACCCCGGCCCGGGTCACCCTCATCACCGGCGATGTCGTCGAACTCGACCGGGTCGCCGGCGGCCGGGTCGCCGCCACCGTGCGGCCGGCACCCGGGCGCGAAGGCGTCACCTTCCACACCCGCACCGTCGACGGTGAACTGCGAGTGCTTCCCGCCGACGTGGTCCCGTACCTGGCCAGCGGCGTGCTGGACCCGGACCTGTTCGACGTCGAGGAGCTGGTGGCCGACGGGTACGGCGACGCCGCCGCGGCCCACCTCCCGCTGATCGTGCGTTACCGCGACGGCTCCGCCGGCCGGGTCGGCGCGCTCGCCGCCGCCGCGGACGTGCGGCCGCTGCCCAGCATCGACGGCGCCGCGCTCGCGGTGGGCAAGGACGGCCTGTCCGCCCTCTGGTCCGGGCTGCGCACCCCACCGGCCGGGATGGCCGCCACGTCCGCCGGCGGGCGGCTCGGTGGTGGCGTCGAGCGGATCTGGCTGGACGGCCGGGTCCGCCCGGCGCTGGAGCGCAGCGCCGAGCAGATCGGCGCCCCGACCGCCTGGGCGGCGGGGCGGGACGGCAGCGGCGTGCGGGTGGCCGTGCTGGACACCGGGATCGACGCGGACCATCCGGACCTGACCGGCCGCGTCGTGGGCAGCCAGGACTTCTCCGACAGCGGCGGCGTCGCCGACGGGCACGGCCATGGCACCCACGTCGCGGCCACCATCGCCGGCAGCGGCGCGGCCTCCGGCGGCGCCCGCAAGGGCGTGGCACCGGGCGCCCGCCTGCTGGTCGGCAAGGTGCTGGACGACGGCGGCGCCGGCTACGACTCCTGGATCATCGCGGGCATGGAGTGGGCGGCCCGCTCCGGTGCCGACGTGGTCAACATGAGCCTCGGCGGCGCCCCCAGCGACGGTACCGACCCGATGAGTGCGGCGATCGACTCGCTCACCGCCGAGACGGGGGCGCTGTTCGTGGTGGCCGCCGGCAACTCCGGGGCCGATTACTCGGTCGGCTCGCCCGGCGCGGCCGACGCCGCCCTCACCGTCGGCGCGGTGGACCGCGACGACGAACTGGCCGACTTCTCCAGCCGGGGCCCGCGGGTCGGCGACAACGGCCTGAAGCCGGAGATCACCGCGCCCGGCGTCGGGATCGTCGCCGCCCGGGCCGCGGGCACCACCATGGGCGCCCCGGTCGACGAGGCGTACACCGCGGCCAGCGGCACCTCGATGGCCACCCCGCACGTCGCCGGCGCCGCCGCGATCCTCGCCCAGGAACACCCCGACTGGCGCGCCGGGCAGCTCAAGGACGCCCTGGTCAGCACCGCCCGTACCCACCCGGCGCGGACGGTGTTCGCGCAGGGCGGCGGCCGGGTGGACGTGGCCCGGGTGCTCGGCCAGCGGGTGTACGCCTCCGCGGTGGCCGACTTCCGCCGCATCGAGACCGGCGCGACCGACGTGCCGCGCCGCGAGGTGACGTACACCAACCTGACCGGGCAGCCGCAGACCCTGCGGCTCCGCCTCGACGTGCGCAACGTGGACAGTGACGCCGCCGAGCCCGACGGCTTCGTCCTCGACGGCGAGCAGGTCACCGTCCCGGCCGGGGGCAGCGTGCGGGTGCCGCTGCGGGTGGACGTGGCCAAGCTGGACCGCGGCCGGCACAGCGGCTGGCTGGTGGCGACCGGCGCGGACGGGATGGTGGTGCGCACCGCGCTGGCGGCCACGCTGAGCGGCCCCCGGCACACCGTGACCTTCCGTGCCGTGGACCGGGCCGGGAAGCCGACCGGCGTCCCCGTCGTGGCGTTGCACGGCGAGCAGCGCGAGTCCGACGGCCTCGGCTGGCTGCCCGAGGGCGGGTCGGTGACGATGACCGTCGAGGAGGGGCCGTACCTGTTGCACGCGCTGATCGAGGACGGCGCCCCGCTGGACGAGCAGGCGACCCTCGTCACCGACCCGCAGCTCACCGTGACCCGGGACGTGGAGGTCCTGCTGGACGCCCGGAAGGGCACCCCGGTGCGGATCCGGACGCCGCGCCCGGCTGAGCAGCAGGCCACCCTCGCCTACTACGTGCACCGGGTGTTCGGCAACGGCCGTCAGGTCGACCACGGGGTGATGCACTTCAGCGCCGTTCAGCAGGTCAACGTCACCCCGACCCGGACCGTCACCGAGGGCGAGTACGAGTTCGCGTCGCGGTGGCAGTTGGTGGCGCCCATGGTGGACGCCAGGGTGACCGGCGTGTCCGGTCCGCTGGACGTCAACCTGCTCTACCAGTCACCGGCGTCCGATCTGCGGCGCAACCTGCCGCTGGTCTGGGCGGGTATCGGCAGCGCCGCCGAGCTGGCCCGGGTGCGCGGCGCGGCGGCGCTGCTGCGGGCCGACCCGGAGCGCTCCGAGGAGGAGCAGATCGCCGCGGCAGCCGCCGCGGGCGCCGCCGTCGTCCTGGTCGTCCGGCCGGCGGACTGGAGCGCCTGGACCTCGTGGCGGCCGATCGGCGACCGGTTCCCGGTCCCGGCGATGGTGCTGCCGTACGACGACGGGCAGCGGGTCATCGCGGCCGCCGCCGGTGGCCGCGCCCGGATCGACCTGGCGATCACCGTCGCCAGCCCCTACCTGTACGACGTGATGCAGGTGTCGAAGCAGCGGGTGCCGGCGACGATCGAGCACCGGGTCACCACCGGCAATTCGGTCCGGTTGACCAACCGGTACGTCGACACCGGCGGCTTCGACTGGGCCAAGGAGCAGCGGTTCGGCTGGCGCCCGTGGCAGGAGGTGGCCCTGGAAACGCAGCGGATCGTGCGTACCGGCACCGCCCGGGAGGAGTGGGTCAGCGCCGGGGACACCGTCTGGCAGCAGCGGGTCAGCCACCAGTACGTGTGGAGCGAGCTCGGGCCGTTGCTGGACGGGGCCCGGGAGGCGCCGCGTCGCTACACCGGCGGCACCCGGGCCACGCAGAGCTGGTTCGCCCCGCTGGTCCGCCCGGCGCTGGACGGGTCCACCGCCTCGGCGGCGAGCCGGAACGGGAACGTCCTGACCCTGCGCGTCCCGTCCTTCGTCGACGCCGACGGGCACGCCGCTCCGGTCGGGTACGGCGACACCGTCCGGGCCGCCCTGTCCCGCGACGGCCGGCCGCTGGCGGACCTCTCCGCCGGGTGGGCGCCGGTGACCACCACCGCCGCGCCGGCGCGGTACCGGCTGGAGCTGGAGACCCAGCGTCCGGGGGAGGAGTGGCGGTGGGCGGGCAGCACCCGCACCGCCTGGGAGTTCCGCTCCGCGCACCCGGCCGGTGCGGAGGCGGAGCCCCTGCCGCTGCTGCAGCTTGACTACCGGGTGCCGACCGACCTGCACGGCACGGTGCCGGGGCAGCGCCCGCACCGGATCGGGCTGGCGCTGCGGCACCAGCCGGGGGTGCCGGCGCCGCGCGGCACCAGCGTCACGGTGGAGGTCTCCTTCGACGACGGGGCGCACTGGCGCCGGGTCGCGGTCCGCGCTGACGGCGCCCGCTACGAGGCGACCGTCCCGGCGGGTTCGGGCCGGGTGTCGCTGCGGGTCAAGGCCCGCGACGCGGCCGGCAACACCGTCGAGCAGACCGTGATCGGGGCGTACGGCCTGCGGTGAGCGGGCGGCGGCGCGGGGGGCCAGGAAGGGCCAGCCCGCGCCGCCGGCCACCCCGCCGCCGTCCGTGCCGAGCCCGCGCGGCGGCGCCCGGTGCGGCCGGGACGCGCCCGGGTCGGGTCAGAGCCAGCCCCGGCGGGCCGCCTGGTACGCCAGCCCGGGCCGGGTGTCCACCCCGGCCCGCTCCATCAGGTCGGCGAGCCGGCGCTGGATCGTCCGGCGGCTCACCCCCAGCTGGGAGGCGATCGACTTGTCCGGCACGCCGCCGACGAAGAGGGAGAGCAGCAGCCGCTCGTCCTCGCCCGGTCGGGCGTCGGCCGGCTCGTCGCCGGCGCCGGGCAGCAGCGGGGTGGCCGCCCGCCAGTGGCTCTCGAAGAGCGCCAGCAGCGCGTCGAGCAGCTGGCTGCGGCCGATCACCGCGGCGCTGGGCGCGCCGCTGGCCCGGTCCGGCACCAGCGGGCAGATCGCCGTGGCGCCGTCGGCGATGGCCAGCCGCACCGGCAGGCTGTCGGTCACCCGGGCCTGCTCGCCGCTGCGGACCGCCCTCTCCACGTCGGTCAGCGCGCCCGGCTCGGACAGCAGGGCACGTTCGTAGATCGCCCGGTACCGCACCCCGCGGGCGAGCGCGCCGAACTCCTCGACGTTCTCCGGGCCGGGCATCGCCAGCGGGTTGGCCCGGCAGAACCAGAGCACCTCGTGCCGGGCGCCGTCCTGCAACCGGCGCAGCCGCGACCGCAGCGCGTCCGTGCCGGTGACGATCTCCACCAGGTGGTCGGCGTCGTGCCGCCGGACGCTGGCCCGGTACTCCTCGGTCAGCTGCGCCACCATGCCGCGGGCCGCCTCCAGCGACTGCTGCTGGCGCAGCAGCGCGTCACCGAGGGCCACGTCCGGCGGCAGCGGCCGCAGCCCGTCCTCGTCGCCGGCCGGCCCGACCAGTCCCCGCCGGCGCAGCCCGTCCAGCGCCCGGTCGACCTGGGCGGCCGGAACCGCGAGCCGCTGGGCCAGTTCCGCCGGGCGGGCCGTCGACAGCCCGACCAGCGCCCGGTACACCCGTTCCTCGTCCTCGCCCAGGCCGAGGAGCTCCCGTACCTGCCGCCCACCGGTCGCGCCGTCCACGACCGGTGATCGTACGCCCGGGCGCCGGCCGCACCGGCTGGTCAACTGTCGGGGGCCGCGTCTACTGTCGGGTGCTGTGCTGGAGGAGCTGCGCATCACCGGACTGGGCGTCATCGAGGACACGACGTTGCCGCTGACCCGCGGCATGAACGTCATCACCGGCGAGACCGGTGCGGGCAAGACGATGGTGGTCACCGGCCTCGGTCTGCTCTTCGGCGGTCGGGCCGACGCCGGGCGGGTCCGGGCCCAGCCCGGCCGGGCGGTGGTGGAGGGGCGGCTGCGCCTCGACGGCCGGGTCGCGGCCGCCGTGCACGCCCGGATCAGCGAGGCTGGTGGCGAGCCCGACGAGGACGGCTCGGTGCTGCTGAGCCGTACGGTCACGGTGGAGGGTCGGTCGCGGGCGCACCTCGGCGGGCGCAGCATGCCGGTGTCGATGCTCGGCGAGGTCGGCGAGCAGGTGGTGGCCGTGCACGGCCAGTCCGACCAGCTGCGGCTGCTGCGCCCGGCCGAGCAGCGCGCGGCGCTGGACCGGTTCGCCGGCCCGGAGCACGAGAAGCTGCTCGACGCGCTGCGCGAGGCGTACATCCGCTGGCGGGCGGTGGTGGACGACCTGGCCGACCGGCGGCGCAACGCCCGGGAGCGCAACCAGGAGGCCGACCTGCTGCGGTTGGGCCTGGACGAGATCACCCGGGTCGACCCGCAGCCGGGCGAGGACGACGAACTCAAGGCGGAGGTGCAGCGGCTGGAGCACGCCGAGGGGCTGCGCACCGCGGCGCAGCTCGCCCACCAGTGCGTGGCCGGCGGGGTGGAGGCCGCCGACGACACGCCGGACGCGACCGCGCTGCTGGGCACCGCGCGGCGGACGCTGGAGGCGCAGACCGGCACGGACCCGGCGCTGGGCGAGCTGGCGGCGCGGCTGGAGGAGGCGGCGACCCTGGTCGCGGACGTCTCCGCCGAGCTGTCGGCCTACCTCGCCAACCTGGACGCCGACCCGGCCCGGTTGCAGGCGATCTACGAGCGCCGGGCCGCGCTGCGCGCGCTGACCCGCAAGTACGCCGACGACGTCGACGGGGTGATCGCCTGGGCCGAGCGGGCCCGCACCCGACTGTCCGACCTGGACACCTCCGATGAGCTCCTCGACGAGCTGGACCGGGAGGCGTCCCGGCTGGCCGGTGAGGTGGCCGACCTGGCCGGGCGGGTGTCCGCGTCCCGGCAGGAGGCGGCGAGCCGCTTCGCCGGGCAGGTCACCGTCGAGCTGGCCGGGCTGGCCATGCCGCACGCCCGGATCGAGGTGGCGGTGCTGCCCCGCCCGGGCGGCCGGGCCGAGCCGACGCTGCGGGTCAACGGAATCGAGGTGGGCATCGGCCCGGACGGCGGCGACGAGGTCGAGCTGCGGCTGCTGGCCCACCCGGGCGCGCCGTCGCTGCCGTTGCAGCGGGGCGCCTCCGGTGGTGAGCTGTCCCGGGTGATGCTCGCCATCGAGGTGGTCTTCGCCGGCTCCGGCGGGCCGCCCACGCTGGTCTTCGACGAGGTCGACGCCGGGGTCGGCGGCCAGGCGGCGGTGGAGATCGGCCGGCGGCTGGCCCGGCTGGCCCGCAGCCACCAGGTGCTGGTGGTCACCCACCTGCCGCAGGTCGCCGCGTTCGCCGACCGGCACCTGGTCGTGGCGAAGGACACCGGCGGCGCGGTCACCACCAGCGGGGTCCGGGTGGTGGAGGACACCGAGCGGGCCCGGGAGCTGGCCCGGATGCTGGCGGGTTTGCCGGATTCGGATCTGGGTATCGCGCACGCGGAGGAGCTTCTGGCCGTCGCGGCCCGGGAAAGGCGGCCGTGAGGCGGGCGATTGTGACCACCGGCACACCAGCCCGGGCTCCGGTGTGCTTCCCTGGGTAGGCGGCCCTGCTCAGGCATGTCGCGACAGAAAAGCCTGCCTCACATGCCAGGATGGTCACGATGCGTCTACCCACGTTGCGCCGGACCCGGACCGCGGAGCCGGGCAGAATCGTCGGCACCGCGCGCCTCGACCGCCGGACCAAGCGCCTGGTCGGGCGGCTCCGCCCCGGTGACATCGCGGTCATCGACCACGTCGACCTGGACCGGGTCGCCGCCGACTCGCTGGTCGCCGTCGGCGTCGCCGCCGTGCTCAACGCCAAGCCGTCGGTCTCCGGCCGCTACCCCAACCTCGGGCCGGAGGTGCTGATCTCCGCCGGGATCCCGCTCCTCGACGACCTGGGGGAGGGCGTCTTCGAGCAGATCCGCGAGGGCGACACCGTCCGTGTCGAGGGCAACACGGTCTTCGTCGGCGACGAGCCGGTGGCGCACGGCAGCCTGCAGGACGCCGAGACGGTGGCCAAGGCGATGGCCGACGCCCGGGAAGGGCTCTCGGTGCAGTTGGAGGCGTTCGCCGCCAACACGATGGACTACCTCAAGCAGGAGCGTGACCTGCTGCTCGACGGGGTCGGCGTGCCGGAGATCCAGACCCAGATGCAGGGGCGGCACTGCCTGATCGTGGTCCGCGGCTACGACTACAAGGCCGACCTGGACGTGCTGCGCCCCTACATCCGCGAGTTCAAGCCGGTGCTGATCGGCGTCGACGGCGGCGCGGACGCCCTGGTGGAGGCCGGTTACACGCCGGACATGATCATCGGCGACATGGACTCGGTCACCGACGACGTGCTGCGCTGCGGCGCCGAGGTGATCGTGCACGCGTACCCGGACGGGCGGGCGCCCGGGCTGGCCCGGGTCACCGGGCTCGGCGTCCCAGCGGTGACCTTCCCGGCCGCCGCCACCAGCGAGGATCTCGCCATGCTGCTCGCCGACGAGAAGGGCGCCTCGCTGCTGGTCGCCGTCGGCACCCACGCCACGCTGGTGGAGTTCCTCGACAAGGGGCGCGGCGGGATGGCCTCGACGTTCCTCACCCGGCTCAAGGTCGGCGGCAAGCTGGTGGACGCCAAGGGCGTCAGCCGGCTCTACCGGCAGAGCATCTCGGGCTCCTCCCTGTTGCTGCTGGTGCTCTCCGCGGTCGCCGCGATGGCTTCCGCGGTGGCCGTCTCCACCGTCGGCAAGGCGTATTTGGGCGTGGTCTCCGAGTGGTGGAACAATTTCGTGTTCCAGCTGGAACAGCTCTTCTAGCGTCCGACCGATCAAGAGGCTGCAGGTGTGATCAACTTCCGGTATCACGTGGTGTCCCTGACCGCGGTCTTCCTGGCCTTGGCGATCGGTCTGGTGGTCGGCACGGCCGCCCTCAACGGCCCGGTAGCCGACTCGCTCAAGGACAACGTCAACGCGCTGCGCAAGGACAACCAGCAGATGCGCCAGGCGGTCAACAACATGGAGCGGGAGCTGGAGCTCGAGGAGGACTTCGCGGCCCAGATGGCCGAGGTGGTCCTGCCCGGCCGGCTCGCCGGCAAGCGGGTGCTGGTGCTCAGCCTGCCGACCGGCCGCGACCACACCGAGGGCGTGGTCAAGATGCTCCAGCTCGCCGGTGCCGACGTGACCGCCCGGGTCGACCTGCAGGACAAGTTCATCAACCCGGACAACAACAACAACCTGCTGGAGCTGGCGGTCACCGCCGCCCGGCCGACCAGCGCGCCCACCGCAGGTCTGCCCGGCAACGGGCACGGCGTGGAGACCTCCAGCGCGCTGCTGGCCAGCGTTCTGCTGGACCGGGCGGCGGACGCCACGCCGGTCAGCGAGGCCGACCGGCGGGCCGTGCTGGCCGCGTACACCAACGCCGGCTACCTCACCACTGAGGACAAGGTTACCGCCCCGGCCGAGGCGGTCGTGGTGGTCAGCGGGCAGCCGTACGTGGACAAGGACTCCGCCAAGAAGGACGAGTCGGTGGTCAAGGTCGCCGAACAGTTCGACCGCACCGGGGCGATCGTGGTCGGCGGCAACGGTTCGGCCGGCGGCAACCTGGTGGCGGTCGTCCGGGCCGACCCGGTGCTGTCCCAGAGCATCTCCACCGTCGACAACGCCAACACCATCCAGGGCCAACTGGTCACCACCCTCGCGCTGGTGCAGCAGCTGACCGAGAAGAAGGCCGGGCAGTACGGTGTCGGCGACAACGCCGCCTCGCTGCTGCCTAGACTGCCCCAGTGAGCGAACGGCGTACCGCGGTGTCTGGTTTCCGGTCCTGTGACGGCCGGTGGGAGGGAGCGGCGTGAGCCTGCTGGGACGGCTGCTGATCGCCGGGGCCGGCGCGACCGCCGCCCGGTACGCGCTGCGCGAGACGCGCACCTCGCCGTTCGGGCCCGCCCTGGACCGGACGAACTTCCGCGGCCGGACGGTGAGCCTGTCCGCCGGGCCGGCGCTGGCCGTCGGCGCCGCCGGCGCCGGCGCGTTCGGGGCCAGCGGTGCCTCCGCCGGTGGGGCCGCCCTGGTCGCCGGGCTGGGAGCCGGGGCGATCGGCCTCTACGACGACGTGGTCGGGGCGCGGCCGGAGCAGAAGGCGGCCAAGGGCTTCGCCGGGCACCTGGCCGCGTTGCGCGAGGGGCGGGTCACCGCCGGGCTGCTCAAGATCGTCGGGGTGGGCGCGGCCGGGCTCGGTGCCGCCGCGCTGCTCGCCACCGACCCCGGGGTCGCCGGGCACCGCCGCCGGCAGCGGCAGGGGTCGCTGGCCCGCGGCGTGGACGTGCTGCTGGGCGCGGGCGTCATCGCCGGCACCGCGAACCTGCTCAACCTGCTGGACCTGCGCCCCGGCCGGGCGCTGAAGTCCGGCCTGCTGCTCGGCGCGCCGCTGGCCCGCGGGCCGCAGGGCGGGATCGCCGCCGGCGCGGCCGGCGCCGCCGCCGGGCTGCTCCCCGCCGACCTCGGTGAGGAGGTGATGCTCGGCGACAGCGGCGCGAACGCGCTCGGCGCGGTGCTCGGCGTCGCGCTGGCCGCCCGCACCGGGCCGCTCGGCCGGGCCGGTCTGCTCGCCGTGCTCGCCGGGCTCACCGTGGCCAGCGAGAAGGTCAGCTTCACCCAGGTCATCCAGCGCACCCCGGGGCTGCGCGAACTCGACGCGCTGGGCCGTCGCGCCGACTGACGTGACGACACCGGCACCCCTCGCCGGCGCCGGCCGCGTCGCCGGGGCGGCCGCGCTCATCGCCGTGCTCACCGTGGTCAGCCGGCTCGCCGGCTTCGGTCGCACCGCCGTGTTCACCTGGGTGGTGCAGAAGAGTGACCTCGGCGGCATGTACGTGATCGCCAACACCGTCCCGAACATCATCTTCGAGATCGTCGCGGGCGGGGCGCTGGCGAGCCTGGTCGTACCGCTGCTGGCCGGGCCGGCCGCGGCCGGTGACCGGCGGGCGGTGGCCGCCACCACCGGCGCCCTGCTCACCTGGACGGTCACCCTGCTGGTGCCGCTCGCGGTCGTGGTCGCGGTGCTGGCCGGCCCGATCGTCTCCCTGATCAGCGAGAGCCGGTCGGACGCCGAACTGGCCACCGGCGCGCGGATGCTGCGGGTTTTCGCGCCGCAGCTGCCGCTGTACGGCGTCGGCATCGTGCTGACCGGGGTGCTCCAGGCGCACCGCAGGTTCGCCTGGCCGGTGATCGCGCCGCTGCTGTCCAGCGTCACCGTCATCGTGGTCTATCTCACCTTCGGCGCCAGCGAGGGGCGGGGCGCCTCGGTGGCGCAGGCCAGCCGCGGCGGTGAACTGATCCTGTCAGCCGGGACCACCCTCGGCGTTCTGGTGCTGTCGCTGTCGCTGCTGATCCCGCTGCGCCGGCTGCGGCTGCGGCTGCGCCCCGGGTACGCCTTCCCCGCCGAGGCCCGGGCCCGCGTCGCCGGGCTCGCGGTGGCCGGGGCGGTGACCGTCACGGCACAGCAGATCGCGCTGCTGGTGCTCCTGAACCGGGTCTCCGGGGGGCCGACCGGCTCCCCGCAGGTGTTCAACCTGGCCCAGACGATGTACCTGCTGCCCTGGGCGGTGCTGGCGGTGCCCCTGGCGGTGGCCGCGTACCCGACCCTGACCACCGCCTCGGCCGCCGGGGACGCCGACGGCTACCGGCGGACCGTCGCCTCGACGGTGCGCGGGGTGCTGCTGTTCAGTTGCCTGGGCGCCGCGGCGCTGGTCGGCACCGCCGGTCCGGTCGCCGCCTTCTTCTACCCGACCGACCCGGCTGGGACGGCCGCCGGGATCGCCGGGTTCGCCCCCGGTCTGCTGGGCTATGGCCTGTTCGCGGTGCTCTCCCGCGCCCTCTACGCCCGTGGGGACACCCGGCCCGCCACCGTGGCGATCACCGCCGGGTGGCTGGCCGTGCCGGTGGCCGCGCTGCCGCTGGCCGCGCTGCTGCCGGTCGCCGACCGGGTGCTGGCGGTCACCCTGGCCAACTCGGTCGGCATGCTGCTGCTCGGCGCGCTGCTGATCGCCGCGGTGCGGCGCGCGGCGGGGCGTTCGGCGCTCGCCGGCGTCGCCCGGGCCGGCGGCGCCGGGCTGCTCGCCGCCACCCTCGCCGCGCTCGCCGGGGTCGCCGCCGCCCGGTGGCTGGACGCGGCGGCCGGCGGCACCCCGACGACAGCGGGCGCGCTCGTGCAGGGCATGCTGTCCGGTGTCCTGGTCGGGGTGGTGTTCCTCGCCGTGCTGTTGCTAATCGACCGGCGGGACGTGCAGCCGCTGCTCGCGGGGCTGCGCCGGCGGCTGGGCGGGGCGGGCCGGCGGGGACCGGGACCCGGTGGCCGGCGGGCGGAGGACGGGATCCCCCCGGAGCGGGGCGACGGCAAGGAGACGGTGTCCCGGTGAGCGCGAGGAGTGAGCTTGCGAGCCCCGCAGTCGCGAACGGAGGGCAGTCCGGTGAGCGCGAGGAGTGAGCTTGCGAGCCCCGCAGTCGCGAACGGAGGGCAGCCCGGTGAGCGCGAGGAGTGAGCTTGCGAGGCCAGCGGGGAGAGCTGTCCGGTGAGCGCGAGGAGCGCGGCGGACCGGAGGTGGTGGTGGTGACGGAGCATGCACCGGGCCCCGCCTGGCGCGGCACGGTGGCCCTGCTGCTCGCCTCCAGCACCGGCGGGGTCGGGCAGCACGTCCGCTCGCTGGCCCGGGGGCTGACCGCCGCGGGCGCCGCCGTGCTCGTGTGCGGGCCCGCCGCGACCCAGGAGCAGTTCGACTTCACCGCGGTGGGCGCCCGGTTCCACCCGGTCGAGATCCCGGCCAGCCCCACCCCGGCGGACGCCCGGGCGGTGGCCACGCTGCGCCGGGCGCTCGCCGCCGAGCCGGTCGACGTGCTGCACGCCCACGGGCTGCGCGCCGGGCTGGTGGCGGTACTGGCCCGACCGGCGGTCCCACTCGTGGTCACCTGGCACAACGCGGTGCTCGCCGGCGGGTTGCGCGGCAGCGTGTCCCGCCTGGTCGAGCGGGTCGTCGCGCGCGGCGCCCGGGTGGCGCTCGGCGCGTCCGCCGACCTGGTCGAGCGGGTCGCCGCGCTGGGCGCTGCCGACGCCCGGCTCGCCCCGGTCGCCGCGCCGCCGCTGCCCGAGCCGCGCCGCCGCCGGGCCGCCGTCCGGGCCGAGTTCGGCGTGGGCAGCGACCAGCCGCTGATCGTCTCGGTGGGCCGGCTGCACCCGCAGAAGCGGTACGACGTGCTGGTCGACGCCGCCGCCCGGTGGCGTACCCGCACCCCGCCCCCGGTCGTGGTGATCGCCGGCAGCGGCCCGGCCTACCTGCCGCTGGCCGCCCGGATCTCCGCTGCCCGGGCACCGGTGACCCTGCTCGGCCACCGTACCGACGTGGCCGACCTGCTCACCGGCGCCGACCTGGCGGTGGTGACCAGCGACTGGGAGGCGCGTCAGCTCTTCGCGCAGGAGGCGCTGCGGGCCGGCGTACCGCTGGTGGCGACCGCGGTCGGCGGCCTGCCGGAGCTGGTCGGCGACGCCGCAGTGCTGGTGCCGTCCGGCGACGTGGACGCGGTCGACGCGGCCGTGCGGGCCCTGCTCGACGACGAGTCCCACCGGGCCGAGCTGGGCCGGCTCGGCGCGGCCCGGGCGGCCACCTGGCCCACCGAGGCGGACACCCTGGCGCAGCTGGCCGCGCTCTACACCGAGCTGGCCCCGGACGCCGCCGGACCGACGACCCCGGACGCCGACGCGCCGTCGACGGGACGCCGGTGATGCTGCGCAGACTCGCCCCCGTCCTGCTGACCCTGGTCGTGGTGGCGCTCGGCATCACCGCCCTGGCGGCCCGGCCGCCGAGCGCGGCGCCGGAACGCAGCGCCGACTACGTCGTCATCGCCGGGATGGCCGGGCTGCGATGGGAGGACGTCGACCGGGAGACCACCCCGACGTTGTGGCGGATGGCCCGGGACGGGTCGATCGGTTCGCTCTCGGTCCGCTCCGCGCACCGGCCGACCTGCCCGGTGGACGGCTGGCTGACCCTCGGGGCGGGCAGTTTCGCCGCCTGGAACGGCAGCCGGCAGTCCGGCTCCTGCCCGGTGGGGGCGGTGACGGTGGAGCAGCCGGACCGCATCGGGGCGAACCTGCCCGAGCAGGAGAGCGTGGTCCTGCACAACCAGGAGCGGCTGTCGTGGGGTGCGGTGCCCGGCTCGCTGTCGGAGTCGGTGCGCTGCTCGGTGGCGGTCGGGCCCGGCGCGGCGGTGGCCGCCGCCCGCCCGTTCGGCCGGGTCGACCGGTACGCGCCGGCCCTGCCCGAGGACCCGTCCGACCTGCTCGGCTCGTGCGTGCTCAGCATCGTCGATCTGGGAGCGGTCGCCGGGGAGGATCCGGCCGTCCGGGCCGCGGCGGTCCGCGAGGCGGACGCACGCCTGGCCCGGGTGCTCGCCGCCCGCCCGCCCCGGTCCCTGGTGATCGTCGCCGGGGTCTCCGACACCGACCTGCCGTCGCGGCTGCACGTGGCGGTCGCCGACGGGCCGGGCTGGGAACGCGGCTGGTTGACCTCGGCCAGCACCGGCCGCAAGGGCTACCTGCAACTGGTGGACCTCGCGCCGACGGCGCTGACCGCGCTGGGCCGGCCGACGCCGGAGCGGCTCTTCCTGGGCCGGCCGGCCGAGTCGGTGGGCGGGCGGCCGGTGGACCTCGCCGCCGCGATCGCCGAGCCGGCCGACGCCGACCGGGCGACCGCCGCCCAGCGCCGGGTCGCCGGCTGGTTCTTCGCCCTGCTCGCCGGCGCGCAGGTGCTGCTCGCCGTGGCGGTGCTGCCGTTGCTGCGCCGGGCCCGCCGGCACGCCGGCCCGTACGGCCCGCGGCCGGTGTCGCGGCGGGTGGTGGCGACGGTCGAGCTGCTGCTGATCGCCGCCGCGTTGGCCGTGCCGGCGGCCCTGCTCGCCGAGGCGGTGCCGTGGTGGCGTGGCGCGCACGCCGGCGGGTTCTACGCCGCGACGACGGCAGTGCTGGTGGTCGCCGCGACGGTGCTGGTGCGGTTCGCCCCCGGGCACGCGAGCACCCTCGGCCCGCTGGGCGCGGTCGCCGGGCTGACCACGGTCACCGTCGGGCTGGACGTGCTCACCGGCGCCCGGTTGCAGCTCAACGGCGTCGTCGGCTACTCCGCGCTGGAGGGCGGCCGGTACGCCGGCCTGGGCACCGTCGGGCTCGGGGTGTTCCTCGCCGGCGCCCTGCTGAGCGCCGGCTGGCTGGCCCAGCGGGTCCGCCGGTCCTGGCGGCCGATCGTCATGGTGGCCGTCGGCGGGTCCGCCGTGGTGGTCGTGGGTAGCCCGTATCTCGGCGCCGACTCGATCGGCGCGATCGCGTTGACCGCCGGGGTGAGCGTCGCCGCGGCGATCAGCGCCGGCGGCTGGTTGACGCTCAGCCGGCTCGCCTGGGCGACCATGGCCGGGCTGGCGGTGACCATCGGCTTCACGGTGCTGGACCTGCGCCGGCCGGCTGGGGAGCGGGGCAGCCTCGGGCGGTTCCTGGCCGCGCTCGGCGACGGCACCGGCGGGCTCACCGTGCACCGTTCCAGCACCGCCAACTTCGAGACCCTGGTCAACAGCCCGCTGACCGTGCTGGCCCTGGCCGGCGCCATGCTGGTCTGGTTCGCCCTGCTCCAGCCCTGGGGCGGGCTGATGCGGCTGTTCGGCATCTACCCGGCGGTCCGGGCGGCGATGGCCGGCACCGCCGTCGCGGCGGTGCTCGGCGGGGTGCTGGGCGGCGTGGCGCTGGACGTGGCCGGTGCGGCGGCGGCGCTGGTGGTGCCCATGGCGGCGCTGGCCTCGCTGCGGGTGCTGAGCCACTCCACCGACCGCACCCAGCCCGACGCGGCCCGGCTCCCCGACGCGGGGGCGGGCGGCGGCGGGCCGGGCGACGACACCGGCGGCGGGCCGGACCGCCCGGCGCCGACCGGCACCGGCGCGCCGGGTACCCGTGGGACCGAACCCGCCGCCGCGCCGACGGCCGCCCCCGACGCTGGACCGACGGCCGCCCCCGACGCCGGGCCGGACGCCGCCCCGCCGGGCGGCACCCCCGAGTCTTCGGCCGAGCCGCCCGCCGCGCCGCGCGTCGGGAAGCGCGGGCGGACCGCCCGGGCATCGACCGAGGTCGCAACCGCCTGACCCGTCTGGTCGACGCCCGCCGCCACGCCCGGGGTGCGCCCCGTGCACGAGGCCGGTGAGGTGTTACCGTGGAGTCCCGTGGATCGCGTGATCACTTGGCTGATCGGCACGGCGGTCTGCACGACCGCGACGGACGACACGGGAGCAGGCCTTGGCCCCTTCAGCACGGACGACCAGGCACATTTTCGTCACCGGGGGCGTCGCCTCCTCGCTGGGTAAGGGCCTCACCGCCTCCAGCCTCGGCAACCTGCTCACCGCGCGCGGCCTGCGCGTGGTGATGCAGAAGCTCGACCCCTACCTCAACGTCGACCCCGGGACGATGAATCCGTTCCAGCACGGCGAGGTCTTCGTCACCGAGGACGGCGCCGAGACCGACCTCGACGTCGGGCACTACGAGCGCTTCCTCGACCGGGCGCTGTCGGGCAAGGCGAACGTCACCACCGGCCAGATCTACTCGGACGTGATCGCCAAGGAGCGGCGCGGGGAGTACCTCGGCGACACCGTCCAGGTGATCCCGCACATCACCAACGAGATCAAGTCCCGGATCCTCGGCATGGCCGACCCGGACGCCGACGGCCAGGTGCCGGACGTGGTGATCACCGAGGTCGGCGGCACGGTCGGCGACATCGAGTCGCTGCCGTTCCTGGAGGCCATCCGGCAGGTCCGCCACGACCTGGGTCGGGACAACTGCTTCTACCTGCACGTCTCGCTGGTGCCGTACCTGGCCCCGTCGGGCGAGCTGAAGACCAAGCCGACCCAGCACTCGGTGGCCCAGCTGCGCAGCATCGGCATCCAGCCGGACGCGCTGGTGCTGCGCTGCGACCGCGACATTCCGGACAAGGTCAAGCAGAAGCTCTCGCTCTACTGCGACGTCGACCGGGAGGCGGTCACCGCCGCCCCGGACGCGCCGAGCATCTACGACATCCCGAAGGTGCTGCACCGGGAGGGCCTCGACGCGTACGTGGTGCGCCGGCTCGGCCTCTCCTTCCGGGACGTGGACTGGACCAGCTGGGACGACCTGCTGGAGCGGGTACACCAGCCCCGGCACACCGTCACCGTGGCGGTGGTCGGCAAGTACGTCGACCTGCCCGACGCCTACCTGTCGGTCAGCGAGGCGATCCGGGCCGCCGGCTTCGGCCACCGGGCCCGGGTGCAGCTGCGCTGGGTGCCCAGCGACGAGTGCGTCACCCCGACCGGGGCCACGGCGGCCCTGGCCGGCGTCGACGGCATCGTCATCCCCGGCGGCTTCGGCGTACGCGGCATCGAAGGCAAGATCGGCACCGCCCGGTACGCCCGCGAGAACGGCATCCCCCTGCTCGGCCTCTGCCTCGGCCTGCAGTGCATGACCATCGAGGTGGCCCGGCACCTGGCCGGCCTGGAGGGTGCCAACTCGCTGGAGTTCGACGAGGAGGCCAGGCACCCGGTCATCGCCACGATGGCCGACCAGGAGGACATCGTCGCCGGCAAGGGCGACCTGGGCGGCACCATGCGGCTCGGGGCGTACCCGGCGACGCTCACCGAGGGTTCCCTGGTCGCCGAGGCGTACGGCAGCACCGAGGTCAGCGAGCGGCACCGGCATCGGTACGAGGTGAACAACGCCTACCGCGACGCGCTGACCAAGGCCGGCCTGCACATCTCCGGCACCTCCCCCGACGGGCGGCTGGTCGAGTTCGTCGAGCTGGACCGCGGGCTGCACCCGTTCTTCGTGGCCACCCAGGCGCACCCGGAACTGAAGAGCCGGCCCACCCGGCCGCACCCGCTGTTCGCCTCGTTCGTCAAGGCGGCCGTGGCGTACTCCGAGGCCGACCAGCTGCCGGTCGACCTGGACGTCGCCGGCTCCCCGGCGGCGGAGAAGGCGTCGCGCAACGGCGGGGCAGCCGCCAAGGCGGCATCGGCGTCGTGAGCGAGGGCAGCGAGCGAAGCACCAGGCGCAGCAGCCAGGCGACTCGCGCCGCCGCCGGGCGGAGCGGGGCGGCGGCGTGAGCGCGGTCGAGCACCGCTACGAGGTGCGGTCCCGCACCGAGCGCTACCGCGGCCGGATCTTCGAGGTGGTCAGCGAGGAGGTGACCATGCCGGGCGGCGGGACCGCGATGCGCGACCACGTCCGGCACGTCGGGGCGGTGGCCGTGGTGGCGCTCGACGACGCCGGGCAGGTGGTACTGATCCGCCAGTACCGGCACCCGGTGGGGCGGCACCTGTGGGAGCTGCCCGCCGGGCTGACGGACGTCAGCGGCGAGGACCCGGCCGTCACCGCGGCGCGGGAACTGGCCGAGGAGGCCGACCTCACCGCCGGGCGGCTCGACGTGCTGGTCGACCTGCACAGCTCGCCCGGGTTCACCAACGAGCTGGTCCGGGTCTTCCTGGCACGCGACCTGGCCGACGTGCCGGCGGAGCGGCGCCACGAGCGCCGCGAGGAGGAGGCCGACCTGCAGGTCGTCCGGATCGACCTGGACGAGGCGGTCGGCATGGTGCTCGCCGGGGAGATCACCAACGCGTCTTGCGTGGCCGGGCTGCTCGCCACCGTCCGGGCCCGGGACGTCGGGGGGTCGGCGCTCCGCCGCCCGGACGCGCCGCTGCCGTGCTGAGGGCGTCCGCCGGGCGGGTCCCGGTGCAGTAGGTGTGAAGGGGCCGCGCGGTCAGCCGCACGGCCCCTTCGTCGTCCGGTCGGGTCAGTCGCGCAGCGGCCGGCCCTGCCCGTCGACGCCACCGTTGACCAGGATCAGGATGCCGTCGATGAGGCCCCAGATGCTGCCCAGGCCGCAGGTGACCAGGGTGACGACGAGCTGGATCACGCCGGTCTTGGTGTCGCCCATGTAGAAGCGGCCGACGCCGAAACCGCCCAGCAGGATCTGCAGGACGCCGGCGATCACCTTGCTCTTGTCGGAAACGCCCGAGGGGTGCCCGGGCTGGTACGGAGGAGTGGTCATGGGGCGACACACTAGTGATCCACTTGTCGCCTGTCCGCAGCGGCACGCCCAGAGTGGGACGATAATGGGCGAACACTGTCCTGACGGCTGAGGTGGCGTCCGCCGGCGGCCATGCCGGCGCCTGACACATCGTCAACGCGAGCGGCCACCGGATGTCACTGTGCCGGCCCCTGCGGGGTGCCGGCGCGCCTAGACTGCCGCCGGCGGGACCGGTGGACCGCGGCGGCAAAGGGGCCGGCGTGGCGCCGAGCAGTCGGGGGGAGCGCAGCCCCCGAAGAGAGGTGTCTGCATCGTGAAGGTCGGAATCCCACGCGAGGTCAAGAACCACGAGTACCGCGTGGCGATCACGCCGGCGGGCGTGAACGAGTTCGTCCGCAGCGGTCACCAGGTCTTCGTCGAATCCGGCGCCGGGGTCGGCTCCAGCATCAGCGACGACGACTTCGCCGCCGCCGGTGCCAAGATCCTGGCCACCGCGGACGAGGTGTGGGACACCGCCGAGCTGGTGCTCAAGGTCAAGGAGCCGGTCGCCGAGGAGTACCACCGGATGCGCGAGGGGCAGGTGCTCTTCACCTACCTGCACCTGGCCGCCTCCAAGGAGTGCACCGACGCGCTGGTCGACCGCAAGGTCACCGGCGTCGCGTACGAGACCGTCGAGCTGCCCGACCGGTCGCTGCCGCTGCTCGCCCCGATGTCCGAGGTGGCCGGCCGGCTCGCCCCGCAGGTCGGCGCGCACCACATGCAGCGGCAGGGCGGCGGGCGCGGCATCCTGATGGGCGGCGTCTCCGGCGTGTACGCGGCCAAGACCGTGGTCATCGGCGCCGGCGTGTCCGGCATGAACGCCGCCGCCATCGCGCTCGGCCTGCAGGCCGAGGTGCTGCTGCTGGACAAGAACGTCGCCCGGCTGCGCCAGGCCGACGCGATCTACCGGGGCCACCTGCAGACGGTCGCCTCCAACGCGTACGAGGTCGAACGGGCCGTGCTCGACGCGGACCTGGTCATCGGCGCGGTGCTGGTGCCCGGTGCGAAGGCCCCGACGCTGATCTCCAACGAGATGGTGTCCCGGATGAAGCCGGGCAGCGTGCTGGTCGACATCTCCATCGACCAGGGCGGGTGCTTCGAGGACTCGCGCCCCACCACGCACGCCGACCCGACCTACCGGGTGCACAACTCGATCTTCTACTGCGTGGCGAACATGCCCGGCGCGGTGCCGCACACCAGCACCTACGCGCTGACCAACGTCACCCTGCCGTACGCCCTGGAGCTGGCCAACCACGGCTGGCGGGAGGCGCTGCGCCGGGACCCGGCCCTGGCGCTGGGCCTGAACACCCACGACGGCCAGGTCGTCTACGGCCCGGTCGCCGAGGCGCACGGCATGCGGGCCCTGCCGCTGGCCGACGTGCTGGCCTGAGGGCGGCGGGCTGAGCGGGACGCCGGGCGGGGCCGGCGCGGGCGACGAGCCCGCACCGGCCCTGCGCCGTGCCGTGCGCGGCTACCTCGACCACCTCACCGTCGAGCGTGGACTGTCCGCGAACACCCTCACCTCCTACCGCCGGGACCTGCACCGCTACCTGGCCACGCTGGCCGCGGCCGGGGTCACCGACCTGGCCGCGGTCGGGCCGGGGCAGGTCGAGGAACACCTGGCCCGGCTGCGCGCCGGCGACGACGCCCACCCGCCGCTGGCCGTCTCCTCCGCGGCCCGCGCCGCCAGCGCCGTGCGCGGGCTGCACCGCTTCGCCGTCCGCGAGGGGCTGGCCGGGGCCGACCCCAGCCGCGACGTCCGCC
>NZ_POUB01000074.1 GCF_003236335.1 Micromonospora deserti
GACCGTCACCGGTCGGGTGCACCAGAGCGAGAGCGGATCGTCCGTGGTCTCCCGGCGCGACGGGAAGCTGGAGACCCGCCGGATCGCCGTACCCCGGATCGCCGGTGAGCTGCCCTACCCGGTGCACGGGGCGTACCTGCTGCTCGACGGGCAGACCCCGGCGGCCGATCCCACCTTCAAGGCGGTGCCGGTCGGGCACGCCAACAACTGGCAGAACTTCGGCTACGTGGTCCAGTGGTGGATCTTCGCCGCGATGACGCTGTTCGGCTACGGCTGGGCGGCCCGGCGGGAGGCCCGCCGGCGGGCGGGCCCGGTCGGGGAGCGCCCCGCCGACCGGGCCGCCGAGCCCGCGCCCCACGGCGCGGCCTGACGCACCCGCCCCTGACCGGGCGGGCTGGTCACCCGGTGGCCCGGCCGGCGTGGATGGCGCGGACCGCGTCGATGGTGTCGGCCTCGGCCGCCGTCTTGTCGGCCCGGTAGCGCACCACCCGGGCGAAACGCAGTGCCATCCCGCCCGGGTAGCGGGTGCTGGTCTGCACCCCGTCGAAGGCGATCTCGACCACCTGCTCGGGACGCACCCGCACCACCCAGTCGCCGCGTTCCACGGCGAGCGACAGGAACCGCTCGGTCTGCCAGCGCAGCAGCTCGTCGGTGAGCCCCTTGAACGTCTTGCCGAGCATGACGAAGTCGCCGGTGCGCGGATCCCGCGCGCCCAGGTGCAGGTTGGACAGCCAGCCCTGGCGCCGGCCGCTGCCCCACTCGACCGCGAGCACCACCAGGTCGAGCGTGTGCCGGGGCTTGACCTTCACCCAGGCCGCCCCCCGCCGGCCGGCGTCGTAGGGGGCATCCGGCGCCTTGACCACCACCCCCTCCTGGCCGGCGTCGACCGCGGCGGCGAACGCCTCGCCGGCCCGTTCGGGGCCGTCGACCTCCATCCGGCCGACGAGCAGCGACTCGTCGACCGCGCCGGCCAGCGCGGCCCAGCGGTCCCGGCCGGGCAGGTCGATCAGATCCTCGCCGTCAAGGTGCAGCAGGTCGAAGAAGTACGGCGTCAGCACGGCCTCGCCGGTGGTCTCGGCGGCGGCGACCACCGCCGGGGCGACCGCGCCCCGGCCGGTGGTGGCGGGTGTGGTGCGCCGCGCCGCCCGGCTGGACGTCTGCTGGAACGGCAGCGGCCGGCCGGTGGCGTCCAGCCCGATCGCCTCACCGTCGAGCACCACGTCCCGGGCGGGCAGCGCCCGCACGGCGGCGACCACCTCGGGCACCCGGGCGGTGATGTCGTCCAGGCTGCGGGTGAAGACGGCGATGTCCGGGCCGGAGCGGTGCACCTGGATGCGGATGCCGTCGAGCTTGACGTCGACCACCGCGGGCGTGCCGGTGGCGGCGAGCGCCTCGTCGACCGAGGGCGCGCTCTGCGCCAGCATCGGCGCGAGCGGGCGCCCGACCTGGATGCCGAAGGCGGCCAGCGCCGTCGCGCCGCCGCGGAGCGCAGCCACCGCCACCGCGCGCAGGTCACCGGCGAGCAGCAGCGCCCGGCGTACGGCGGCGACCGGCACGTCGGCGGCCCGGGCCACCGCGTCGGCGAGCAGGCCCGCCTGGGCGCCCTGGCGCAGCTCACCGCTGAACAGGCCGGTCAGCAGCCGTTGCTCGTCGGCGGTGGCGGCGGCGTAGAGCGCGCCCAGCAGCGCCCGGCGGCGACCCTGCGAACCAGGTCCGTGCACCGCGGCGATCTCGTCGATCGCCGCGTCGACCGCGGCCACGGTCAACGTCGGCTCGGCCGCCGGCGGCGGCAGGTCGCGCAGGCTCGCCCAGCCCACCCCGGTCTGCCGCTGACGCAGCTCGCCGGCAAGGTAACCCGAGCCGGCCGGAACCTCGGCCGGGTCGAGCGAGCGCAGCGCGCCAGCGAGCAGCTCGACCTTGGCCCGTCGGCTCCGGGTGGCGCCGACGGCCGCGGAGGTGGCTGCCAGATCGAGGAACCGCACGGGCTCCATCCTGCCAGCCGACTCCGACACCACCCGGCCGTTGCGCTGCCCCGCCCGACCCGGAGACCGCGACGCGCCGCACGGCGGGTCGATCGAGCCCGGGGGCCGTGGCCGGCCGGGTCAGGCGGAGACCGGCTCCTCGATGCGCAGCCCGCGGGCGCGGACCTCGTCGGCGACCCGGGAGAGCAGCGTGTCGAGCGCGACCAGCGCCGCGGAGAGCTCGCCGATCTGTTCCTTGAGCGTGTCCTCGGACCACGCGGAGACGTCCACGTCCCCCAGAGCGCTGACGGCGGCCTCGAGCCGGGTCATCACCTCGTTCGTACTCATGTTCGAAAGGCTATAACAGCTCCGCGCCCGACACACCGCAAACTCCCAGATCGACCGGGAAGTTACGGTTCCGACACCTAACTCCGCTCCGTGCCCACCCGGGCGACGTTGGCCAGCAGCAGCGCCTCGGACAGGCAGACCCGGGCGAACTCGCCGAGGTGCAGGCTCTCGTTCGGCCCGTGGGCCCGGGCATGCGGGTCCTCGACCCCGGTGACCAGGATCGTGGCCTGCGGGAACATCTCCTGGAAGGTGGCGATGAACGGGATCGAACCGCCGATGCCGATGTCCACCGGGTCGGTGCCGTCCCAAGCGGTGCGGAACGCCGAGCGGGCGGCGTCGAACATCGGCCCGGACGCCTCGATCACGCAGGGGTCGCCGTCGTGTTCGAAGGTGGCCGTCACCTGCGCGCCCCACGGGGCGTGCTTCTCCAGGTGGGCGCGCAGCGCCGCGTACGCCCGCTTCGAGTCGTCGCCGGGCGCGAGACGGACGCTCAGCTTCGCCTTCGCGGCCGGGACCAGGGCGTTCGGCGCCTCGCCGGTGGCCGGCGCGTCGATGCCGAGCACCGACAGGGCCGGCTTGGTCCAGAGCCGGTCGGTGATCCGGCCGGTGCCGATGAACTGGACGCCCTCGGCCAGCCCCGCCTCCGCGCGGACCCGGTCCTCCGGGTAGTCGACGCTCGCGCCCTCCCGGCCGACCAGACCGTCGACGGCGACATCGCCCGCGTCGGTGTGCAGGGTGGCCAACAGCCGGACCAGCGCGGTGAGCGCGTCCGGCACGGCACCGCCGAACATCCCGCTGTGCACGGCGTGCTCCAGGGTGCGGACCTCCACGAAACAGTTGACGATGCCGCGCAACGAGGTGGTCAGCGCCGGTACGCCGATGTCCCAGTTGCCGGAGTCGGCGATCACGATGACGTCCGAGGCGAGCTCGTCCTGGTGCTCGGCGAGCAGCCGCTCCAACGAGTCCGAGCCGTACTCCTCCTCGCCCTCGATGAACAGCACCACGCCCACCGGTAGCGCGTCGCCGAACGCGCGCAGCGCCGCCACGTGCGCCATGATGCCGGCCTTGTCGTCGGCGGCACCCCGGCCGTAAAGCCGGCCGTCCCGCTCGACCGGCTCGAACGGCTCGGACTCCCACAGCGACAGATCACCGACCGGCTGGACGTCGTGGTGGGCGTAGAGCAGCACCGTCGGCGCGCCGGGCGGCGCCGGCTTCCTCCCGATCACGGCCGGTTGGCCGCCGGAACGCACGATCTCGACGTCGAGGCCGCAGCCGCGCAGCAGCTCGGCCACCGCCTCGGCGGAGCGCTCCACGTGCGAGTGGTCGAAACCCTCGAACGCGATGCCGGGGATGCGGACGAGGCGTTCCAGGTCGGCACGGACCCCGGGCAGCTCACGCTCGACGGCGGCCCGTACCTCGGACTCGGACATGATCGGTGTGGTCATGACCGGCATCGTATGCCGGCCTTACCCGGTGGTACCCGCCGAGCCCGGAGCGGCGGCGTCCGCGCCGTTCGTCGCCCCGCCGCCGCCGTCGTCCGCCGGCCGGCCGGCCCGGCGGGCGGCCTCGGCCGCGGTGTCCATCCAGGAGCGGGCCCGCCCGGCCGTGCCGCCGACCCACCCACCGATGTCGGCGGCCCCGTCGCCGAGCCGGCGCAGCAGCCCGACCAGCGGGTCCGTCGAGCGCCCGAACGCCTCCCGGTACGACTCGGCGGCCGCCCTGATCTCCTCCGACACCCGCGCCGAGCCGTCGTCCGCGCGGCGCGGGTACTCCCCGGCCAGCACCCGTCCGTACGCCCCGGAGTCGATCCACTGCCGCAGCGCGGCAGCCCGGGCCACCGGCACCGGATGGGTGCTCCACGCGGTCATCCGCAGCTTGTGCAGGCTGTCCCGCAGGTCGCCGCCGCCCGCGTACTCGGCCGCCTGCTCCAGGAACGCGGTGGTGTCGACCTGGGACAGGTCACCGCCGCCGGCGAGCTTCATCAGCAGCCGCAGCGCCGCCGCCGGGTCCTGCCCGGCGAGCAGGCCGGCCCGGTCGGCGGAGAGTTCCGCCTTGCGCCACCACTCCAGCATCGCCGCGATGATCGCCCGCAGCGCGAACGCGCCGACCGGCAGCCAGCTGAGGTTGGCCGCCCACCGGGTGAGGATCATCAGGATGGTCTTGTAGACGGCGTGCCCGCTGCCCACGTGCCCCAGCTCGTGGCCGAGCAGGCAGCGCAGCTCGTCGTCGTCGAGCTGCTGGACGCAGGCGGAGCTGAGCACGATGAACGGCCGGTCCAGGCCGACCGCCTCGGCGCGCAGCCAGGGCGACTGCGTCACGTACAGCTCCGGGAGTTCCGCCACGTCGAGCGTGGCGGCGGCCTCGGTGTAGCGCTGGAACACCGCCGGGTACTGCCGGTGGTCGACCCGGATTCCGGCGGCCAGGTAGGACAGCCGGAACCCGCGCTCGTTCCACATCCCGAAAAACGTCTTGACCACGTCGTCGAAGCCGCGCAGTTCGCGCAGCGCCACCAGCGCGCCCCGGTCGGCGGGATGCTCCCAGGCGCGTGAGCTGATGCCGGTGAGCGTGATCCGGCGCCGCGCGGGCGCGTCGGCTGCTGCCATGTTGACTCCCCGTTCCCCGTACCCCGACCTCCCCGCATCGTGCCGCAGCCCGCGGCCGGCGTCCATGCCCCGGACGGTCAGGCCGCCCCATGAGGGCACACTGCGGCCGGGGGCTGCGCACGCCGGCGCCGGGGCGGCGCACGCCGGCCGGGGCGGCGCACGCCGGTCAGGGCCGGCGCACGTAGTAGCGGGTGGCGTCGTGGGGCAGGGTGGGTGAGCCGTCGACCACCAGGTCGACCCGGCTCGCGGTGTCGTCGGCGGCGAAGTGCGCCCGTTCCCCGGCGTGCCAGCGGAGCAGCTCCGGCAGGATCCCCGGGCCGTCGCGCCGCACCGCACGGTCGAGCCGCAGCGGCGCCGGGGCGGTGACGAAGACCGACAGGGTGAGGTCCGGCCGCGCGGCCGCCCGCGCCGCGCTCACCCCCTCGACGAGCAGCACGGGCGCAACCGGCACCGGCACCGGACGGGGCAGGAAACAGCGCCGCACCCAGCTGTACCGGTGATATGCCCCCGGGCGGCCGGCGCGCAGCGGCGCGAGCACCCACTCCTCCAGCCGGGGCCAAAAGGTGAGCTGGTCGTCCCAGCCGTCGAGCAGGTCGTCGATGTGCACCACCGGTGGCCGCTCCACACCGGGCAACGCGGCGAGGGCGTCCGCGAGCCGCGCCGCGAACACGCTCTTCCCCGCACCGCTCGGCCCGTCGACCGCCACCAGCCGGGTCCGCCCCAACCGCGCCGGCCCGGCCAGCACCCGACGGGCCAGTCGGGCGTACGCCTCGACCAACGCCACCGCCACGGGGCCGACGGTAACCGGCGGCGGGACCGGCCTGCGCCGGGGCGTCGCGGTTGTGCCGTTGCCCCTGCCGGCGAGGAGGCCGGCGACCCGACCTTGGGCGTCGCGCCGTCGTCGGCGCCCTCGGAGCGGCGGCCGGTCGACGGGGACCCGGCACGCGGGCGCGCTCGCCCTCCCCGAACGGGGTCGCCCGATCGAGCGGTCGTCTGTCGGTGCGGGGCCGTTCACCGGGCGGAGCCCGGGGCGGGGCGGCATGATCGGCTCGTGTCCCACAGCGTGATGAGTCCGGGCGTCGACGCCCTGCTGGAACAGGCCCGTGCCGGGGTTCGGCGGCTGACCCCGCACCAGACCGTCGAGGCGGTCCGCGCCGGGGCGTTGCTGGTCGACACCCGCACCGAGGCGCAGCGGCGGGACCAGGGGGAACTCCCGGGCGCGATCGTCATCGACCGGACCGTGCTGGAGTGGCGGCTGGACCCGGCCAGCACCTGGCGCATCCCCGAGGCGATTGGGTACGACCTGCGGATCGTGGTCGCCTGCCGGGAGGGCTACAGCTCCAGCCTCGCGGTGGCGAGTCTGCGGGCGCTCGGGCTGCACCGGGCGACCGACATGATCGGCGGAGTGCAGGCCTGGCTGACCGCGGGACTGCCGATGTCCGACCGCCCCGCCGACGTCCGCCCGTGACAGTGCGGACGTGGGAGGGAGTAACCGGCGGTTCTGAACGCAGCCGCTGATTGACCGTGCGGCTTCGTCCACGGTCCGGTGACCTCTCCTGCAGCCGCTCCCCGCTGGCTGTTCAGCCGGCGGGTGGGGCGCACCTGCGGCTGCTCCGGGTCGTGGCTCAGCCAGCGGCGGGTGGGGCGCCGGGCGGGATGAAGGGAAGGCCGGCGGGCGCGCCGGCCTCGATGAGACGCCGGAGGGCGTCGGTGTCCAGGTGCTCCTCGACCAGGTCGCCGAGCAGGTCCAGGGAGCGTTCGCGGGCGGCGGCGAAGGCGGTCCCCGGGGCCACCCGGAACCCGGTGCGGCCGGCCAACCGGGCCACCTCGGTGAGGAAGCGCCGGCGGAACGCGTCGGACTCGAAGGCGCCGTGCCAGTGGGTGCCGTGGACGGCGCCGAGAACCACCCCCTCGCCGGTGCCGTCCGCGCAGGTCAGCAGCGGGACCAGTGCCGGGTCGGCAGACGAGACGTACCCGTGGTGGATCTCGTAGCCGCGGACCGCGACGTTCCCGCCGACGGTGCCCGTCGACTGGCGGACGGTCTTGCGTGGATCGAAGGTGATCTCGATCGGGAGCAGGCCGAGCCCCGGCACGCTCCCCTGCCGACTCTCCACCGGGTCGTGAATCGCCCGGGCCAGCATCTGGAAGCCGCCGCAGATGCCGAGCAGCGGCCGGCCGGCCGCGGCGTGGGCCAGGACGGCGTCGGCTAGGCCGCTCCGGCGCAGCCAGGCCAGGTCGGCCACGGTCGACTTGGAGCCGGGCAGGACGACCAGGTCGGCGGCGGCCAACTCGGCGGGCTCCACGGTCAGCCGCACCCGGACGCCCGGCTCGGTGGCGAGCGCTTCGACGTCGGTGGCGTTGCTGATCCTGGGCAGCCGGACCACCGCCACGTCCAGCCACTCGGTGCCGTGCGGCGCGGCCGGGCGGCCGAGCACCCGGCCGTAGGCGAGCGAGTCCTCGGCGTCGAGCCACAGGTCCAGCGCCCAGGGCAGCACCCCGTACGTCGGCCGGCCGGTGACCCGGTGCAGCATCTCCAGCCCCGGCCGGAGCAGTCCCAGGTCGCCACGGAACTTGTTGACCACGAAGCCGGCGATCAGCGCCTGGTCGGCCGGGTCGAGCAGCGCGACGGTGCCGAACATCGAGGCGAAGACGCCGCCCCGGTCGATGTCGCCGACCACGATGGTGGGCAGCCCGGCGTGCCGGGCCAGCCCCATGTTGACGTAGTCGCCGGCGCGCAGGTTGATCTCGGCCGGGCTGCCGGCCCCCTCGCAGATCACCACGTCGTACTCCGCCCGCAGCGCGGCGAGCGCGGCGAAGGCGGTCTGCGCGAGCCGGGGCCGCAGCTCGCGGAAGTTGCCGGCGGTCACCGTGTCGACCGCCTCGCCGAGCAGCACCACCTGGCTGGCCAGGTCGCTGCCCGGCTTGAGCAGCACCGGGTTGAACCGCAGGTCGGGAGCGAGACCGCAGGCCGCTGCCTGCATCGCCTGCGCCCGGCCGATCTCGCCGCCGCGGCCGTCCGGGCCGACCACGACCGCCGAGTTGTTGGACATGTTCTGCGCCTTGAACGGCGCCACCTTCACGCCCTGCCGGTGCAGCCACCGGCAGATGCCGGCGGTCAGCACGCTCTTGCCGGCGTCGGAGGTGGTGCCGGCGACCAGGAGCCCGCCGCTCACCGCCCGCTCCCCCGTCCGCCGGCCCGGGACACGCCGCCGGCTCTGCGCCGGCCGCGGACCACCGCCAGGCCGCGCCGGCCGACGGCCTGCACCAGCCGGCCCACCGTCACGGGGTACGCGGCGGCCAACCCGAGCGCGGCGAGACCGACGGCGCCGGAGATGCGGGCGGCCCGCTTCAGGTGCCGGGCCTCCGGCCGGGGACCGTCGCCGAGGAACGGCCGCACCTCGGAGCGCCCGAAGTAGACGTTGCGTCCGCCCAGCCGTACGCCGAGCACGCCCGCCATCGCCGCCTCGCACTGCCCGGCGTTGGGGCTGGGGTGGTCGTTGCGGTCGCGGCGCCAGACCCGCCAGGCTCGCTTCCGGTCGCCCTGCGCGGCCGTTGCCACCGCGATGGTGAGCAGCCCGGTCAGCCGGGAGGGCGCCAGGTTGAGCAGATCGTCGAGGCGGGCCGCCGGGGTACCGAAGCGGGCGTAGCGCGGTGAACGGTGGCCGACCATCGCGTCGAGGGTGTTCGCCGCGCGATAGCCGAGCAGGCCGGGCAGGCCGGCGACCGCGCCCCAGAGCAACGGGGCGACGACCGCGTCGGAGGTGTTCTCCGCGACCGACTCGACGGTGGCCCGGGCCAGCTCGGGCTCGTCCAGGGCGGACGGGTCCCGGCCGCAGAGGTGGCCGAGCCGCTGCCGGGCCGCGGGCAGGTCGCCGTCGCGCAGCGCCCGGCCCATCACCTCCGCCTCGTGGCGCAGCGTGCGCCCGCCGAGCACCGTCCAGGTGCCGGCGGCCACCAGCGCCGCCCGGGTCACCGGCCGGCGCCGGGTGGCGACCGTGGCGGCCGCCCCGAGCAACATCGGCGCGCCGACCGCGAGCACGGCGAAGGCCGTCCCGGCGGCCCGATCCGGGCGGTGGATCCGCTGCTCCAGGGCACCGGCGGCGCGACCGAACCCGGCCACCGGGTGCCACCGGCGCGGGTCGCCAAGCAGCGCGTCCAGGGCGTACCCCGCGATCAGTCCCGCCGCGGTCGCCACCGACGTCGCCTGCCGCACCCGCCTCACCTCCGGCCGGCAGCGTAGCCCAGCGCCGCCCCGGCCCCGGGTTGCGCACACGCCCCGGAGACACCCGCCACGCGTGGCCAGGACGGGGACACCGGCCCACCACACACCACCGTGCGGTCGAGCCCGCACCCCGCGGGATCCCGCCTCCCACACGCGACACCGCCGTGCGGTCGAGCCCGCACCCCAGGGGATCCCGCCTCCCACACGCGACACCGCCGCACCGCACCGCCGGACGCGGGCAGTCCCATCCGCCGCGCCGGGCCCGGCCGACCGGGCCGGGTCGCACCGGGCCGGGCCGAACCGTCGCCAACGATCGCCCGGCCTAGCCGTAGCTCCGCTGCGACACCTGAGGGCTGGCGGTGGGGAGCGCGGGACCCGGCACGCGGGGTGACGACGCCAGGTCGTCACCCCGCCCCCGTCGTACCGCCGTCCTGCGGTCACACCGGCTGCGGCACCCGCCCCCGGCGGCCGCGCCCGGTCGGCGCGCGGCCCGCACCGATCTCCTCCGGCAGCGGGCTCAACTCGTCTCCGGCGTCGTCGCCGGGCGGGCCGTCGCCCGCCGGCTCCTCGGCCTCGCCGACCCCGCTGGCCGGCCCGTCGTCGGTGCCGTCCGCCGCCTCGTCGAAGGGGTCGAGAGAGCTGTCGACGCCGTCGGCCGGCAAGCCCGGGCCGGGGCGGGGCGCGCTGAAGTCGGGCAGCTCGACATCGTCGTTCAGCTGCCGGTGTTCGGGCCGGGCGGGCGCCTCCTCGTCGGGCACCGGCTCGGTCGGCTCGCCGTGCACCCGGTGCTCGGCCTCGGCGTCCTCGACCGCGATACTGGTCATCGTCGGCCGGTTGCGCAGGAACCGGCCCCGGCCCCGGGACAGGTCGTGACCGACCGCGACCGCCTCCAGCTCGTACAGGGTGCGGTGGTTGCCGGCGTCGTCGGTCCAGTCGCGGGTGTAGAGCCGGCCGCAGACCACCACCGGGTCGCCGACCATCACCGAGGCGGCCACCCCCTCGGCGAGCTTGCGCCAGCAGTTGACCCGCACGCGCAGGCTGTTGCCGTCGACCCAGCGGCCGCTGTCGCGGTCGAGCCGGCGGGCCGTCGAGGCCACCTTGAAGTTGGCCACCAGCGTGTTGCTCTGGGTGGTACGGCGCCACTCCGGGGCGGTGAGCACGTTGCCCACGATCGTGGGGCATTACAGACCGCTACCAGTGAAACTGCACGTCAACCCGCTTGTCCTCCGGCTCTCGCCAGTGCGAGGCGGGGCGGACCTCGATGCGAGAGACGACCGACCGTAGCGCCTTCACCCGCTCGGCGTGCGTCACCTCCGGGTCCCGCCACAGGGCCAGCAGCGCCTCGACGGCGTGCGCCGCGACCTCCGGATCCGGTGGCGCGTCGGCAGGCGCCATGCGGGCCAGCTGCGCGGCGGCGCCCTGCTCCGCGTCCCGCAGTTCAGCCATCGCCTGGCGGTACACGTCCGGCTCGATCCGTTCTCGGGCGTTGTCCTTGACGAGCTTGACCATCGCGGCCCGAGCTTCGGTGATCTGTCGCTGCAGAGCGGCCCGGTCGACCTGGTCGGCGGCCAGCCGGGCTAACCGGTGGGTCCTCGCGCCGTGGTCGGTGCGCAGCTCGGCGCCCCACTCGGCGACCTGTCGCAGCACCTCGTCCTCCACCTTGGCGAGGATGGGCCGGCCCACCCCTGGGCAGGTGCCGCCCTTGACGTCGCCGCGGCCGTGCCCGCACACCAGCCGGTCGCCCTGCCGCTGGAGCTTGTGCTCCTGCGGGCACTCGACCAAGCCGACGAGCGGCCAGGTCGGCGCAAGATGCCGGGGTGGCGTGCCGGCCTCGGCCGCCAGCCGGCCCTGCACTTGCTTCCAGGTCAGGTCGTCGACCAGGGCCTCATGCTCGCCGGGCAACACCTCGTCGCCGGCGATGACCATTCCCCGGTAGGCAGGATTGCGCAGGATCTTCTTGACGTTGGCGGTGTGCATCGCCTTTCCCCGCAGTGCCGCGAGGTATTCGGTGATCTCACCTATGGGATCGCCGGCCGCGTACCGGCGGAACACCTCGGTTATCGCGGGACCCAATTCCGGGTCGGGCACGAGCTGTTTGTTCCGCTTCACATAGCCGAGGGGTCGGCCGTGATGCTGGCCCTTTTCGGCCCGGCGGGCGATCGTATTCGACCAGCCTCGGCCGATCTCGTCGGACTGCATTTCGGCGATCGCCAGCAGGTTGGTGAGCATCCACCGGCCGGTCGGGGTGGACGTGTCGATCTGCTCGGTGGCCGACATGATGGTGACCCCCCTGTTCGCCAGCTCGGCGAGCAGTTGCAGCGACTCCAGCACGTTGCGGCCGAACCGGTCGACCTTGTAGACGGCCAGGACGTCGATCTGTCCGGCGGCGGCCATCCGCCGAACCTTGTCGATGCCTTCGCGGGAAAAGTTCCGGCCTGTCTGGTCGATGTCGTCGACGACAGCGACTTCTCGCAGTCCGGCGGGCGTGGCCATGCGGCGGATGGCGGCGAGCTGGATATCGGGGCTGTGGAAGTCGTCGCCGCCGCGGCCCATGAGTTCGGAGACGCGTCGATAGGCGACGAACCGGCGGGGCTGGTCGGGTACGGCGGCGAGGTTGCCGCGACGGCGGGGCATCAGCTTGCGGCGCGGCCCCGCCGGCGGATGACGCGGCCTGGCCGCTCGGGCTGCGCGCTCTCTGCGACCTGGGCGAGGTATTTCAACGCGGTCCGGATCGCGTCCTTCTCGGCCTCCGGCGTGTCGGGGCTGGCGAGGCGTCGCATGATGACCTGGAGGTCTGGGTCGAGCGCTTCCTCGGGCGCGCCCTCCATGTTGCCAGCGGCGCGCAGCGCGTTGGCCGGGTCGTCGCCGAGCGCCTCGGCGATCTGGCGCACGCTCGCGACGTTGGCCCCGCCCTTGCCGGCGATCCAGCGGAACAGAGTCGCACGGTGAATGCCGGACTCGCGTGCCAGTCGGGCAACGCTCCAGCCGGGGCGGTCGGTCATCCGCCGCAGATACTCCGCCCAGCTCTCCCGCTTGGCACCGTCGCTCATATGCACACGGTACGGCGACCCGAACGGATCTTGATGCGTCGCCTCCGGTCGCACTTTGACGACGCGTAAGTGCAGCTCACGGGGTCGGTCGACCTGTCGCTGTCCTGCTACGGCTCTCCACTGCGCCATGCCCTCAGACCCCCTGATTGCGTCGCTTACTTGCGACGATAGGGCACGAGCTACCCCCGCCAGGGTCAGCCGAACGGCTGATTTCGTCGCTAACCTGCGTCGCACCTTGCGACGTAACAATGCGACGGTCTACCGTGGCGAACATGGAAGCGACGCAAAAGGGCGACGCATCGACGGCCCGCAGTGACGCGAAGGTGCGTCTACGCGTGGGCGTCTACGACGCGCTGGCGGCCGAAAGGGCCGGCGTGACGACGGTGGTCGCCCAGGCCAAGCTGCACGGCATCAACCGGCAGCACATGTTCCGAATCCGATCCGGGAAGTGGCAGCCGAGCCTGACGGTGGCGATGCGCATGGCCGCCGACCTGGGCACGACGGTGGACGCCCTGTTCGAGCGGGTGGACCGGTGACGCACCCGCCCGGCGGCCCGTCGACCCCGCCGCCCCCATCCGGGCCGCGCAAGCCGATCAAGCCGATCGACCCCGACAGCCCCGGCGGCCGTGCCGCGGCCGAGGCGCTGAGCCAGGTCCTGGCCGAGATCCACGTGGCCGTCGCCCAGCGGCGCGCCGCTCGCCAGCAGCGGAAGGCGGCCTGAGCGATGAAGACCACGCATTACATCCGGCAGGAGAAGGCGATCGCTACGACCGGCGCCCCGGCCTGATCCCCGGGCGGCTGTCCGCGACGTAGGGCTCCGGACGGCCGCCCGGCCAGCAAGAAGCGGGCCGCCTCTCGCCAGGCGACCCGCCCCGTCCACCGACCTACCACAGAAGGAGACAGGTCGATGTCCCAGCAGAGTAGCAACCCGCAGGAGTGGCTCGCCGCCGGCGAGCTGGAGCGCCGCCAGCACGTCCTCATCAAGGGCGGCGGCGCGTCGACCGTGTTCACGGTCGAGCACTCGCTGCCCTACCGCAGCGGTCCCGACTCAATGGTCGCGCTCACCCTCGCCCCGGTCGGTGGCGGCGAGCCGCAGGGCGTGAAGTGGTCCGCTGACTACCTGGTGCGGCTGGCCACCGAGGATCAGGTGGCCGACGCGGTCGAGGCCGTCCGCCGCTGGACGGTCGTCAAGGGGCTGCGCGACTTGGCCGACCTGATGGCCGACGTTCGTCCCCGGGTGCGCGCATACGGCGGCCCGTCGGTGGGCGTGCAGCTGCTCGATGGCGAGGTGACGCGGCTGTCGGAGGCGCTGGACCTGCCGCTGTCCGACTGTGGGTCGGCGTCAAAGAGCCTGACGTGGCAGTCGGAGACGTCGGACTTCAGCGACGGCGTGACGGTGACGTTCTACGGCAAGCCGGCCCTGGAACCGGACGAGGTGGAGCAGGACCGGTTTTTCACCTTCGGCGCCGGGCAGCAGTTCGACGGCCGGTACGTGCGGTTCCGAGGCACCTACGACAGCGCCCGGGCGGCGATGATCGCGCGGTTCGGCACCGCCTGGTGTGCGCAGTACGACAGCCTGAGCCCGATGCGGGGCTTCCCGGTGGGGCTGGTCGAGCTGCCGGAGGCGGAGTGGCCGGAGCCGGCCGGGCAGCCGCAGGAGCACGCGGACGAGCCGGCGCCCACCGAGCAGGCCGGGGCGTGACCGGCCATGCGCTTCCCCCTGACCGCCGATGAGCGCACCTACCTCGACGACCTGTGGCGCAAGCTCCGGCACGCCACGCACCAGACCAACACCGCGTCCGCCCGGTGGAACAAGGTCAACGACGAGCTGACCAGCCTCGCCGAGAGGTCCGACTGGGACGACCTGAAGACCGACCGGGTCAAGGCCGTGAACCTCCGGCTGAACGGGGCGTACGCGGCGTGGAACTTCTGGCAGCAGGAGGCGCGTCGGCTCGCCGCCGCCATCCAGGCAGAGCGTGCCCTGCGCGAGCTGATGGGTGTCGTCGACGACGACCCGACTGGTCTCGGCTACTCCCGCGACGACGATGACGACCTGCCGCCGCCTCCGCTGCCGGAGGGCGTCGACGGCCTGTCCATTACGGGCCGTGCGCCGCGGCGGCGGCCGTCTCCGAACGCCCCGGCCGGCTCCGCCTTCGACACCGTCGAGCGGCGCACTCATCAGTCCTCGGGCCGGCCGGGGTCCGAGCTGGGCGCGGCGGGTGCGGGGGTGCCCGCCGCGCCCACCGGGGGTGACCGGCGATGACCGCCGCAGACATCGTGCTTCTGCTGCTGGTGGTCCTGTTCGCCGGCACGACCGTGCTGTTCGCGTGGCTGTGGCACCGCCGCCCGGCACCGCGGCCCTCGCTCAACGCGCAGGCCCGCACCGCATGCGCGCCTCTCCAGCCCGACCACCCCGCCCTGCCTGAGCTTCCCTTCGCCGAGCGGGTCGAGCTGCGGCTCGCCCTGAACACCAAGGAGTCCTGATGCCTACCGATGTGCTGGCGGCGACCGTCGTCCCGGTGCTGCTGATCCTCGCCATCGCGTACCCGCTGCGCCCGCAGGGCGGCCGGCTCCGCGCCCGGCCGGTGCCGGCCCGGAAGCTCCTGGCCCACTGCGCTGTGGATCGGGAGTTGGGCCTGGTGCCTGACGACGAGTGGGGCGGGGTGGCCCGGCCGTCGCTGTGGACGGTGCCGGCCGCGCACCAGACCGCCGCCCGGGACCTGACGGGCGCGTTCCCCGTGGTGGCCGTCGCATGACCAGGAAGGTCGGCCCGTACGGCCACCCGGGGCACCTCTCGGAGATCGAGCCGCAGTGACCGAGGTCAAGCCGTTCGTCGTCGAGCGCCCCGGGATCTATCTCGGGGTGCCCGACGACGTCTACCACGCCGACCCGGTCCCCGGCGGCAGCCTGTCGAGCACCGGCGCCCGGGACCTGCTCCCGCCGTCCTGCCCGGCGAAGTTCCGGCACAAGCGCGACAACCCGCAGCCGCCGAAGAAGGAATTCGACCTCGGCCACGCCGCGCACCACCTGGTCCTCGGCACCGGCCCCAAGCTCGTCGTCGTCGACCGCCCCCGGTGGGACACCAACGAGGTCAAGGCGCAGGTCAAGGCCATCCGCGACGCCGGCGACATCCCGCTGAAGCCGGCCGACATGGACCGGGTCGAGGCGATGGCCGAGAAGCTGCGCGAGCACCCGGAAGCGTCCGCGCTGCTGCGGCCCGGCACCGGCCAGCCGGAGGTGTCGCTGTTCTGGATCGACCCGGAAACCCGGGTGAAGTGCCGGGCCCGGATCGACTTCCTGCCGGACGCGCCGGGCGGCGACCGGCTGATCGTGCCCGACTACAAGACCTGCACCACCGCCGAGCCGGAGGCCCTGCAGAAGGTCATCTCCGACCGCGGCTACCACCGGCAGGGCGACTGGTACGAGGGCGGGCTGCGGGCGCTGGGCCGGCACCCGAACCCGCAGATGGTCTTCATCTTCCAGGAGAAGGAGCCGCCGTACGTGGTGACGGTGGCGCAGCCCGACCCGACGGCGCGCCGGATCGCCGCGCACCTGAACCGGGAGGCCCGGCACGTCTACCGCAGCTGCGTCGAGTCCGGCCGGTGGCCGGGCTACACGGACGACGTCGCGCTGATCAGCCTGCCCGGCTACATCGAGAACCGCTACGCCCAGGAGCTGATGTGAGAGCCCAACTGCCCGCATGGGTCTACGACCTGGTCATCGAGCTGGCCGACCAGGAGGGCGTCCACCCGAAGTTGCTCTTCGAGTCCGGAGCATTCGAGGGCACTCGCGTCTACGACTGGTGCCCGTGCAAGGCGCTGGAGCGCGTCCCGGCCGACATCCGCGAGCAGGCACAGGCCATCCGCAGCTACAAGCGCCAGACCACCAAGGAGAAGTCGTGAGCACCAGCCAGCGCGCCATCGAGCGCGTCACCCCGGCCGCCGTCGTGCCGCCCGCGGCCACCCAGACGACCGCCGTCGAGCAGGCCCGCGCCGTCGCCGAGGTCGCCGCCGCCGTCCAGGTCGCGCAGCAGAACCCCCGCGACATGGGCCGCGCGTGGGCCGAGATGAAGGCCGCGTGCGGTCGGCTCGGCCTGGCCTCCCGCGCGTTCTACTCCGTCCGCAACCGCGGCTCCGGCCCGTCCGTGCACCTCGCCCGCGAGCTGGCCCGGATCTGGGGCAACCTCGACCACGGCGTGCACGAGCTGCACCGCGACGACGAGCGCGGCATGTCCGAGATCCGCGCGTACGCGTGGGACCAGCAGACGAACGTCCGCTCGTCGCGGACCTTCCAGGTGCCGCACGCCCGGATGTCGAACGGGCAGCGTAAGCCGCTGGTTGACCTGCAGGACGTCTACCTGAACAACCAGAACATCGGCGCCCGGGCGGTCCGCGAGGCCATCTTCACCGTGCTGCCCGCGGACTTCGTGGCCGAGGCGCAGGACCTCTGCCGGCAGACGATCGAGCGTGGCGACGGTAAGCCGCTGGTCGACCGGGTCACCGACATGGTGACCGCGTTCGCCGGGATCGGTGTGCGGGTGCTGCAGATCGAGGACCGGCTGGGCCGTAAGCGCGGGCAGTGGACGGCGGCCGACGTCGCCGATCTGGGCGTCGTATTCCAGTCGATCCGGCGCGGTGAGCTGTCGGTCGACGACGAGTTCCCGGCCCGAGTGACGGGCGACGAGATCACCGCGCAGGCTGCGGCGGCGCCCGCCGCCGTCGAGCAGCCGGCCGCCCCGCCGCCAACGACCCAGGACGCATGGGGCGACGTCGAGGTCGCGCAGCCCGGATCGAGGGCCGGGCAGTGAATTGGGACGACGAGTACGACCACAGCCAGCCGAAGGAGGAGCCGGACTGCCCGCCGTGCGGTGACTCCGGCTACATCGGCCGGCGGAACTGCCCGAACTGCAACCCGACCCGCCTCCAGCACCTCTGGTGGCGGCTCACCTGGCGGATCAGGTCGCGCGCCCGGTTGATCGCTGATCGCCTGCGCGGCCGGCAGTACGACAGCGAGGCGCCGTTCTGATGACCGAGCTGCGCATGGTGGCCCTCGACCTTTCCCTCGCCGCGACCGGCGTGGCCGCGACTCACGATCACCACGGCCGGGGCGGCCTGCTCGCCCGGACCGTCCACACCGCCCGCACCGCCCACGGCCACACCGACATGGACCACGACCGCATCAACGCCGTCCTGCGCGACGTCGCGGCCGCGGTGAAGTGCCGGCCGCACCTGGTGGTCGTCGAGTGGCTGCCGCAGTTCGACGGCAAGGGCGCGACGACGCTGCGGCTCGCCGAGCTGCACGGCGTCGTCAAGCACTGGCTGCACGCCCAGCGGATCCGGTACGTCGACGTGCACCCGCCCGAGGTGAAGACGTGGGCGACCGGGAAGGGCAACGCCAACAAGACGCAGGTGTTGGAGGCAGTCGTCTCCACGTACGGCCGGCTGCTGCACGTCGACGGCCACGACCAGGCCGACGCGGTGGCGCTGCTGACGCTGGGCCTGGCGGCGTACGGGCAGCAGGTGGTGCCGCTGCACAACCCGCACCAGCGTCGGGCGCTCGGCAACGTCACGTGGCCGACGTTGGCCACCGAGTCGGGGCCGGTGGTGCCGGTATGACGGGGTCGCTGCCGCCGCACATCCTCGCGTCCGTCGACCAGCACAAAGCGCTGCTCGCCGAGCTGGTCGCCGGCGTCCGGGAGCACGCCGACGCCGAGATGTGCGAGGTCGTCGACGTCTGCCCGGGCCCGCGCGTCGTGGACGCGCTGAACGAGCTGTGCCCGCACACGCGGGATCGGCTGCTGTGCCTGGCCCTGGCCGAGTTGAACGCCCTCGACTACGGCGCCCCGGTGCACCTGACCGACGCGGCGCTGGCCGTGCTGGACCGCCCGGAGGGAGGCGGAGATGACGACCACAGCTGAGCCGCAGGTGACCGTGCTGGTGGTTCGCCGGGAGGTGCCCGGTGCTGCGTGACCTGCTCGGGCGGCTCGTCGACGCCGAGATTCGCCGGCTCACCGCTGAACGCGACCAGGCCCGGACTGACCGGGACCGGGCAACCCGCGCGGCCGCCCGCTGGCACGCCGCCGCCCTCATCCACAAGGCCCGGGCCGACGCCCTGGCCACCACCCACACCAAGGAGCAGTAGGTGACGGTCAACATCAGTGCGAAGTTCTCCAAGGAGAACAAGCCTCGCAACGGCCTCGTGCAGATCGAGAGCAAGCTGGTCGACGACGACCTGCTCCACGCCGAGTACTGGGGCCTGGTCCGGGTGAAGCCGAACTTCTACAAGGTCGACGGCGAGGACGGGTCGCGGACGCCGACGGTGGAGATCGCGCACATCGAGGTCGTGACCGATGAGGCGGACGTCGAGGTGGTCCGGACGCTGTTGCAGCGGCGGTACAAGGACCGGACGGGCATCGACGACCAGGAGCCGGCGGACCTGTTCTCCGTGCTGCCCAGCGGTGAGGGCGACGGTGACGGCGCCGGGGAGCGGCGCGTGCCGGAAGCGTCGGCCGAGGAACTGGTGGCGGAGCACCGGGAGGCGCAGGCGGCGAAGGCGGCCGCGCCGGCGGCCGAGTTCTCCGGCGGCGGTGACGCGGCGTGAAGCGCCTCTACGAGATCGACCACCCGTACTACGGGCCGGAAGGCTACACGGAGGACCTCGAATCGTTCGCGGAGCTGCGCGAGGTGGTTGAGGCCTCCGACGAGGACATGAGCTTCGTCTACCGCTGGGACTGGTTTGACTACTCCCGGCCGCAGCACGACAGCCTGTTCGTGGAGGGCGAGGATCGCTCGAAGCAGGAGCTGCGCCTGTTCATGGTTCAGCCCCGCAAGAGCCAGTTCTGGATCGTCACGTGCCCGGTCACGCACGGCCAGCACGACGAGGTGCTGACGTGGCTGCGGGGCCCTCGGGTCCTCGGCGCACTGCGGAAGCTGTGGGAGCCGCTGCTGGACGGTGAGCCGTCGTGACCGCCCCGGTGATGACGACCGGCGAGCTGCAAGCCCGCGTCAACCGGGGAATCGCGTGGCTCGACGCCAACCACCCGGACTGGTGGAAGGCGGACCGGCCCGACCAGGCCGGCCCCTGGGAGGGCGGCGGCCCGATCGACGTCGATGAGCTGGTCATGTCGCACAACTGCTACTGCGTCCTCGGCCAGCTGCTCGGCAACTACTACCGCGCGCCGATCAGTGTCGACGAGGCGGTGGCATTCGGCTTCGACACAGCCATCGGAGCCACCGCCCCCAATCCCGACATCACCGAGGTCGACGCGGCGATGGCCGACGAGTTCGACGCGCTGCGGGAGCTGTGGATCCGGGTGATCGAGCAGCGGCGGGCGGAGGTGACCGGCCGTGGCTAGCCTCTTCGGCCGCACCCCACCGCCGGTCGACCCGGTCGACCCGGACGTGCGGCACGCCCAGCTCACCGCCCGCCACGACCAGGCCCTCGCCTACATCGAGCAGCGGCTCCGCACCGCCGGCCCCAGCGGCACCCTCACCGACGCCCTGCTGGACGTGCGGAACCTGCTCCGCCCACCCGAGCGGCCGTCATGAGCGACCACGACGAGCTGTACACCGCGCTCCTCCGCGAGCGGTACGCCGCGCCCCGGCTGGCACCGACACACCCCGTGCCGGCCCCCAGCCGGGGCGCCGGCATCCCAGACCAGCACCAGCGGGCCGCGTACCTGCTGCGGCTGCACGGCTACGGCTGGACCCCGGCGCAGATCGCCGCGGTGACCGGCGTCGACGAGGTGTACGTGACCCAGGTCCTCGCCCGCGCGGGGCGCACCCGGGCATCCGAGGAAGGAGTGGCGGCGTGACCACGATGACGCTGGCGGCGCCGACCGACACCGGCCGGTGCGGCGAAGAAGCCGGCCACGTCCGACACCGCCGCCGCGGCGAGGTCCCGTGCCAGCCCTGCCAGGACGCGGCCAACGAGGCGCACCGGCGCCGGCACCCGCACCGGTCACAGCTGCGTGACGCGCGGGCGGAGTTGGACCGGCAGCCACTGCCGGCGGTGCTCGGCCAGCTGGCGGGCCTCGACGTGTGGCACGACTTCCTGCCGCTTGGCATGACGTTGTGCGCGTGGTGTTTCGGCTGGCGGGACGACCCGCGGCACCCGGTGGTCGGCGGCCCGGTGGTCGGCCGATGAACGACGACATTGTGATCGCCTGCGCGGACCTGGTCGGCCGGGCCGGCGCGGCCGGGTTCGAGATCGGGTACGCCGGCGACGAGCACGGGCCGACGGAAGAGGCCCGGTGGTACGCGGTGGCCACCTACCGGGGCGCGCGGGTCATCGCCGACGAGCACCGGTCGCCGACGGCGGCCGCGCTGGCACTGGCAGAGCGACTGCTGGCCGGCGCGACGTGCCGCTGTACGCGGCCGGTGAGCCTGTCCGACGATCGCCCGGGGTGCCGGTGGCGGCTGGTTGGCCGCCGGTGGGAGCCGGGCTGTGACGCCGCGCCGGTGCGCGTGGCCGGCGGCCAGCGCGGCGATATGGCGGCGATCGAGCGGGCCATGGCGCAGGTGCCGCCGGGCGGGAACCGTGCCGAGCGTCGGGCGGCCAAGCGGAGGCGGCGGTGACTGGGCTGCTGATCGCCACCCACGACCAGGCCGTGCACGCCATCCGCGAGCACGTCCGCCGGCCCGGCGTCGACGAGCTGCTGCGCGGCGTCGTCCTACGCGTCCTCGACGTTCACTCGTCCGATCCGTCGTCGACCGGCCGGCCGGACCCCGACTGCTTCGGCTGTCAGGGGCGCGGCTGGTTCGACGCGCCGCACGGCGGCCGGGAGCACTGCCACTGCCGGTGTCCGTGGTGCCTCGGGTGTGAAGAGCCGTTGTGTTTCGGTCCGTGCCCGACCGTCGAGGTGATCGTCGAACGGCTCGACCTGACGGCCTCCACCGACGGGTGGCGGCCGTGACCGAACCGAGCGTGCGGGCGGCGGTGATCCGGCACGTCGTGCCGCTGCTGATCCGCGCCCGCCGTCTACGCCCCCGGCGCGCCCGGCTGCTCGCCGTCAAGCTCAGGAGACACCGTTGACCGACAACCGTGCCCCGATCGACCCGGCTCGCGTGCTCGCCGCGCTCGAGGTCCTCGGCTGGCCCGACGACCGTGGTGAGCAGTACGCCGAGGACGCGGCCGTCATGCCCGCGGAGGCACACTACCGGCTCGCCGAGGACGTCATCCGCGCCGTCGACGCGGCCGGCTGCCCCTGTCTGCCCGGCGCGCCGTCGCACCGCCACGGCGCCGGCGGCTACTGCACCGTCGGCTCCCCGCAGCACCACGTCATCACGTTCGCCGACGACGGCACCTGGTCCCTCGAGCACCCCGCCACCTGCCCGCCCGGCAACGACCCCAGCGCCACCGACTGGGACTGCCCCCTCCGCCAGCTCGCCGAGCGGCAGATCACCCCCGACCTGGCCGCGCTCGTCGCCGGCGGCCGGTACGCGTGCACGGTCAACGACCTGCGCGACGTCTTCCAACTCGAGGACCGCCTCCACGACGACCAGTGCACGCCGCCGATCTGCGCGGCCTGCGGATGCTGGTGCCACGACGAAGAGCCCGACCCGGACGCCGTCCAGGACTTGCTCGACGACGCCACCCGGGCGTTCGCCGCCGCCGACACGTCGTCCGAGCGGGTGGAGGTCATCCGCGACCTGCTCGCCGGCTGGTACGCCGCGTGGCCGGCCGGCGCGGTCACCGACGAACACGAGGGCATCGCCCACCAGATCGTCGCCCTGGTCTACGCCGCCGAGGCCGCCGTCAGCCCGCCGCACAACGACCTGGCGGACCGGCTCGCCGCAGCCCTCGCCGACGTCGTCCGCCGCTGCGACAGCGGCGTCCCGTTCGGCGCTGGGGGCGGCCGGCACACCGGCTGGATCCGCGCCGACGTGGTCGACGGCTGGCGGGCGCTGCTCGCGGAGCACGCCGACCGGTCGACGGGCCGCCCCGTCGTCACCGTCGAGCTGGACGGGATCAGCCGATGACCGCCACCAAGCACTCCGCCCGCGTGTTCATCGCCGTCGACCCGGTGCAGGACTACGAGGAAACCCTGACCATCTTCGGCGTCTACGGCTCCCTCGCCGCAGCGCAGGTCGCCGTGCGGCAACTACGCACCCGCCCCGATGGCTTCTACGCCTGGTGGCCGGGCCGCATCACCGAGGTGCAGGAGTGGGTCGGCGACGAGCACCGGGCGACCTGGACGTACCGCCCGACGTCCGGGTGGAGCGGGAGGACGGACCCGTGACGCACCAGGCAGCGATGATCCCCCACCCC
>NZ_POUB01000075.1 GCF_003236335.1 Micromonospora deserti
CCCCCCGGGTTCCAGCCCGTGCCACCCGCCCGCGACCGCACGGTACCGTCGGGACCAGCAACGACGCACAGGGAGCGGAGCATGACCGAGGAACGCACCGACAGCAAGCCGGCGGACGGCACCGAGTCGCACGACCCGGACTTCCCGGAGGCGTTCCTGGCGTTCATGCGGCAGGGCTGGCGGGACACCACGCTGCCGGTCGGCCCGCGCCCGGAGGTGCCGAACCACGCCAAGCGCCGGGCCGCGCTGTCCGCGGCCTTCCCGGGCGAGACGCTGGTCATCCCCACCGGCGGCGAGAAGGTACGCGCCAACGACACCGACCACCCGTTCCGCCCGGGCAGCGACTTCGCCTACCTGACCGGCGACCACGATCCGGACTGCGTGCTGGTCATGCGCCCGAACGGGTCGGGCCACGACGCCACGCTCTACATGCGGCCCCGGTCCTCGCGGCAGACCGACGAGTTCTTCCGCAGTCGGCACGGCGAGCTGTGGGTGGGCCGGCGGCACACCCTGGCGGAGAAGTCGGCCGAGCTGGGCCTGCCCACGGTGGATCTGACCGAGCTGGAGGGGGCCCTGGCCGACCTCGCGCCGGGGCGCACCCGGGTGCTGCGCGGGTTCGACGCCCGGGTGGACGCGGCCGTGCGCCCGTACGACGGCCCGCGCGCCGAGGGCCAGCCGGCCCGCGACCGGGAGCTGGCGATCGCCATCTCAGAGCTGAAGCTGGTCAAGGACGAGTGGGAGATCGCCCAGCTCCAGGATGCGATCGACGCAACCGTCCGGGGCTTCGAGGACGTGGCCCGGGCGCTGCCGGCCGACCGGGGTGTCTCCGAGCGGCTACTGGAGGGCATCTTCGCGTTGCGCGCCCGGCACGACGGCAACGACGTCGGCTACGGCTCGATCGTCGGCGCCGGCGAGCACGCGACGATCCTGCACTGGGTGCACAACAATGGCGCCACCCGCCCGGGCGAGCTGCTGCTGATGGACATGGGCGTGGAGAACCGGCACCTCTATACCGCCGACGTCACCCGGGTGCTGCCGGTCAACGGCCGGTTCACCCCGCTGCAGCGCCAGGTGTACGACATCGTGCACGCCTCCCAGCAGGCCGGCATCGACGTCATCAAGCCGGGCGTGAAGTTCCGGGATGTCCACCTGACCTGCATGCGGGTACTCGCCGAGGGCCTGGCCGACCTGGGCCTGCTGCCGGTGAGCGTCGACGAGGCGATGGACGAGAAGTCCACCGTCTACCGGCGCTGGTCGCTGCACGGGTTCGGGCACATGCTCGGCATCGACGTGCACGACTGCTCCAACGCCCGCAAGGAGAAGTACCGCGACGGCACCCTCGGCGAGGGCTACGTGCTGACCGTCGAACCGGGGCTCTACTTCCAGCCGGAGGACGAGCTGGTCCCTGCGGAGCTGCGTGGCATCGGCGTTCGGATCGAGGACGACGTCCTGGTCACCGCCACCGGCGCGGTGAACCTCTCCGCCGGGCTGCCGCGCGGGGCCGACGAGGTGGAGGCCTGGCTGGCCGAGCAGCGCGAGGCCGGCCCCCGCCTGCCGGGCTGATCCCGACGTACGACCGGGCGGCGGGCCCCGCCGCCGGGCTGCGACGTTTCTGACGGTCGCTGCCCCGGCGGCGGGGCCCGTCGGCGTTTGCCCTGGTCACCCCCTTCCTCCCCGGCCGACGGGTTGCCCTGTTCATTGCCGGATGTGAGATGAATGCGGGCTTTTTTCAGATACGTCCTCGTCGCGAGGATCCTTCTCATACGGTGGGCATCAGAGGCTGCAACCGATTTGTAGCTGGTCGCGCCGGCCTTGGCTGGTGTGATCCCGTCTGGTACAGGAAAGGGCGGAAGGCTCTGATGTCCAATGACGTAACGACCACTGACGGCGAGGACGCGCCGACCACCCCGAAGACAGGGCGGCGCAAACTCTGGATGACTGCGGGGGTGGCCGGGCTGACCGGCGTGGTCGGCCTGGCGGCACTGGGCGGCATGGCCGCTCGTGACAACAAGTCCGGCGCGGATCGACTGTCGGAGAGCCAGTCGTCGACCGCGAAGCAGAACGTGAGCGACGCCGGCAAGGCGGACTCGGCACCCGACAAAGGCAAGAAGGGTGGCTCTGGCTCGGACGAGGGACAGAGCATGGAGTCGTATGGCAGGGAGTGGCGCGGCAAGGACGGTAGGGAGTGGCGCGGCAAGGACGATCGTAGGGACGATCGTAGGGACGATCGCAAGGACGGCGAGGACCACGCCAAGGAGGTGCCGTGTGACACCGAGACGCTGGTCGAGGTCGTGAACAAGGCCGTCCGGGACGACGGTGGCGTGTTCAAGCTGGCCAAGGACTGCACCTACAAGTTCACCGAGCAGACCGACCAGAACGCCTTCCCCGTCATCGACGAGGAGATCAAGATCCTCGGCAACGGCGCGAAGCTCGTCCACGAGGGCACCGAACTGTTCCGGTTCTTCGAGGTCAACAGCGGCGGCGACCTGACTCTCAAGGACCTCACCCTCTCCGGCGGCCAGGTCAGCGGACCCCCGCCCGCCGAAGGCCAGGGCGGCGCCCTGCTCGTGCAGGAGGGCGGCAAGGCCCACCTGAAGAAGGTCACCCTGGTCCACAACCGGGCCACCGCCACCGGCAACGGCGGCAACGGCGGCGCGATCGCCAACTTCGGCTACGTCACACTCGAAGACTCCGTTGCCAAGGACAACCACGCCCGCAGCACCGGAACCGGCGGCAACGGCGGCGCCATCTACAACGAGGGCGAACTGAAGGTCCACAACTCCCTGCTGGAGAAGAACACCGCCACCACCAACGCCGAAGGCACCGGCGGCACCGGCGGCGCCATCGCCAACTTCAACGACGGCATCGTCACCATCGCCTACAGCCAGATCATCAAGAACCTGGCCAGCAACGACGGCGGCGGCATCAACAGCGAGGACGACACCCGCCTCACCGTCAACCGCACCAAGATCGCCGGCAACACCGCCGGCGGCGAAGGCGGCGGCATCTACTTCGACAGCTCCAACGCCATGCGCGTGGAGCACGCCATCATCGCCGACAACAAAGCCGCCGAAGACGGCGGCGGCATCTGGCACGACAGCGACACGTCCAGCACCATCACCGGCACCAAGTTCTACAACAACACCGCCGGCCGCAACGGCGGCGGCCTCTTCAACGACGGCGACCTCACCCTCGCCGACAGCGAGTTCAAGGACAACGACGCCAGGCAGGGCGGCGCTATCTTCAACAACAGCGGCGACCTGAAGATCCGCCACACAAAGATCATCAAGAACTACGCCAGTGCACCAGCAGGCGCAGGCGGCATCTTCCGAGACGGCGGCACCGTCGAACTCGACGACAAGACCGTCGTCAAGAAGAACGAACCCACCAACTGCGCCGGAACCGTCGACGGCTGCTTCAACTGAACCACCACATAACGGCGGAGGGTCTCTTCCTGACACAGGAAGAGACCCTCCCGCCACGACCTGGCCGTACCCGAGCAGCAGGTATGAGCGAAAAGCGCCCTGCCACCCCCGCCGTACGGATGATGGCTCATCGCGGCGCCCGCCCCGGAGCGGTCCGGTGTCGCCGTCGTGTCACCGGGTCATCCCCCCACCACCCACGTACTCCAAATGTGGGAGTTCCTCAGTTTTGCCCTCGGCGTGAAGAAGATTCTCATACGGTCAACTTACGCAGCTACAACCGATTTGTAGCCAAGGGAGCCCGCCAGTGGTGGAGCGACCTTGTCTGGTATGAGGAGAGGGCAGAGAGCTCAATGTCCAACTACCTTCGCAAGAACAAGACCTCCACCAAGGCGGCGCCGAGGCGCCGCATCTGGGTCGCCACCGGGGTCGCCGGCCTGACCGGCGTCGTCGGCCTGGCGGCGTCCGGCGCAGCCACGAGCGCTGGCGCAGCCGGCGTTGACCGCCTCGCCAGTCTGAAGTGGTCCACCGCCGAGCAGGTCGTCAAGGCCGACGGGAAGCGCGATGACGCCGCGCAGGGCGAGAAGCACGACCGGGGCAAGGGTGAAGACGACCGGAGCGGCGGCGACTGGAGCGGCGGCGACTGGAGCGGCCAGAGCAACGGCAAGGACGGTAGGGAGTGGCGCGGCAAGGACGATCGTAGGGACGATCGCAAGGACGATCGTAGGGACGATCGCAAGGACGGCGAGGACCACGCCAAGGAGGTGCCGTGTGACACCGAGACGCTGGTCGAGGTCGTGAACAAGGCCGTCCGGGACGACGGTGGCGTGTTCAAGCTGGCCAAGGACTGCACCTACAAGTTCACCGAGCAGACCGACCAGAACGCCTTCCCCGTCATCGACGAGGAGATCAAGATCCTCGGCAACGGCGCGAAGCTCGTCCACGAGGGCACCGAACTGTTCCGGTTCTTCGAGGTCAACAGCGGCGGCGACCTGACTCTCAAGGACCTCACCCTCTCCGGCGGCCAGGTCAGCGGACCCCCGCCCGCCGAAGGCCAGGGCGGCGCCCTGCTCGTGCAGGAGGGCGGCAAGGCCCACCTGAAGAAGGTCACCCTGGTCCACAACCGGGCCACCGCCACCGGCAACGGCGGCAACGGCGGCGCGATCGCCAACTTCGGCTACGTCACACTCGAAGACTCCGTTGCCAAGGACAACCACGCCCGCAGCACCGGAACCGGCGGCAACGGCGGCGCCATCTACAACGAGGGCGAACTGAAGGTCCACAACTCCCTGCTGGAGAAGAACACCGCCACCACCAACGCCGAAGGCACCGGCGGCACCGGCGGCGCCATCGCCAACTTCAACGACGGCATCGTCACCATCGCCTACAGCCAGATCATCAAGAACCTGGCCAGCAACGACGGCGGCGGCATCAACAGCGAGGACGACACCCGCCTCACCGTCAACCGCACCAAGATCGCCGGCAACACCGCCGGCGGCGAAGGCGGCGGCATCTACTTCGACAGCTCCAACGCCATGCGCGTGGAGCACGCCATCATCGCCGACAACAAAGCCGCCGAAGACGGCGGCGGCATCTGGCACGACAGCGACACGTCCAGCACCATCACCGGCACCAAGTTCTACAACAACACCGCCGGCCGCAACGGCGGCGGCCTCTTCAACGACGGCGACCTCACCCTCGCCGACAGCGAGTTCAAGGACAACGACGCCAGGCAGGGCGGCGCTATCTTCAACAACAGCGGCGACCTGAAGATCCGCCACACAAAGATCATCAAGAACTACGCCAGTGCACCAGCAGGCGCAGGCGGCATCTTCCGAGACGGCGGCACCGTCGAACTCGACGACAAGACCGTCGTCAAGAAGAACGAACCCACCAACTGCGCCGGAACCGTCGACGGCTGCTTCAACTGAACCACCACATAACGGTGACCGGCACGACCGGCACGGCAACAACCGGCCCCCTACCGCAGTACGCGGAAGGGGGCCGGTCCGCGTGTGCGGCTACTGCTGCACGAAGACCGCCACGCTGCGCGCCGGCACCGTGAACGTGCCGCTGGCCCGGTCGAACGAGGCCGTCCGCAGCACGGGGTCGGCCGACTCGCGCAGCACCGGGTGCAGCGCCACGTCCGCCCCGCGCAGCCCGGTGAGCTGCGGCGTCGCCGCCTCCGGCGTGGCGTTGAAGATGACCGTCACCGACTTCCACCGCCGGTCCAGGCCGCGACCGTCCAGCGTCATGGTGAGCACCCCCGGGGTCTCCGCCGCGCCGGAGAGCGGGAACGCGACCCGCTTCTGCACCTGCTCCGCCGTGGTCAGCCCGAACACCGGCGAGGAGGCCCGGATCTTCAGCAGCTCGGCGTACCGGGCGTCGGTGGTGTCGATCGCCGCGCAGTCCGGCACCAGGTCCGGATCGGCCAGCAGCGGCTTGGCGTACGGCCACTTGTCCCGGTTGTCCTGCGCCGGCGGCAGGCCGGCGCCGAACCCGTTGCCCTGCGCGCAGTCCCAGCGGATCTGGTTGAACCAGTCACCCGAGTTGTACGAGTTGCGGTCCAGCGACTTCGAGCGCAGCCGCTCGGTGCCGGTGGTGACGAAGCCGGCGCCCTGCCCCATCACCACCGTGCTCAGCGCCAGCACCTGCATCCGGGACCGGTCGGCCGCCGAGGTGCCCCGCGGCAGCTTGTACGCCAGCGCGTCGTACAGGATCTCGTTGTCGTGCGCGTCGACGTAGGTGACCGCCTCGCCCGGCGCGGCGGTGTAGCCGGCCGGCGCGCCGTTGTAGTCGACCTGGGCGCCGGTGACCTGCTCGCCGGCGGAGTCGGTGAACCGGTAGCCGCGCAGGTTGCCGGTGAGCCCCACCTTGATCAGGTCGTGCTGGTGCAGCAGCCGGGCCCGCTGCTCGGCGGTCGACCCGTTCACCGGGTCGCCATTCGGGTCGGTGAAGAGGCCGGAGGCGAAGCCCTGCAGCCGGGGGTTGGCGTCGAACGGACCCCCGCCGCGTACCGCGTCGCGGAGCCGGTCGTTGAAGGTGCCGATCCCGCTGCCGGCCATGTTGGCCTGGGTGGCCTGGACGAAGCGGGCGTCGTCGGCGACCTCACCGAAGTTCCAGCCCTCGCCGTAGAGCAGGATCGACCTGCCGTCCACGCCGTCGCGGGCGACGGTCAGCTCGTCCAGCGCCTTACGGACGGCCAGGATGTTCGCCTTCGGGTGGTGGCCCATCAGGTCGAACCGGAACCCGTCCACCTTGTACGCCCTGGCCCAGGTGACCAGCGAGTCCACCACCAGCTTGCCCATCATGGCGTGCTCCGGCGCGGTGTTCGCGCAGCAGGTGGAGGTGGCCACCGTGCCGTCGTCCAGCAGCCGGTGGTAGTAGCCGGGCACGATCTGGTCGAGCACCGACTTCGGGTCGGTGCCGGCGGCGGAGGTGTGGTTGTAGACCACGTCCATCACCACCCGCAGCCCCGCCGCGTTCACCCCGGCCACCATCTGGCGGAACTCGCCGGTCCGCCGCGCCCCGGCCGGGTCGACGGCGTAGCCGCCCTCCGGCACCGTGTAGTGCAGCGGGTCGTACCCCCAGTTGTACCCGTCGGTGTCCTTGACGGCCTCGACGCAGCCCTGCTGCTGCTCGGAGTCCGGCGGCAGCGCCGCCAGGTCGCAGGCGGGCTGCCGCTGGTCCGCGCGCCGCTCGGGGATGGTGGCGAAGTCGAACGCGGGCAGCAGGTGCAGGTGGGTCACCCCGGCCTCGCCGAGCGCCTTGAGGTGCTTCATCCCGGAGGTGGTCGGGTCGGTGAAGGCGAGGAAGGTTCCCCGCCGCTCGGCCGGCACGGTGCTGTCGGCGATGGAGAAGTCCCGCACCGACAGCTCGGAGATCTGCACCTTGGTCGACGGCACCGCCAGCGGCTTGCGCAGCGCCGCCCAGCCGGGCGGGGCGAGCGCCGGGTCGGCGAGGTCGACGATCTGGCTGTGCGTGGAGTCCGGCGCCAGGGCCACCGAGTACGGGTCGGTCACCGACGCGGTGACCAGTTTCTGCGCCGCCGGCTGCCACGCCTCGACCTGGTAGCGGTAGTACTTCCCGGCCCAGGCGCGCGACCCGCGCACCGACCAGACGCCGGTGCGGTCGTCGCGGCGCATCGCCACCGTCTGCGGTCGCGCGGCCGGCGAGTCGAACAGGTGCAGCGACACCGTCCGGGCGGTGGGCGCCCAGACGGACAACGTCGGCACCCCGCCGGCGAACGTCGCGCCGAGCCGGGCGTCGGTGGCCCGCGCGTACACGTCGTCGAGTACCCCCGGGATCTGCACGCCGGTGGCCGCGAGCAGGATGCCCTCGGCGTCCCGCTCGGTCACCAGCAGCTGCCCGCGCAGGGCAGCCGGCACCTTCACCAGGTCACGCCGGTCCAGCGTGAAGCTCTGGTACGCCCACAGGTGCGGGAAGGCCGCGCGCTGGGCCTCGGTGAGCCCGTTGCGCTGCGCCCGCAACGGCAGCGAGGTGTACGTCCCGGCGAGTTCGCCGTCGACCACGGTCACCCCGCCGGCGGGCGCGGCGACCAGGGCATACGTCCTGCCGTCGGTGGGTCCGGGCTGCCAGGCGACGGTCGACCGGTCGATCCAGTGCGCCTTCTGCTTGGTGATGTCGGTGTCCTTCGCCGCGCCGATGGCGGTCGACGGCAGCAGCCGGCCCGGCGCGGCGGCGAGCAACCACACCTCGCGGCCCGCGCTGGCGAAGTCGAGCCGCTGGTCCTCCGGCAGGTCCTTCTCGTCACCCTTGTGCACGATGTAGCTCAGCCCGGTGGCGCCGGCGGCGAGCGGCACCCGGAAGACCGCGCCGAACGAGTCGATGCTGGTCGGGGCCATGGGCCTGGCCCAGTCGGTCGGGTTGGCCGCGCCGTCCCACAGGTGCAGGCCCCAGCCGTCGTAGTTGCCGTCGGCCCGCCGGTAGTGGATGACCGCGGTGCCCTCCTCGACCGGCGGGTCCGGCTCGCCGGTTGCCGCCTGCCGGGTCGGGTGGACCGCCGGGTCGCCCTGTTTGACCCAGACCTCGCCGGTCTGTGTCACGTCGATGGTCCGGTCCTGGCCGACGTCCTTGTTTCCGTTCCTGTCGACCACCAGGAAGCCGACCGACCTGGCGCCCGGCTTGAGCTTCACCCAGGCGAACCGGCCGTAGGAGTCCTCCCCGGCGAACGGCTGCCCGTGAGGCCACTCGGTGGCGTAGGCCGGGTCGATGTCGCCCCAGGTGTACAGGCTCCAGTCGCCGTAGTCGCCGGCCGGGCGCTGGTAGTGCACCACCGCCCAGTCTCGCGACGCGGCCTGCGCGGGGGTGCCGACGACCGCGGTGGACCGGGTGCTCGCGGTGCGGCCCTTGCCGTCGCGGACCACGGCCTTGTACTCGATCCGGGTGCCGCCGGCCAGGCCGGTCAGGTCGTGGTGCACCGTGTACGGGGCCCGGTCGGCGCTGCCGAGCAGCGTCCACTTCCCGCCGGCGACCCGGGCGGCGACCGTGACGGTGGCCAGCGGATCCCCGGTGACCTGCGTGGTGACGGCGGCCCGGGTGGCCACCGGCTGGTCCGGCGCCGGGGCGGTGACGCCGACCGCCGGCGGGCCGTCGGGCAGCGCGATCGGCGTACCGGCCCGGTGCACCACGGCCGACAGCGGCGGCACGGTCAGGGTGAGCGCCCCGTCGGCGGCGGCCACCGGGGCGGCGGTGCCGCCGTAGACGCCGGTGAAGGTGGCGTCGGCCGACCAGGTGTCCACCGTGACAGTCTGCGCGGTCGCGGCGTTGTTCACCGCGACGACGTACTCGGTGCGGTCGGTGGGGTCGACCCGGGAGAAGGCGAAGACGCCGGGGCCGTCCGCGGCGTACCGGGTGACCTGGATGCCGTCACGCAGCGCCGGGTGGGCCTGGCGCAGCTCGCCCAGCTCGGCGATGGCCCGGTAGAGCGGGTGGGTCGGGTCGAACTGGTCGACCGCGTGGGTCCGTTCCGTGCCGAGCAGGTCGTCGTCGAGGTAGTCGGGGGTGCGGGAGGCGAACATGTCCTGCCGGGCGTCCTTGTCGCCGCCCGGGCCGGTGAAGCCCTGCTCGTCGCCGGAGTAGACCACCGGCTGGCCGCGGGTGAGGAACATCAGCTCGTGGGCGAGCCGGTCGCGGCGCAGGTGGGTGGCCGGGTCGGTGCCGCCGCCCGCGATGAAGGAGCCGATCCGGCCCATGTCGTGGTTGCCCAGGAAGGTGGTCAGCCGGCCGGCGTCGGTGTCCCGGGAGTGGTAGAGGTCGTCGCGGGCGTACACGTCGGCGAGAGCCTGCGCGGAGCCGTCCCCGGCGGTGTAGCCGCGCGCGGCCTCCTGGAAGGCGAAGTCGAGGGTGGCCGGCAGGCCGCCCCGCCGCACGTAGGTCGAGGTGATCTCCGGGTCGGCGCTGTAGACCTCGCCGAACATGAAGAAGTCCTTCTTGCCCGCGCGGTGGGCGGCGCGCTCGACGCCCTGGCTGAACTGCGGCCAGAAGTCGAGGTTGGCGTGCTTGACGGTGTCCAGCCGGAAGCCGTCCACGCCGGTCTTCGACACCCACTCGGAGTAGATCTCGGTGAGGCCGCGGACGACCTCGGGGCGCTCGGTCCACAGGTCGTCGAGGCCGAAGAAGTCGCCGTACTCGCTGTTCTCCCCGGCGAAGGTCGAGTCGCCCCGGTTGTGGTACATGGTCGGGTCGTTCAGCCAGGCCGGGACCTTGACCTTCGCGTCGGCCGGGGTTTCGAAGGTCGGGGTGTACGGGAAGGACTCCGGGTTCACCGCCGGGAAGTCCCGGGTGCCGTCAGCGTAGTTGCGGTCCTCGAAGGCCCGTCCCTGCGCGTCCCGGTACGGCGCGGTCGCCTTGTCCACATAGGTGTACCGGTCCTCGGCGTACCTGATGACGTCGGCGGTGTGGTTGACGATGACGTCGAGGTAGACCTTGATGCCGCGCTGGTGGACCAGCTTGACCAGCTTCTTCAGGTCCTCGTTGCTGCCGAAGTGCGGGTCGACCTGGGTGAAGTCGGTGATCCAGTAACCGTGGTAGCCGGCCGAGACGTCGCTGCCGCCGCCCTGCACCGGGCGGTTCTTGAAGACCGGGGCGAGCCAGATGGCGGTGGTGCCCAGACCCTGGATGTAGTCGAGCCGGTCCATGACGCCCTTGAGGTCGCCGCCGTGGTAGAAGCCCTTGTCCGTCGGGTCCAGGCCGGTGGCGAGCCGGTCCCCGCGCAGGCCGCCGCGGTCGTTGCGCGGGTCGCCGTTGGCGAACCGGTCCGGCAGGACGAAGTAGAACTGCTCCGCGCGGGCCTGGTCGGTGCCCGCCTTGAGCAGCGCCTCGGCGGACGGCTCGGTGCGCCACTGGGCGGCGCCGGTGTCGGCGAGCGGCTCGGTGCCGGTCGCGCGGCCGGTGGTGTCGGCGCGGAGCTGGTGTACGGCGACCGGGGTGCCGACGAGGGTGAGGGTGAGCAGGGAGACGAGGGCGAGCAGGGCCTTGCGCGGTATCGGCGGCGGTGTCATCGACGGCCTTCCTCTGGTCGCTGATTCGCCCGCACGCTAGCCCTCGCCGAAACATTCTGCAATACCTTGCAAACAGAGTCGCAACAAAGCAGTCAACTTGCGGAAGGGGCGACAAACGGTGGCTGACGCAGGCGCGCCGTCGTCAGCCGGGACAGCGGCATCAGCCGGCACAGCGGCGTCAGCCGGGACAGCGGCGGATCAGAGCCCGCTGCACTCCACACCGTCGACCGTGCAGCTCGCCGGGCGGCTGTCCGCCTGCTCGATGTGGAACCGCAGGGTCGCCGACCCGCCCGGGGCGATGTCCACGCCACTGCGGTAGGTGAAGCCGTCGTCGGTCCGGGTCAACGTCCCCTGTGGCGCGCCCTCCACCCAGGCGGTGACCACCCGGCCGCCGGGGAACGCGAGCCGGGCCGTCCAGCCCCGGTCGGTCCGCGAGCCGTTGGTGAGCCGGACCTCGCCGACGAAGCCGCCGTCGAACGAGGTGGCCACCGCGTACCGGCCGGTGACCGGAGCGGCTGACGAGGCGGACGGCGTGGGCGCGGGCCCACCCCCGGCCGGCGACGGTCGCGCCGGCGTCGCCTGCCCGGTGGGCAACACCGAGGTGCGCGGGGACAGGCCCGGCCGCGCGGGCGGGGCCGAGGTCGGGACGGCCCGTCCGGTCGGCGACGTCGACAGCTCCGGCAGCACCGCGGTCGGCACGGGAGGTTCGAGCCGCGCGTCGGCACCCCTGTCGCGCTCCCGGTACGCGCCGAGCGCGACGAACAGCAGGACCACCATGACGATGACGCCGATCGACACCACGATCCACGGTGAGGACGCGATGGCGGTCGCACCGAAGGACCGTCGGGGTGCGCGCCGGGTGCCGAACATGTTCCTCCCTCAGGGGGCCGTTCGGGAAGCGTAGCGAGCAACTACTCCCCGGTGCTCAGTCGAGGACGCAGTCGGCGCCGCTCACCGCACCGGCCCGGATGCCCGCGCTGTCATGAAGGCCCCTCGTCGCAGTCGACGCGCCAGCCTAGCCACCGGTCGCCATGGCCGAAACGGACCCGGCGGCGACCGACCGACCGGCCAGCGCCCCACCGAAAACGGCTGACCGACGACGACGTTTCGGATCGACGGGCGGACCGTCCAGCGCGCGGTGAGGTCGCCGGCCTCCTCGCGCGGGCGGGGGCGTCGGCGGGCCCGACCCAGCCTCAGGCGGTACGCACGACGGTGCAGATGACCGGGCCGTCGCCGGTGGTGCGCAGCAGGTAACGGTAGCGCTCCCCCGGCACCGTGCACCCCTGGCTGTCCAGGAACTCCCACTCCACCACGACCATGGTGAGCAGGGCGGACACCGGCTGCACGTCCTCGATGGCCGCGTGCGCGGCGACCAGCTCGCGCTCCTGGTAGTCAGGTGCGGCGCCCACGAAGGACAACGCCACCGCCGCCGGCGAGGTGAACGAGAAACTGTACGTGTCGGCGACCACCAACCCGGGCAGGGCGTAACAGCCGGCGAGGGCGGGCACGTCGCCGGTGGTCAGCGCCGCGCCGTACCGGTCGAAGAAATTTGTGAGCGTCGCGAGATCGGTGGAGGCTGTCACGGGAAGACCAATTGCCGGCCGGCCGGCCGAGCAAACCTCAGCGCGGCGGAACGCGTACCTCGATCTCCGCGCCGAGGCGGGCGCCGGCGGCGAGGCCCAGGTCGTCGCCGCTCCAGAACCGGCCCGGGTCGTACCAGTTCGGACGCCGCCCGGCCGGCAGCAGACCCATCGCCTCGTAGGTCACCGCGACCACCTCCGCGCAGTACGCCGTCTCCAGGGCACGGTCGGAGGCCGGGGTACCGGAGCGCCGGGCCAGCGTCGGCATCCGGACCGCCGGGACCCGGCCGCGCAGCCAACGCCAGGCGAGCTGGGCGGTGGACGGGAACGGCGTGCCGTCGAGGCGGGCGACCGTCCGCAGCACCGCCCGCTCCATCTCGGCGTCGGCCGGCGGGTCGAGCTGGCGCAACCAGGCCCGCTGGCCGTACCGGTTGGCCCAGACGCACACCGCATCACGCAGGTCGTGCAACTGCACGCCCCGCTGGTGGCTGCCCGACCACATGTCCGGCAGGGACTTGCCCAGCTCGGCGTGCCACATCAGGGGCGGCATGTCGTCCAGCACCACCGCCATGCCAACGTGGTTCACCGGGCTGTTGGTGGTGAGCTGGATGGCCCGGTCCGGCACGCTGCGGCCCCGGAACACCCACACGTCACCGGTGCGGGTCAGCTCTACCGCCTCGTCGAGGCTGATGCTCATGTCGCCGCCCCACCGGCGCACGAAGCTCGGACGAGACCCGCCCGCGCGCCACGGAGGATTTGCTCGCTCATGGGCGTCTACCCTAGGCCGATGCGGCAACGAATGCGGTGGTGGAAGGTGCTCGGGCTGGCCGGGCTCGCCGGGGTCGCGGCAACCGGCGTGGTCATCGCGCGGGCGGAGCGGCGCCGGCGCGCGTACACCCCGGAGGAGATCCGGGCCCGGCTGCGGGACCGGCACGCGGAGGCCGCGGCCCGGCCCGCCGGCGACTCCCCCTGATCCCCCACATCAGTCCTCGTCGTGGTGGTTGCGGTCCCAGCGGCCACCGACCGGTGGGGTGTCCAGCCGCACCGGCCCGGCGGCGTTGCCGGCGAAGTCGTTGTCCTCGATCCGGCAGGACACGCAGCTGCCCTCCCCGGTGATCCAGAGCCCGTAGGTCTGGGTCTGCTCGTCCCGGTGGTCCCAGATGCGGTTGCCGCGCACGATCGCCGAGTCGAACGCCGCGTTGACGGTGATGCCCGCCCGCACCGGCGGGGCGGCCGGCAGCTGGTACGGGGAACCGGGCGGCGGGGTGTCCTCGTTCCAGGCGGTGGTCGCGTCCGGCCGCAACTCGGCGAGGGTGAGCTCGATGTCGCTGTTCCCCGCCACCACCGCGGTGCGTGAGCCGACCTGGACCACCTTGCCCCGGTGCCCGTCGCGCGGCCAGTGCGCGGAACGATCGGTCACCACCCGGTCGCCGTAGCGCACCGACTCGCCCCCACCGGTCGCGGCCGGAGCGCGCCGCCGGCCGTTGTTGCGGATCCGGTTGCCGACCACCACCGCGTCGGTCATCGGCCGGTCGATCCGGATCCCGTCCAGGCCGTTGTCCCAGAACTCGTTGCTGTCGATGACCACGTCGGCCGCCGCGCCCCGGAAGCCGTGCCCGAGGTCGTGCTCGTGGTACCCGTAGGCGCCGTTGCCGCTGATCCGGTTGCCCCGCACCGTGTACGGCCCGGGGGTGTTGCCCATGCTGATGCCGTCGCCGGCGTTGCGGTCGATGACGCAGTCGGTCAGCAGACCACCCCGACCGGCCATGCCGGCGGTGCCGTTGGCGGAGACGTCGAAACCGGCCTCCAGGTTGCCGGTGAGGGTGCAGGCGGAGACGATCAGGCCGTCGGCGCCCCAGTCGGAGATACCGAACCGGTTGGCCTGGCTGTGGCAGCCGACGATCCGGAATCCGCGCGGCCGCGGCCAGTAGTCCTTCTGCAGTTCCAGGAAGATCCCGTTGGTGCCGTTGGCCACGGCGGTGCAGTTGGCGATGGTGAGCCGCTCCACCTCGCCCCAGCCGCCGATGCCGACCCCGATGCCGGCGCCGCCCATCTGCTCGCCGTTGTCCAGTCGGCCGCAGCCGACCACCACCACCCCGTCGATGAGGCTGTCCTGGAGGAAGTCGCAGCCGAGCCCGGTCGCCCCGGTGTGGTGGATGTAGAGGTTCCGGAACACCCCGCGCACCACGTACTGCAGGCCGAGCCCCTTGGCCAGGTAGTTGTACTCGGCCATCGCGACGCCGGAGCCGTCGATCTCGAAGTCGGCGAAGGTGCAGTCGGCGATGTGCCGGTCCCGGTCCGCACCGTGCTGCACCGTGGTCCAGAAGGCGAGCGGCACCGGGTCCGCCCGGTTCCCGTCGTTGCTGAGCAGGAACCGGGTCGCGGCGGGGCCCGCCCCGATCAGCGACACCCCGCTGCGCCAGACCGTGCCGGCGTCCCGGATCGAGTAGATTCCCGGCGGGCAGTAGATGACCCGGGCCCGCCCGTCCACGGCGTACGCCTCGCCGAGGCGATCGACCAGTGCGGACAGCGCGGGCTGGTCGTTCGTCACCCCGTCGCCGCAGAGCCCGAAGTCCCGCGCGTCGCACCACAGCGGCGCGCCGGCGACGGGGCTCAGCCGCTGCGGAACAGCGGTGGACAGGCCCTGGTACGGCACGTGGGCTCCTCCCGGCACAGACTCGACGGCTCGGCCGCCCGCGGCATTCCCGCTGGCCCCAGCCGGAAACGCGCCGCTACCCGCGCTCCGGGGCGTCCGCGCCGCTCCGGCCGGCCGCGCCGCTGCGGCGGGCGGCCTCCGCCACCTGATCGGCGGTTTGCCCCACCAGCGCGCCGCCGTCGTCGAGCAGCAGGATCGGGCGCTGCATCAGCTCCGGGGCGGCCCGCCATGGTGGCAGGAGGCCGGCCGATGGGCTTCGGGGTGCGTCGGCGGCACGGGGTTTCCGGCGACCGCCACATCGCCGGCACGGGGGTGGATCAGCGGTCCCCCGGACCGGTCAGTCGACCGGGGCGAGGAACTCCAGTCGGTTGCCGTGCACGTCCTCGGTGTGGAAGCGGCGCATCCCGGGCAGCTCGTCGTCGCCCCAGGTCACCGGATGGCCTGCGGCGGCCAGTCGGGCGGCGAGGTCGTCCAGGTCGGGCCGGAGCAGCGCGGGGTGGGCCTTGCGGGCGGGCCGGAAGCCGTCCTCGACGCCCAGGTGCAGCTCGGCGCCGTACCCGGTGAACCAGCAGCCCCCGCGGGCCGCGAGCGCCGGCGGCTTGGCCTTCTCGGCCATGCCCAGGATCCCGGCGTAGAAGGCCCGCGACGCGTCCTCCGAGCCACGTGGGCAGGCGAGTTGGACGTGATGGATCATGGATGGCACCTCCTCGTCCCGAACCATGGCACGAGGTTGCGCCAATAGCAAGACGGACGTACGGTTTTGTTGGAACGGCAATCGGCGGTAAGTGTCACCTAACTACGGCGACACTCCGGCCGGTGCGACAGACTGCTCAGGACTACTCACGGTCGCTGGTGTGAAGGAGTACGACGTGGCGAGCCTCGACACCTTCGGTGCGAAGACCCAGCTGCGCGTCGGAGACGCGAGCTACGAGATTTTCAAGATCAGTAAGGTGGAGGGCCACGACCGGCTCCCCTACAGCCTGAAGATCCTGCTGGAGAACCTGCTCCGGACCGAGGACGGCGCGAACATCACCGCCGACCACATCCGGCAGCTCGGCGGCTGGGACCCGACCGCCGACCCGAGCGTGGAGATCCAGTTCACCCCGGCCCGGGTGCTGATGCAGGACTTCACCGGCGTGCCCTGCGTGGTCGACCTGGCCACCATGCGCGAGGCCGTCCGCCACCTGGGCGGCGACGCCACCAAGGTGAACCCGCTGGCCCCCGCCGAGCTGGTCATCGACCACTCGGTCATCGCCGACCTGTTCGGGCGCGAGGACGCATTCCAGCGCAACGTCGAGCTGGAGTACGAGCGCAACAAGGAGCGCTACCAGTTCCTGCGCTGGGGCCAGACCGCGTTCAACGAGTTCAAGGTCGTCCCGCCGGGCACCGGCATCGTGCACCAGGTGAACATCGAGTACCTGGCCCGTACGGTCATGGAGCGCAACGGTCAGGCGTACCCGGACACCGTCGTCGGCACCGACTCGCACACCACGATGGTCAACGGCCTGGGCGTGCTGGGCTGGGGCGTCGGTGGCATCGAGGCCGAGGCGGCGATGCTCGGCCAGCCGGTGAGCATGCTGATCCCGCGGGTGGTGGGCTTCAAGCTCTCCGGCGAGATGCCGGCCGGCACCACCGCCACCGACCTGGTGCTCACCATCACCGAGATGCTGCGCAAGCACGGGGTGGTCGGCAAGTTCGTGGAGTTCTACGGCCCCGGGGTCAGCGCCGTGCCGCTGGCCAACCGGGCCACCATCGGCAACATGTCCCCCGAGTACGGCTCCACCGTGGCAATCTTCCCGATCGACGGCGAGACCATCCGCTACCTGGAGCTGACCGGCCGCGACGCCGCGCAGGTCGCGCTCGTCGAGGCGTACGCCAAGGAGCAGGGCCTCTGGCACGACCCGGGCGCCGAGCCGGAGTACTCGGAGCGCCTGGAGCTCGACCTGAGCACCATCGAGCCGTCCCTCGCCGGCCCGAAGCGCCCGCAGGACCGGGTGCCGCTGGGCAACGCGAAGACGCTGTTCCGCTCGGCGCTGACCGACTACGTGGCCGCCGACGAGACCGGTGGCGACCGCGACCGCAAGCCGGGCGTGCCGCAGCTGGAGAAGCCGTTCGGCGCCGAGGGCCACGCCGACGAAGCCAGCGCCGAGTCCTTCCCGGCCAGCGACCCGCCGGCCAACGCGGTCAACGACCCGGCCGACGCGCCGCGCGAGCTGGTCAACGCAGCGGTCGGTTCGGGCGGGCGGGCCAGCAACCCGATCCGGGTCACCGGCGCCGACGGCACCGAGTTCGAACTGGACCACGGCGCCGTGGTGATCGCCGCGATCACCTCCTGCACCAACACCTCCAACCCGCAGGTCATGATCGGCGCCGCGCTGCTGGCTCGCAACGCGGTGGAGAAGGGCCTGAGCCGCAAGCCGTGGGTGAAGACCACCCTGGCCCCGGGCTCCAAGGTGGTCATGGACTACTACGAGCGGGCCGGCCTCACCCCGTACCTGGAGAAGCTCGGCTTCCACCTGGTCGGCTACGGCTGCACCACCTGCATCGGCAACTCCGGACCGCTGCCGGAGGAGATCTCCGCCGCCGTCAACGAGGCTGACCTGGCGGTCGTCTCGGTGCTGTCCGGCAACCGGAACTTCGAGGGCCGGATCAACCCGGACGTCAAGATGAACTACCTGGCGTCCCCACCGCTGGTGGTCGCGTACGCGCTGGCCGGCACGATGGACATCGACCTGGCCAACGAGCCGATCGGCGAGGACAACCAGGGCAACCCCGTCTTCCTGCGCGACATCTGGCCGAACAGCGCCGAGATCCAGGACGTCATCGCCTCGGCGATCGGCGCCACCGGGTTCAGCTCCGCCTACGCCGACGTCTTCGCCGGCGACGAGCGGTGGCAGTCGCTGCCCACCCCGACCGGTGACACGTTCGCCTGGGACAGCGACTCCACCTACGTCCGTAAGCCCCCGTACTTCGAGGGCATGGAGCGGGAGCCGAAGGCCGTCACCGACATCACCGGTGCCCGCGTGCTGGCCAAGCTGGGCGACTCGGTGACCACCGACCACATCTCGCCGGCCGGCTCGATCAAGGCCGACTCCCCCGCCGGGAAGTACCTCGCCGAGCACGGCGTGCCGCGGCACGAGTTCAACTCGTACGGCTCCCGCCGGGGCAACCACGAGGTGATGATCCGGGGCACCTTCGCCAACATCCGGCTGCGTAACCAGTTGCGACTGCCGGGCGCCGGGTCCGCTGCGCTCCCTGAAGGCGGCTTCACCGTCAACCACCTGACCGGCGAGCAGACCTCGATCTACGACGCCTCGGTCGCCTACCAGGAGGCGGGCGTCCCGCTGGTCGTGCTGGCCGGCAAGGAGTACGGCTCCGGCTCGTCGCGCGACTGGGCGGCCAAGGGCACCATGCTGCTCGGCGTCAAGGCGGTCATCGCCGAGTCGTACGAGCGGATCCACCGCTCCAACCTGATCGGCATGGGCGTGCTGCCGCTGCAGTTCCCGGCCGGCGAGAGCGCCGATTCGCTGGGTCTCAGCGGCACCGAGACGTTCTCGATCAGCGGGGTCACCGCGCTGAACGACGGCGAGACCCCGCGCACCGTCAAGGTCAGCACCGACACCGGCGTGGAGTTCGACGCGGTGGTCCGCATCGACACCCCCGGTGAGGCGGACTACTACCGGCACGGCGGCATCCTGCAGTACGTGCTGCGTCGCATGATCGCCAGCTGACGCGACCCGGACGCCACGGGCCCCCTGCCACGGCGGCAGGGGGCCCGCGCGCGTCCGATCAGATGCGGCCGGTGCCGGCACCCGCGATCACCAGGGCGGGCACGTCCGCCGCCGGGTCGAGGGTGTACGGGTAGTAGTTGCGCGGCTCGGCCACCGTGCCGTTCGTCTCCGGCGCGCCGGAGTTGACGTACACGTTGTGGCGCTGCACTGCCCGGCCCGGCCCGCTGTCGGCGTAGCCGCTCGCCGAGTACATCGGATGCGGCACGTCCCGGAAGTAGTTGCCTTCCACCAGCACGCCGGCGTTCTCCGTCGAGGCGACGCCGTAGAGCACGTTGCCGAGGAAGTAGTTGTTGTAGACGTGCACCGGCTCGCCGAAGCGGACCCGGGGGTGCCGCTGGCGGCTGTTGTCGAAGAAGTTGTGGTGGATGCTGACCTTCAGGCGGCCGACGTCGGTGGAGGCCGAACCGTCGGAGTGACCGATCAGCATGGACTTGTCCGAGTGGTCGAAGTGGTTCCACGACACGGTGACGTAGTCCGCGCCGCGGACGACGTCCACCGAGCCGTCGACCGCGCCCCGGAACCGGTTGTGGTCGATCCAGATGTGGTGGGAGTCGCGCCCGATGTTGATCGCGTCGTCCTCGGCGTCGGTGAAGGTGATGTTGCGGACGATCACGTTGTACGACCGGTAGAAGTCCAGCCCGCCGCCGGTGATCTCGGCGTTGCCGACCCCGATGATGGTCTTGTTCGGGCGTACCCCCTGCTTGCTGGTGATCGCGATCCGCCCGGTGACCTGGATGATCAGCGGGCCCACCGTGTCGATGTACTCCAGGAAGTCCGCCGTGTTGGTCGCGGTCACGGTCGGCCCGCCCACGCCCCCGGTGGTGCCGTTCTGGCCGAGGGCGTGGACGCTGGCGAAGCCGTCGGCCGTCGCCGCGGGCGCGGCGGCACCGCCGCCCGCTGCGGCCGACTGGGGCGGGGCCGGGGCGGTGGGCGAGAGCGCGGCGCCGGCCGGCGCGGCCGGCGCCAGCAGCGCGGTGGCCAGGCTGACGGCGGCGAGGAGACGCCGACGACGCCCGGACCGCGGTGGCCCGGTCGGGGTGCGGGTCGGGAGCATCGTTCCGCCTTTCTCGGAGGGCGGATCGCCGGGGCCGGCGCACGACGCCGGCGGTGCCGGGGCACGGCCTCGCGTGACTGGACGCGAAGGGGGACGGGTTCGCGCCAGGGTTGCGACCGGCTCCGGCGATCAGCCGGGTGATGGAGGTCGGAAAGCGCTTTCCAATGCCATGCTAGCCAGGCCAATTGATCGAAGTCAATCAATTGGCCTGGCTAGCATGGCGCGGCGGCGTCGGAACACCGCGACGGGCGTGGCGGACGACTCGGTCGCCCGCCGCAGGCTAGTCGGCTGCGGCGGCGCGCCGGCGGGCGTCCCGGGTCTTCATGGCGTGCTCCATCAGGGTGATGAGCACCTCCTTGCTCGACTCCCGCTGCCGGGCGTCGCAGAGCAACACCGGCACCCCCGGGTCCAGGTTCAGCGCCGCCTGCACCTCGTCGAGCCGGTACCGCCGGGCACCCTCGAAGCAGTTCACCGCCACCACGAACGGCGTGCCACGCCCCTCGAAGTAGTCGATCGACGGGAAGCAGTCGGCCAGCCGCCGGGTGTCGGCCAGCACCACCGCACCGAGCGCCCCGAGCGCCAGCTCGTCCCAGACGAACCAGAAGCGGTCCTGGCCGGGGGTGCCGAAGAGGTAGAGCACCAGGTCGTCGCTGATGGTGATGCGACCGAAGTCCATCGCCACCGTGGTGGTGGTCTTGCCCTCCACTCCCGACAGGTCGTCGATGCCGACGCCGGACTCGGTCAGCACCTCCTCGGTACGCAACGGGCGGGTCTCGCTGACCGCGCCGACCATGGTGGTCTTGCCCACACCGAAGCCACCCGCGATCAGGATCTTGATCGCGGTGGGCAGTGGGGTCGCTCCCGCCGGCCGCTCAGAGGGCCCGTAGTCCATTGATAACCGCCTCGAAAACGCTGTTGTCGGGAAGGCCGGCCGTGGTGCGCGGCTCGCGCACCTGCACCAGGTTGCGGGCCACCAGGTCACCGAGCAGGACCCGGATGGTGCCCACCGGCAGGTCCAGGTGGGCGGCGATCTCCGCGACGGACTGCACCCGCTGGCAGAGCCCGACGATCGCCAGGTGCTCCGGGCCCAGTCCGACCTCCGGGGTCACGTCGGCCCGGGTCGCCGTCACCAGGGAGATCAGGTCGAAGGTGCCGGTGACCGGCCGGGCCCGGCCCCGCGTCACCGCGTACGGGCGCACCACGGGACCCGCGTGGTCGTCGACCCACTGCTGCTCCGCGGGCTCCCCCTGGACCGTCATCGCGGCTACTTCTCGCCGGTCGGTTGATCGGCGGTCCGCGTCGGTGCGGCCACGTGCTTGCCGACCCGGGTGACCAGCATCGCCATCTCGTAGGCGATCAACCCGACGTCGGCGTCCTCACTGGCCAGGACGGCGAGACAGGCGTTGCGCCCGGCCGCTGTGACGAACAGGAACGACGACTGCATCTCGATGATGGTCTGCTGAACCTGCCCGCCGCCGAAGCGCTTGCCCGCGCCCCGGGCCAGGCTCTGGATACCGGCCGCCATCGCCGCGAGGTGCTCCCCGTCATCCCGGCTGAGCCCTCGCGAGGAGGCCATCAGCAGGCCGTCCGTCGAGAGCGCGACCGCATGCTCGGCCTGCTTCACCCGGCCGACCAGATCATCCAGCAACCACGTCAGGTCGGCACTCGAAGCCGTCTTCTGGGCCACTCGTCGTCCTCTTCTCCCCCGGCTGTCGCCGTTGTTCGTCCCGGCTGACCGTCACGCTGCGAGCGAGTCATCGCGGCGCCGACGGTGCCTCAGGTTGCCTGCTGGTCACCGGCGTCGGGTCCCTGCCCGGGCTCCGGCCGAGGGCCGGCGCCACCGAGCAGCCGCGCGGCGTCCGTCCGCCCGCGCCGGGTGCCGGTCTGGTAAGAGCTCATCATCCGGCGCACCTGCTCCGGCGGGCGTACCGTGTCCTCGTCGTCGTCCTCGCTGGCGGTCGGCTCGTCACGCAGCTCGGGCACGATGTTGGCCTGCCGCACCCGCACCGGCAGCCCGGAGTCGGTGCGGCCCGGTTCCCCGCCGGTCCCAGGTGGGGGCCCGGCGGGCGCCGGCGCCTCGACGTCCGGCCGGGCGGCTCCCGCGCCCGGCACGACGTCGGTCTCGCCGTCCACACCGGAGCGGGCGGTGGCCACCGGCAATCCGGTCGGGAAGGTCGGCCCGTCCAACGCCGGCTGCTCCGACCAGCGCCGTGGCCGGGGCGGCAGCCCGTCCTCCACGGCCGGTACGGCCGCTGGCAGGCTCCGCCCCCGGGAGCGGGTGGGCAGGGCGCCGTCGGCACCGGGCTCGGAGCCGGCGTCGGGCTCGCTGAGCGGCTCGGGGCGGGGGCTGGCCGCACCCCCGGCCAGCGCTACCGGCGCCACGGCGGGCGCGGTCGGCTGCTCGGCGACGGGGCCGGCCTTGGCC
>NZ_POUB01000076.1 GCF_003236335.1 Micromonospora deserti
CACCGGCGACGCCCGCACCGCCGCGTACGCCGCCGCCGTGGCGTACGCCGTCTTCTTCGTGGTACTGGAACTGGGGGCCTTCGCGGGTGTGGTGGCGTTGCGCCCGGCGGACGCGGACGGCGGCAGCCTCGACGACCTGCGCGGCGCGGCGCGGCGGCAACCCTGGCGGGCGGCGGCGTTCGGGCTGGCGCTGGTCGGGCTGGCCGGCCTGCCGCCGGGCCTGGCCGGGCTCTTCGCCAAGGTGACCGTGGTCCGCTCGCTGCTGGACGGCGGCGCCGGCTGGCTCGCCGTGGTAGTGGCCGTGAACGCGGTGCTCGGCCTCGCCTACTACCTGCGCGTCACCGCCGCCCTCTGGGCCGTCCCGACGGCCGCGACGCCGACCGCCCCCGTCCCGGCGACCGCCGTCCCGGGCGGGATGGTCGGCGTGGTCCTGGCCACGGCGACGGCCGTCGCCCTGGTGATCGGCGTCGCTCCGCAGCTCGTGCTCGACCTCGCCGCCCGCTGACCCGGAGCCGGCTGGTCACGCTCCCAGCGAACTCACAGCCATGAGGCGGATGGTTGAGGGGTACCGGTGTTGTTGAACCGGTCAGCGGATCCCGCACGATCCGTGCACCGAAGGAGTGACCGTGCATCACAACCGTCTCAAGACCGCCGCGCTGCTCGGCCTGCTCACCTCGCTGATCCTGGCGGTGGGCTACTGGTTCGGCGGCAGTGGCGGCCTGGTCATCGCCGTCGTCGCGTCGCTGCTGATGAACGGCGTCACCTATTTCTACTCCGACAAGCTCGCACTGCGCTCGATGCGGGCGCAACCGGTCAGCGAGGCCCAGTTCCCCGAGCTGTACCGGATGGTGCGCGAGCTCGCCACCGAGGCGGGCCAGCCGATGCCCCGGCTCTACGTGAGCCCGACGTCGCAGCCGAACGCGTTCGCCACCGGGCGGAACCCGCAGAACGCGGCCGTCTGCGTCACCCAGGGGATCACCGAGATCCTCGACTACCGCGAGCTGCGCGGGGTGATCGGGCACGAGCTGTCGCACGTCTACAACCGGGACATCCTCATCTCCAGCGTGGCCGCCGGCCTGGCCGGCATCATCACCCTGCTGGCCAACATCGCCTGGTTCATCCCGCTAGGCGGTGGCGACGACGAGGACGCCCCGAACCCGGCGGTGCTGCTGCTCACCATCATCCTGGGCCCGATCGCGGCGACGATCATCCAGCTGGCGATCAGCCGGAGCCGGGAGTTCCAGGCCGACGAGTCGGGCGCCCGGCTGACCCGGGACCCGCTGGCCCTGGCCAGCGCCCTGCGGAAGATCCACATGGGCACCCAGCGCCGGCCGCTGCCGGCCCAGGGGCAGCTCACCAGCACCGCCCACCTGATGATCGACAACCCGTTCCGGGGCGGCGGCGTGGCCGCGCTCTTCTCCACCCACCCACGGATGGAGGAGCGGGTCGCCCGCCTGGAGCGGATGGCGGCCAGCGCCGGCCCGGTACGGTTCCAGCGCTGACCCACTGATCACCGACCGCGCCCGCGTCCGGTTCGCCGGACGCGGGCGCGGCCGTGTGCGCGGGCACAAACCGGTTCTCCGGCGCGGGCGCGGGCGTTAGGGTCGAAACGTCTCCCGCCCATTACACCCCTGGAGGTTCACGGTGGCCGCACTGCGCCAGTACCTGGGCGTCTGGCGGATCCCCGGCGCGCCGATGCTGCTGATCACCGGCATCATCGGCCGGCTCGGGATCGGCATGACCCCGCTGGCGCTGCTGCTCGTGGTCGAGCAGGTCACCGGCCGCTACTCCCTCGCCGCCGTCGCCGGGGGCATCTACGCCCTCTCCGGCGCCGCGCTCAGCCCGGTCGCCGGGCGGATCGCCGACCGGATCGGCCCCAGCCCAGTGCTGCTCGGCACCGCCGTCGCCCACCCGCTCGCCCTGTTCGGGCTGCTCTGGGCCACCCGCACCGGGGCAGCCAGCCTGGCGCTGGTCCTCGTAACGGCGGGCGTGGCCGGGGCCACCTACCCGCCGCTGACCGCCGCCATCCGCGGCGCCTGGAACGACCTCACCTCGCCCGCCTCCGGCCGGTGGCACCTGCGCAACACCGCGCTGGCCGCGGAAACCACCCTGTTCGAGACCGTCTTCGTGCTCGGCCCACTGCTGGTCGCCGGGTTCGTGCTGGTCGCCGACGCGGCGGCGGCCCTGGTCGGCGCGGCGGTGGTCACCCTCCTCGGGACCACGGCGGTGGCGCTCGGGCGGGTGATGCGCGGCTGGCGCCCCCACCCGCGCGAGCACCACGCCCGGGGGCTCGGCCCGCTGCGGGTCGCCGGTTTCCCGGCGCTGCTGCTCTGCGTCGCCAGCCTCGGTATCGCCTTCGGCGCCGCCGGGGTGATCGTGCCCGCATTCGCCTCCGACTACACCTCCGACGACCCGGACAGCCTCGCCGGGATCCTGCTGGCCGTCTGGGGTGTCGGCAGCGCGCTGGGCGGAGTCTGGTTCGGTGTCCGCAAGCCGGCGCGGAACATGACCCGCCAGTTCTCCCTGCTGCTCGCGGCGGTGGCGGCCAGCTTCGCCGTCTTCGCGGTGATGCCCACCCCGGCGGCGCTGGGCACCGCGCTGGTGATCGGGGGCGCGACGATCGCACCCGCGCTCACCCTGGAGAACACCCTGATCGGGCGGATCTCCCCGACCAGCATGCTGAACGAGGCGTACACCTGGGTGGTGACCATGTCGGTCGGCGCGAGCGCGGCAGGCGGCGCCATCGCCGGCCTGATCGTCGACCACGCCGCCGGCGTGTCCTGGGCGTTCCTCTTCGCCGGGAGCGCGGTCGCCGTCGGGGCCGCGGTCGCCGGCCTGCCCGCCGGCCCCATCGCCCGCGCGGAGACCTCCGCGGTACGCGCCGACGAGCCCGTCCCCGTCTGACCGGCCGCGGTACCCCCGGCATGGTCTGAATCCGCCGTCGGGCGGGTACCCGGAGGGCATGTTCGTCTTCTTCTCGAACCGGGTGGGCTGCCTGGGCTCGCTGCTGATCAGCGCGATTCTGACGGTGATCCTGCTGCTGATCTTCGCCCGGTAGTCGGTGGCCGGCCGCCGTGGCCCAGCCGGCCCGCCGGTGGCCGCGGTGCCGGTGGGAGGGCCGACCGGTCTGCGGGCGGGGTAGGGTCGGCCGGCCCGGTGGTCCGGACCGGCCGATCGCCGTCAGCGGTAGTTGGTGAACTGGAGGGCGACCCCGAAGTCCTCGCCCTTGAGCAGGGCGATGACGGCCTGGAGGTCGTCCTTCTTCTTGCCGGTGACGCGCAACTGGTCGCCCTGGATCTGCGCCTGGACGCCCTTCGGGCCCTCGTCGCGGATCTTCTTGCTGATCGCCTTGGCCTTGTCCGAGTCGATCCCCTGGATGATCTTGGCGTCGACCTTGAAGACCTTGCCCGACGGCCGCGGGTCACCGGCGTCCAGGGACTTCAGCGAGATGTTCCGCTTGACCAGTTTCTCCTTGAAGACCTCCAGCGCGGCCCGCACCCGCTCCTCGGTCTCCGCCTGGAGGCTGATGGCCTCCTCGCCCGACCAGGAGATCTCGGCGCCGGTACCCCGGAAGTCGAACCGCGTCGCGAGCTCCTTCTCCGCCTGGCGGAGGGCGTTGTCGACCTCCTGGCGGTCGACCTTGCTCACGATGTCAAACGACGGGTTCGCTGCCATACTCATGCTCCTGCTGTCCGGCGGTCTGTGGTCCTATGTCCCCCGCTGACCAGCGGTACGACCCCCTGACGGTACCCGCTTGCACCTGTGCCGGGGACAGCCGCTATCCTTGCAGTCGCCGCCGCGTCGCGACCCGGTGCGGTGTGGTGCCCTGGCGGGTTGCCCGAGCGGCCAATGGGAGCGGACTGTAAATCCGTCGCGAAAGCTTCAGAGGTTCGAATCCTCTACCCGCCACCAGGTGCACGAAGAGGCCCCTGACCAGCGTGAACGCCGGTCAGGGGCCTCTTCTGTGAGTCTCGCTTGGTCCCGCTCCAGCCCGCTCGATCTCGTTGGCCGTGTCGTATACGTGTCGCCGGCCCGGACGACTTGCTAGGGGGCGGCACCATGAGCCTGTGGCATGGGAGTGGTTGTCTCCGGTGACGACCGGGGCCGTAGGTCTCGCGGGCATCTTCGGAAGTGTGTGGACGGCGGCTTCCGCTCGCAGGAGCCAGGAGCGGGTTCTAGGTCACCAGCTTGATAGTGAGGCCCGCCGCCAGCTTCGGATGGACAAGCAAGCTCTTTACATTAAGACCCTCGATGTCTTTACAAGTGCGGTCGAGTTGTCCATCCGACGAACATCGCTTGAGGGTGAAGCTGAACAATCCTCTGAAAAGCGGACCGAGATTCTTGAACTGCAAGACAAGCAACTCTCTCATTTCATGGCGATTGGTCGATTTCGCTCCGAAATCGCCCTTCTGGCCGGTTCGGCTATGTCGGCTGAGTACTCGAAGGCGGTCGACGCAATAGGCGAGTTCACGAGGCAAGGGCAGAAGGGCGACGTGAAGCAAGTGACACTCGCACTCGCCGGCCTGACCATCGCTATGCACAAGGACCTAAGGCATGGCTTAGCCAGTTGAAGGGGCATGCCTCACCTCTCTCAGGGCCGCCTCGATTCGTCGGCGGGCGGCTTCCTCCTGGCCGTAAACGCACTTCGCGTAGACCCGCATGAGGACGTGCACGCTGTGCCCGGCCCACTCGGCGACCTGGGTAGCGGGCACCCCGGCGTTGAGCCAGAGCGACACGGCGGCGTGCCGCAGGTCGTACGGTCGCCGGGCCAGCGGTGAGCGCTGCTGTGCCGGGGTGAGCACCTTTGCTCGCGCGTCGCGCCACGCCTTTCCGTAGGTGTTGTTCGGGATCGGCTGGCCGGCGGTCGGCACGTACCGGCCACCGGGGCCGCGTCGGGTGACGAACAGCTTGCCGTTCGATCCGGGCGGGTACTCCTTGACGTGGCGGTCGAGCAGCCGCGCAAGCGGCGGCGGCACCGGCACATCTCGCGTGGCCGACTTTGCCCGGTGCTTGAGCCCGCGATCCTCGGCCGTGTCGTCACCGTCGCCCCAGTCTCGGCCGACGGCCACGGTCGAGCCGGTCAGGTGCAGTACGCCCCACCCGTCAGGCTCGGCGGGCCGCTCGTACTCGTCTTCGCGCAGGTGAAGAACCTCTTCAGGGCGTAGGGCGGCGTGATACATGCATCCGAAGAACGCTTCCAACTCAGGCTTAGTACGGCCCACCTCGGCGAGCAGTGTTCGCGCCTGATCGGGGTTGACCACCGCTCCCCGGTCGATCTCATCGGCCGTCTTCGGGGCAGCCCAGCTCACCAGGGCCATCGGATGCGTGTCGAGTAGTCGCAGCTCGACGGCGTACTTGAGAGCGCCGGAGAAGACTGCCCGCTTACGGGCAATCGTGCTCGCCGAGGCGGGGGCACCATCCATCCGGAGAGCGAGCGTGTCGAGCGCCTTCCGCACCAAGGCGGCGTCGGCGACCGCCGTCAGATCGACGGTGTTCGCCTTGAGCCAGCGCACGACGGCGGCCAGGTGAACGGGCGGGTCGCCAGCGTCGCGGCGAGCCTTGTTGAACACCCACCCGTAGAGCGCGGCCCGTAGAGCCTTGTCGCTGGGTACGCCCCGGTCCGTCGATAGCAGAGCCGGTGTGACGGTGGCCAGCGTCTCGGCGATGCCCTTACGGTGCTTCGCCGACGCGCGGGGCCACTTCATGTCGACGTAGGCCACTGCGTGCTCGTACCACGAACGGGCGTTGAGTGCGCGGGCCATGGGCTCGGGCAGTCCGCTGGCCTTGTCGAACGCGACGCCTTCCCGCTGCGACACCACCAGCTTTGACCGGAAGCTCTCGGCTAGGGCGCGGGTTGCGAACGTCTTCCGGAACGGCTCGCCCGCCACCTTCCAACGGACAACGTATGAGTAGCCCTTGGTGAGTTGGTTCTTGAGGATGCCGTGTACGCGTACGTCGTAGGTGCTGCTCATGCTGCCTCTTCGTGGTCGTTGAGCCAGTTGTCCAGGTCGCGGCGGCGGACGTACAGGCTGCCGTTCGGGTACTTGATCGTTCGGGGTGCGCGGCCGGTGGCCTTCCAGCGGAAGAAGGTCGACCGGGGTACGCGCAGTTCGTCCAGGACTTCGGCGAGGGAAAGCAGGTTCCCGGTGGGGGTTCGGCGGCTGGTCATGGGCGGGTGTCCTCCCTCGGGGTGGCATGGAGGTAGATGCGCTGGAACAGCGGGGATCGGCGGTCGGGGTAGGGGCGGCTGACCTGGTGGATGTGCAGCACGCGGGCGATGGCGTCGAGCGCTGCGGCTGTTTCAGCGGGGGTGCCGTGCAGCCTGATTCGCACGGTGAGGGCCTTCCGGTCGGCGCGGGTCGCGTGTGGAGGGTCGGCTAGGCGATGCGGCAGGAGGGCGTAGCGCGGCCCGCCGAGAGCGCCGTAGAGGCAAGATCCGGGGCGTCCTGGTGTAGGCGTAGGGCCTGGCGCTCTCGGGGGGTCTCAGCGGGCCGTTTCCGGGGCGGTCGGCCCGGCGGTCGATGCCGACACTCGGCGGCGGGAGGCCGGGAAGCGCTGACACGCTGACAGCAGGGCTTGCTAGTGACGTTTCCCCAGGTCAGCGAGGGTGCGAAGTGTCAGCGGGGTGCGCTGACAGGCGCTGACAGCGCTGACACCTCACGGGCGTCGGCGGGGATTGTCAGCGCCTGTCAGCACCTGTCAGCACGGGCCGCTGACACCTTCCCGGGTGCTCTGAGCTGCGGAAACGTCGCCAGTCGCGGCGATTGTCAGCGTGTCAGCGCTTCCGGGGTCCCCTCCGGCGGCGCGGGGGTGCAGCTCGTAGCGGCCGTCCGGCCCGTTGCGGACCCACCCGAGGGCAATCAGCTCGTTGAGCACGGCGGTCACCTCGTCGGACTTCGGCAGCTTGCGAGCTACCCGGCGGTGCGCCTCCCGGCGGGTGAACGTGGTCATGCCCTTGCTGGTGAGCACCCCGAGCACGTACCGGGCGTTCTCCATCGCGGCGTCGCTGCCGATCGTGGTGAGCGCCGCCCGGTAGTGCGCCGCGAAGAACTCCGCCAGCCTCACCGCGTCGGCCGTTCGGTCGGCGTCGATGGGGCGTCGCCACGCGTCGGCGGGGTGGTGGGCGACGTGCAGCAACCCGGCCAGGCGCAGCGTTGCGCCGGAGAGCTTGTTGCCCCATTCCCGCATGTCGTGCAGCGTCCCGCCGGGGCGTAGCTGTGCCTCCACCTCCTGAGCGGCGGCCAGCCGCACCCGCCCGGCCTCGGGGGTGAGGGTGACCACGGCGGGGTCTTCCCATTCGGCGAGGGTGGCGGCCAGGTCGTGTACCCGGTGCCGGTAGCCGGCCGTCACCGCCTCGGGCACCGGCTCCGTGTCGACCAGCCGGTATCCGGCGAGGGATTGGGGTAGGGCGAACAGGAACCGGGCCGGCAGGCCGCGCCCGGCGAGGTCGGCGTTCCCGCCGAATTTCCGCAGCACGGTCGGTTGCGCCATGACGCACACGGTCAGCGCGGGTTTGTCGACTGAGGCTCCCTCGCGGGTCTGCCGTTCGTTGCTCATCGGCTGCCCCGCATGGCCCTTGAGGTAGGGGTCAAGGTTCGGGGCACCGGAGTACCTGCCGGCGAGGGTGTCGAAGATCCCGCCCTCATCCGAGATGATCGCCATGCGTCCGCCGTTGGCGGCCATCAGGCCGATGAGGGCTTCCGGGGTGGCGTCATCAACGATCAGCCGGGGCAGGCCAGGAACGGTGATCGCCTCGGCCGCGATAGCAGCGGCAACGGCCTCGGCGGCGGCCTCGTCGCGCTTGCCCGGGTCACTGGCTTTCGCGGCTTGGGTCTTGGCCTGCTCGGCGTGCCGGTCGGCGATGTCCCGCAGCGCCGCCGCTTCCGCGATCCGAGGTCGCATCGCTTCACCGAGCGTCGACTGTGCGGCGAACAGCGGCGCGGTCATCGCCCGATGAACGGGTGACTTCCGCTCGCCGGGGCCGGCGATCACAGCGGCGAACACGTTCACCGGTTCCCGCCACCCGCCGACCGGCTCCACCTCCAACCGGCCGCCCGCGCACGCGGACAGCACGGCGACGGCGAGGGTGCCGGCCATCGCGGGGTCGGTCTGGGTGAACCGGGCGACGCCGGTCACCATGTCGCCCAGCCACGCGGGGAACACGTCGACCGGGAACGGCGGCGGCGCGGTGCTCGGCCCGGTCAAGGGCACTGGAACATCCCACAGCGGGCCGCCGCTGGCCGGTGGTGCGTCGGTGGCTTCCGGATCGGTGACGAGGTGAAGGCGGGCGGGCGTCATGCGGCACGTCCTTCCGGTATCGGGGCGGTGCAACGGGGATTGGTGACAACCGGGGTTGTCGGCTCGTGCGCCAGCTCGGCGAGCACGGCCATCTGTTCGGGCATCCCGCGCGTGCCGTCCAGGGGGCGGCGGGCGTGCGGCCAGACGGCGGATACCGGGTCGGCGTAGTCGCGGCCGGCGAGCACGGTCACGGTGCCGGCCACGTCGATGCCGAGGCGGCGTGCTTGCGCGTACAGGGTCGGCGCGGTGACGGCACCGGGTTGGCCCATCCGCACGTCGTACGGCTCGATCACGGTGTCTGGGGTGAGCAGCCCGTAGCGGGCGGACAGGATGAGCAGCCGCCCGCCGATCCGGTCGGCGGCGCGGCGGCAGGCGCGGTGGTAGCTGCCGGTGTACATGAGTCCGGCCGGCGCGGGCCGGTCGAGCTTCGCGCTGCCACACGGCACGATCACCACCGCGTCGTCGCGGCCCATCACGCTGCGGCGCATCCGAGCGTTGACCGGGTCGGCGTATGCCTTGCTGGCAGCCTGCCGGGTGGTGCCCGTCGCCCGGCCGACCTCGGCATACGACCATCCGTCGTTGAGCACGAGGTCCACTGCGATCCACTCTCGGGCTTCCCGGCACGCGGCCTCCATCGCGGCCAGCGCGGCGAGGATGTCCGAGGGCGTCCGGGTGGCGGCCAGCGCGGCGGCGTGGTCGGTGACATGTGCGGCTGCGGGGTGGAGCTGGGGCGCGCGGTGACAACTGCGGTTGTCGTCAGGCCGGGTCACGCGGCCACCTGCCGGGGTCGCTTGCTGCCGGCGGCCAACCCGGATCGGATGGTGCGGTACGCCTCGGCGCAGCTCAGCCCGCCCGTCACGCCCGCCTGTTCCAGCACGCTTTGGGCCTCGTCCTCGGCGACCGCGCCGCCCGCCACGAGCTGCCCGAGCGCCACCGCCGCGATGTACAGCGTCCGGTTGCGCTCGCCGGGCGGCGCGGTGGTCACCCGGTCGGCTTCCCGGCCGATCGCGGCCCGTACGTACGCGCCGCTGCGGTCAGTCGGCAGCGACACCACCACCGGCCGCTGCGGCGGAAGCGGCGCCGGAACCAACCGGGCAGCCAGCCATCCCGGCAGGGGCGCGGGCTCGGTATCCAGGTCGACCCGGTAGGGCCGACCGGCCACGGTGCTGCCGGCCGCGACCACGTAACCGCCGTGGGCGCGGGTGTCGACCAGCGGGCCGAGCGTGCCGGCGGTGTTGCGCAGCGGCGGTCCGTCGTAGGGGTGGCGGTAGTAGAGGTGGGTGCCGCCCCGCCCGGTGGTCACGGTGTATGTCGGTTCGATGCCGGCGGCGTGTGCGGCGGCCATGTCGGCGAGGGTGTCCAGCCCGGTCGGGCCGGTGGTGTCGTTCTTCGGGGCGTCGAGGTCGACCACCACGAGCCGCGATGGGCCGCAGGCCAACCCGATGCCGTAGGGGCGGTGCGTCCACGCTCGGCGGATGCGGTCGGGATCGGTGGTGGCACGGGGCTCCCACCCGAGGTGGTGCCCGGCGGTGCGGCAGCGTGGGTCGCGGCCGGTGCAGTCGTCGGCGGGGTGGTCGGGGAACGCGGGTCGCTTGTCGTCGGGGCGTAGCGGGAAGACGTGCCAGCCGCGTTCGGCGTGTGCGATCGCGGCGGTAAGCAGGTCAGACATGAGTGCTCCTGTTCAGGCGGGGCGACGCAGAGCGCGGGCGGCGGTGAGGTCGATCAGCTCGCCTCCGGCGTCGGTGCCGGTGTCGAGGGCCGGACGGTGCCGACCGGCGGCGGTGGCGACGGCCAGCCGCAGGTAGAGGCGGTAACGGCCGACATCAACACCGCCCATCGGCCACCGCTGGCCCTGTTGGATGACGTGCCCGAGGTCAGCAAGGGCGGCAACGGCGGCGTCCAGTTCGGCGCGGGTGCCGGTGAGCCACGCCTCCATCAGCCGGCCCGCCTCGGTCGAGGCCGGGCGCTGATCGCGGCGCGGGTCACGGCGTGCCGCAGGTCGCCGAGCAGCCCGACCAACTGCCGCCGGGCGGCCAGCTCGGACGGCGCGAGCGCGACCCTGACGCGCACCTCGGCGTGCTCGCGGCCAGCGGCGGTGCGCACCCGCACCAGCACCGCGCGGGAGCGGCCGGCGACATCCACGATGATTTCGTCAGAGCGGTGCTCGCCGAGGCCGCATCGGTGGTCCTTGCCGCACCACTCGGTGTGGCCGGCGGCGTGGCGGTTCATCGGTTGGCCTCGGCCCGCAGCCGGTGGAAGTGGTTGTAGACGCGGCGGCCGGTGCGCAGCCGGTGGCCTCGGTCGCAGCGCCGGCAGGCACGCGGCCGACGCAGGACGCGGGTGGTGATGCGGCCGGTGCCGGCGCACCGCTGACACGGTTTGACGGGCTTGACCCAGCACAGCCCGGCATAACCGAGCGTGATCAGGACGGGGATCGTGGCGAGGGTGATAGCGGCGGTCAGGTGGGGGTTCACAGGTGCCTCCTGGGCCGGTTTTTGGGTGCACGGGGCCGTGAGCTGCTATCTGCTAGGTCGCAGCTCATGATTCGGATCGGGTGCTAGCGAGGGTGCTAGCGCTAGCAGGACGGGCCGCTAGCGCTAGCACCCTCGCGGCGGGTTAGCCGGCGGACCGCTTCCGGTCACGCTCCGCGATCGCGGCGAGCACGTCGGGGTGCTTGATGCCACGCCGGGTGGTGGCCTTGCCGTCGATGCGCCGCCCCACGTCGCCGACCTTCACCAGCGGGTGCGGCTTGAGCGCGGTGGTGAGCTGCGCGGCCTCCCACCCGCCGTACACGTCGGGTCGCAGTTCGGCCAGCAGCGCGCACAGCGTCTCGTTCCACACCGCCTTCTCGTCACCCGGCCAGATCTGCGCCAGGTCGCCGAGGACATCCGCGACCGGGGCCACGTCGCGGGTCTGCTCGTCCAGCTTCGGCAGCGTCCCCGCCGTGGTCCGCAGCGCCACCGCACGGGCCACGATGCGGGCGGCGGCGGTGGTGTCGACGTAGAACGACCGCACCGCCGACGCCTTCGCGCCGAACCCCCGCAGGATGCCCCACCCGGCCTCCACCACCGGCTGGAAGACCGTCGCCCGGTAGCCGTTCTTGTAGGCCGAGGTGCCAAGGATCATGTCGTTGGCCGTCTGGTCGGCCACGGAGAGGCAGAACCGGGAGTTGACGTTGCGGGTGATGCCGGTCGGCAAGCTGTCCTTGTCGGGGATCTGCGTACCGATCAGGATGATCACGCCCAACGCGCGGCCGAGCTTGATGACCTTTTCCAGGATCTCGCCGGCTTCCTTGCCGTACTTGCTGGTCATCAGCTCTTGCAGCTCATCGAACCAGGCCACGAGGGGGTGAAGGCCGGACCCCTTGAGCGACGCCAGTTCCGGGGTGACCTTGTTCTCGGGTGCCTTGCCCAGCCTCGCGTAGTGCTCGATGCGCTTGGACCGGCGGCGGCACTCTTCGTACAGCCACTCGATGAAGGCGAAGCAGCGGGCGAGGGTGTCGTCATCGAAGCCGTTGCCGTACTCGGCCATGACCGACTCAAGTACCGCGAAGTCCCCGACACCCTTCAACTCGTAGCCCCGGATCTCGGTGCGCGCGTCGAGGGCTGCGGCCAGGATCAGATCGCGCAGCGCGAACGTCTTCCCGGATCCGGGCTGCCCGCCGAAGAGGTAGTTGCGGAACATCAGGTCAACCGCGACGGTGTCCAGTCGGGGCGTGGTGGCGATCGGGAACGCCTTGAACACGTCGACCTTCGCCGAGTCGGACAGCAACGGCCACGCGGGTTGCTTCATCTGCGACGCCGGCTCATAGCCGACCCACAACGCCAGACGCCCGGTGTGGCCGGGTGCCGGTTCGGGCCACACCTGATCCAGCGGCAGCCGCATCGCCGAGGCGAGCCGACCGCGCCGGGCGACGACCTCGGCGGCCTCTACTCCATACGGGAGATCGACCACGGCCAGGTGGCCGGGGCCGTCGCGGTGGATGTCGACCGGGAAGCTGATCGCCTTCGGGTCCTTGGCGACCGCGCTGTTGATCGCGGCCATCTGCAACGAGGTCAACGCCCGCCGCACCAGCTCGGCGGTCAGCTTGCGGTACCGGGTGCCCTCGGTGACCCGGTCGGTGAGCGGCTTGTCCGCCGGTCGGCCGAGGGTGGCCAGCAGCGGCACCACCACGGCGAGGGCGACCCACCGCCACCACGGCGGCCCGAGGGTCAGGACGATCGCCCCGGTCACGGTCGCGCCGGCACCGGCGGCGAGCACCCACCACCGCCACACGCTTTGGCGCTGCCGGCGGGCGTCGAGCTTGAGCCACACGTCCGCCTCACCACGGGTCGCGGCGGCCTGCCGCAGGTGCCAGTTGCCCTCTTCGGCGCTGGCCCAGTGCAACGCCCGACCGAGGCCGCGGAACAGCCCGACCGGTGCCCACACAGCGGTTTTCGCCGCGTACTTCGGCAGCCGCACCGCGTGGTACGCGGTCACGTAGCCGGCATCCTTCGATTGGTGCCGCGCCGCCGCACGCAGGCCGCGCCACGAACGCGCCCACTCGGCCAGGATCGGCCGACGCTCCCGCTGCCGGGCGAGCACCTCCGGCGGGATGTCCTCGGCCGCGTCGACCAACCCGCCGAGGCGCTCGGGGCCGTCGTCGACCGTCTCGGCATCCGCGCCGTCGTCCTCGGCGGTGTCGTCGTCGGCCGGCGGGCGGGGGCGCGGCACCCGGCGGGCGCGGGCGTCGTCCAGGTCGACCACCTCGGCATCCGGGCCGCCGGTGGTGGGGTCGGTTAGGTCGTTCTCGGCGGCCTGCCAGTCGAAACGGTTCTCATCAGGGGCAGTCATGATGGGGGTTCCTCCAACGGTCGGGAGATCGGTAGGGGGCCGGCGGCGCGGCGCGGGTTGGTAGCCAGGTGGCCGCGCCGCCGGGTGGGGTCAGGGACGCGGCGGGCGGGTCGCGATGGCGGTCACCGCGAACGCGACCGTGCCGACCGCGTGCAGTACGCGGCTGGTGGTGTCGTCGGCGGTGAACATGAGCACGAGGTTGGCCAGGGCCAGCGCGTTGAACAGGTGCCAGATACGCATCGGTCGGGGTGTCCTCTCCGGGGGTGAGGTGCGGGCTAGCGGCTGCTGGTGGGCGGGCAGTCGTCGCAGGTCGTGGGCGGTTTGGCGTTGCCCCACAACGTGGCGTAGTGCTTGCCGCAGGGCAGCAGGACGGTTCGGGAGTGCGCGGCAGCCGCGCGGCGGGGGATCATGTGTTTCTCTCCCTGATGTCTGCAAGACGGGTGGGCAGGGGACCGGCGGCGCGGCGCAGGTTGGGAAGCCGAGTGGCCGCGCCGCCGGGCGGCGCTAGTCGTGCGTGCGAACGAGGTGCGCGAGGGCGGCACCCATGCCAAGCACCGCGACCGGCAGGCAGGCCACGGCGGTAGTGATCCACCAGGGGGCCGAGGTGACTCCGGCGGCCTCCAACAGGTGGTAGGCGACCTGGCCGAGCGCGCCGATCGCGAGGGAACCGAGGGCGGACCACTTGGCGAACCGGCGTGCACGCTCGGGCACCCGCCCGGACAGCCACACGTAGAGCGCGTACGCGCCGTACGTCTCGACCCCGATCGGGAGCGTGATCGCTGAGTTGATGGAGAAGCTGTCCCAGATCCCGGGTAGCGGGTGCACGATGCCGAACCCGGTGAGTCCGCCGAGGCCGACCCACCCGGACCAGATCGCGACGAACGCCGGTAGCGCCAGCAGCACCACCGGCCACACCACCGCCGACCGGGCCGGCGCGGGCGGGGCAGGCGTGTCCGGGTGACTGACCGGCGTGACCTCGGCGACCGGCTCGGCGGTGGAGATCTCCGGCGCGGGGATCGGGTCCGGCTCGGCCGGCGGCGTGGGCTCGGGCATGACCGGGGTCGGCAGCGGGTCCGGGGCGACACCGGCGAGCAAGTCGCGGGCCGTCTCTCGCAGGTAGCCCGGTGCGGTCGGGTCGGCCGCGACCCGGCGGGCCGCGTCGGCGACATCGGCGTCAGTCGCGCCGCCGGTCCCACCCCGAACGAGGTTGTACTCCTGAGCGGCGAGGCGCTCCCGGACCGTCTCCGCCTCCGCGATGAGGCGGGCTCGCAGCTCGTCGGCCTTCGGGGCACCGATGCGGAACTCACGCATGAGCCGGTTGCGCGACGGAGGTCCGCCGAGCTTCACGAAGAGCAGCCGGGCGGCGGGTAGCAGCTCGTCGACGGGCTGCGGGTACTTGGTGCCGTTGATGGCAGGGGCGGTCATGCTGCGTCCTCCTGGGGGAAGGCGCACGCGAGGCATTCGCCCAGCGAGCGCGGGATGAAATACGGCCGCACCTGGTGGCAGGTGCGGCAGGTGCGGCGGGCCGTCAGTGCCTTGCCGATCGCCGCGCGCTGCGCGGGGGTCGCGGTGCGCTTCGGCGCGGCCAGGTCGACCCGGTACAGGTACGCGGTGCGGGTGCCGCCGACACCACGCCAGAGCACCTGAGCGGCGATGGGCTGACCACCGGGGCGAAGGCCGGCGGCGGTCAGTTGACGGCGGGTGGCGTAGCCGGGCGGGGCACCCCTCCACCAGTACGTGGGGATTCCGAACCGCGCCCCGTCCGGATCGAAGTAGGCGGCGCGGATGCGCGACATCAGGCCGCGCGGCGCGGGTCGGTCCGGGCGGTCGTCTCGGCGGCGCGGGTGACGCGGGCCTCGGCCCGGCGCAACCGCCGCCAGTCCAGCGCGGTCGGGCCGCCGTGGTCCTCGGCGTAGAGCAGCGTGATCTCGGCGTCCAACAGGTCCAGCTCGGCCGCGATCAGCGGCCACTCACGGTCGATCGCGGCCAGGTCGGCGACGGTCGGCTCGGCGGTGATGAGGGCAAGTCGGTTCCGCACGGGAAACCTCCGGGAAGTCGTTGCAGCGGGAAGTCATGCAGTGCGCGCACCCGCTTCACTCGCTCCGCTCGCCGGGACCTACCGGGGTCGACCACCGTGTGGCTCAAGGCAGAGATGCTGCTCAGCGGCGCTACGCGCACTCATTCCTGTCGCTGTGGAGTTAAGAAATAACGACCTAATCCGGCGATCCATGGGCGTACGGCAACTACGTGCCGCCGTTCCCCGGGCCATCCGGCCGGCATAGCTGATTTCAGCGCTAAAATTAGCGCTGATGTTGTGCGGTGTCAACGAGGTGGGAGGACTAGGATCAGCGGATCAAGCAGTCAGACAGGGAGGCATCGGGTGGAGGATTGGCAGGCTGTGGCCAGCGCAATCAACGGCCGGATGGCCGATTTGCCGCTGTCACAGCAGGAGTTGGCCGAGCGGTCCAAGGTGTCGGTTGCCACCCTGCGTGAGCTGCAAAAGGCGACCGCGACCCGCAAGCGGTCGGCGCGCACGCTCGCCGCGATTTCTCAGGCACTCGGCTGGCCGGACGACTACCTTCGTGCCGTGCTGACCGGGGCCACGCCGCCGAACAGCGGTGGGGGAGTAGGGCGGGCGGACAGCTCGTCGCTGGTACTCGCGCGGCTGGACCAGCTTCACGCCGAGGTGCGGCGGCTCGCGGATGCCGTAGAGCGGATGGCGGTCGATGTCGGTCATGGCGATAAGGACACCAGTTCCGACCGCGCATCCGAACGCCGTTCACCAGCCGGGTAACCGTCGTCCACTAGGCATCGACTAGGCGCGGTTGCGCATCGGCGGATGCCTACGCCAGCGAAGGAGGGCCGTTGTGCCTGCTCACGCCAGGGATGCCACCCCGAATCTCGCGCTGTACAACCTCCGCGATGCGGCGGGCGAGACTCAGCAGGACGTGGCGGATGGGTTGAACCGCCTGGGGGTGGCGCGCGGGAAGAGACTGGCCGTAACCGCCAATCAGGTCAGCAGGTGGGAGCGGGGGATCACGTACCCGTCCGCGCTCTACCGGCAGCTCCTTGCCGAGCACTTCGGCGTCTCTGTGCAAGACCTTGGACTTACCAGGCAGCGCGTCACGCCCCAACAGCGCGACAGTCCCGAGAACGATTCCGGAGGTTTCGCGATCTACCAAGATCCGGCGTCTCACCCGCAGGCCGAGGACAGCCAGGAAGAGTGGCGAGCGGTCCGGCGGAAGCTGAACATTCATCGGGTGCAGCTCGCCCGTGAGGCGGCACGTCTCTACGACGTAGAGCAGCGTGTAGGTGACAGCGGCTTGATCGCGGCGTCGCAATGGTTGCTGTCGACCCCGATCGAGTTGGCACGGTTCGGAATTGGGCTCGCCCCGGAGGGAACCGCGCCCCTCGTCACCGGGACCGAGGACGCTGCGGCCGGCGTACGGCCGTTGGCGTCGGACGGGCGGCGACACCAGCGCTACAGCCTCGCCCTGCGGGATGTTGAACAGCCCCGGCTCTTTGAGAACCGGCTCGCGTGGCACCTCGCGGGAGTCGACTGGAGCCAGCCCGACCGTGCACTCACGTTCACTACCGGCACGTACTTCGGCGGTGTTGATGTCTCGGAAGCGCTCGCGCACGAAATGGCCATGTACCACGTTGCTGGCGATGGGAGCGGCATCCTGCCGGCGTCCTGGCGAAACCTGGGCTTCCGGCGGCTCGTGGGCGACCCGTTCACGCCCAGCCGTCGACCGACAGCGCCGTCAACCGACACGCTCACCCTGCGGGTAGACGACGACGGAGCGTCCTTCGTGCTGCACAACCGCGCAGCCGGCAACGTGGCCGTAGCCGGGGGAATGCTGCACATCATGCCGGCGGGAGTGTTCCAGCCATCGAGCGTCTTGCCTGCCGCCCAGGTAGCCGACTTCGACCTATGGCGCAACATGATGCGGGAGTACAGCGAGGAATTCCTCGGCAGCGCTGAGCACGGCGGCGACGGTGAACCGGCGGACTACAGCGCGGAACCGCTGGGGGCCTTCGACCGCGCGTTAGCGTCCGGCGGGGTGCGGGTCTTCTGCCTCGGAGTCGCGCTCGACGCACTCACCCTGTGGGGCGAGATTCTGACCGTCGCTGTGTTCGACGGTCCCACCTATGACCACCTGTTCGCCGACATGGTCGACTCCAACGCTGAGGGAACCGTGGTCAAGACCGGGCGGGTACGGCCAACCTCGGCGTTGCCGTTCACCCGGCACACCATCGACGAACTGACCGCCAGCGGGCGGCTGGCACCGGCGGCGGCCGGATGCCTTGAACTCGCGTGGGAAAACCGCCGCACGATCCTGGGGAGAAGCTGACGTGCACGTACTGGTAACTGGTGGCCTGGGATTTCTCGGCCGCGCCGTAGCCCGCGACCTGCTTGCCGCCGGTCACCGGGTCACGGTCATGACCCGGGGTCGCGGTGACCGAACCGCACCGTCCGGCGTCGAGCTGGTGACGGGAGACATCCGGGACCGCGCACGGGTCGCTGAGATTGTCCAGGAGGGCGGGTACGACGGAGTCGTACACCTTGCTGCCTTGACCAGCGGGCGGGACTCGTTCGCTGACCCGCTGGGTTACTTCGACGTCAACGCGGCCGGCACCCTGAATCTGCTCATGGCCCTAGACGCCGCACGGACGAACACCGCGCCGGCCTCTCTGGTCTTCGCCTCCACCAACATCGTCTACGGGTCGCAGCACCACGGCGCACTGTCCGAAGACCTCGACCCGCACCCCGAGAGCCCGTACGCGGCGTCCAAGGTCGCGGCTGAGCACATGGTCGCGGCATATGCGGCGACCGGAGCAATCGGCGCGGTCATCCTCCGGCCCTTCAACATCGCCGGGGCCGTCGATGGCGTTACTGATACCGACCGCGCGCGGATCATTCCGAACGTCTTCCGCGCGACCACCGGAGAACTTGACCACGTCACCCTTAACGGCGACGGGGCGGCGGTGCGGGACTTCGTGCACGTGGCCGACGTCGCCACCGCAGTCCGGCTTGCCCTGACCGCGTGCACCCCAGGCATTAGCCAGACCATCAACATTGGCTCAGGCATTGGAACGAGCATGGCCGCCGTGGTGGCCACCGCCGAACAGATCACCGGCCACCCGGTGACTGTTCAACGTCAACCTCCTAAGCCTGAACCGCCGGAGCTGATCGCCGACGTCAGCCGCGCCCACACCGTTTTTAGCTGGACTCCAGCAAGGTCCAAGCTGAGCGAGATCCTTGCGGATGCCTGGGAGGCATGGCCCCGTCCCTAGCTCCTGCCGCTCGCGGCGCGGCCCACGTCATTCAGATGCGGGCACATCATTGGCATGTGCTAGAACGACGAGGCGATAGCTCCTTCTCTCAGTGCCGGTGACGATTGAGCGAGCAGTCGTTACCTCAAACGTGCCCTGGACCCTCTGCGTGAAAAACTGGCCCAGCTCTGGGACCAACTCATCGATGACGGAGGCAGTTATAACCTTGCCGTCGTCCATTTGTAGCTCAATCCGGTTCCGGATATCGCTCACGGTTCCTAGGCGACCCTCAATGATTGTCTGCTCTTCGGTTAGATGATTTCTATCCAGGACGTCGCCGAGTCGTTGCGCAATCGGTTTGCTGAAAACTGCATCCCGTGTGTCTGAACCTGGCTTCTGCCATGAAATAGCAGCGCTCATGCCAGTATCGGCGACAACACGTGAGAGATCCGATAGGTGTTTGAATGCTCGGGCACCCAATGGCAGGACGGCGTCCACGATCGGTTCCTCATCGAGCCCCCCGTTGTTTACCAGGCCGATTACATCGAGAACGCGGGTAACAGATTCATCCAAGATGTCAACCGAATCGCCGATTCCAGGGATCTCCCGCTGTGTCCCATGCTGCTCGGGGCCCTTCAGCACTGCGCCGAATGAGCCAGGAAAAGTAGCGGCGAGGCGGAGCGCCGTGGCTTCACGCAGCGGCCCTGGTATTGCCGCCCGCGTTGTAATCTTCCCGACGATAGCTTGCGCAATAGATGAGACTGACTCTTGGAGGGAGGAAAGAAGTCGAGAAAGCGCGTCCACCCGCACTTCGTGACGCGTTACCGGGTTTCCCTCTAGCCGCAGTTCCAGAACCGAGCGAGCGGGCTCCCGTAAATCAGCCTGCATCTGAGCTAATCCTCGGGCACCGAGCGAGAAGCTGAAGGAATCACCGAAGGCAGACGCTTCGGCTAGTGGCTCGTCCAACTCGGCCGGAGTGAGCGGCGTAAAGTCACTGGCCATCCTTCACCTCCAAGATTCCTTTAATGAGCGTATCGTCCTCGCGTACTCCAGTGAAAAACTTTAGCCACTTTCCCGCCATTTTACGCGCGGCTGAGCTTCGTGGGTCGCCGGGGGGCACCACGGGCGAAAAGAAAGAGTCGATTCCCCATCGATCCCGCGTCTCGTGACCGTCAAAAAGACTATCGAGTAGCATCTTCTTTCCTGGCGAAAGGCGGTCTACGTCGTCCGCCATGAGAAAGGTGACTACGTCGACATCGCGGGGGTTCTCCTTGTGGGTGGCAAAGCTGCCATCGATCCACTGGTGTTGGATCGGCGCAATCCCGGATATGGCCTCGCGGTGTTGAAGCCATCGTTCAAATAGGGACCGTCTGGATCTTGATCCAGGGAAGGATTCGACAAAAGACGAACGAAACTCGTCGATTGTGACGATGTGTCGACCCGGAGGCAGGTAGCCATTCGGACCCAACATGCAGCCGTCCTTCCCAGGCACCCCCGCTTAGGCGCGTGCCCTCGATGTGACTGTGCGTCTCGCCATCCTCTCGTTGCGCTCCCTGTCTGGCATCCACCGATTGGTCAACACGCGGACAGCCCGACCGGCAACGCCTTCGCCCTCAAGCTCTTCCATTGGCTTCCATTACCCCGCTAGGGTCGTGACCCGATCGGCTGGCGGTAGGGAACTGGACCAAGGGAGTGGACTTGGCAACTCGACGGGTGCTGTCCTGGCTGCCGGTGGGCTGGTCGGTGGTGGCTGTCCTGTGTCTATGGCTGACCATCGCTACGGTGCTTGATCCGGACGGGCCGTGGTGGGTGCCCTTGACCTTCGCCGGATGCACAGTGGTGGCTGCAGGCAGCGTGCTGGCCTGGCTGCTTGAACGCCGCCGCCGCAATCGACCGTAGGTCATCGGTGCAAGATCGCGAGGATCTGTGTCGCATGCGTGTCGTCGCACTCATGTTGATCAGAATTTGTGCTGGTCAAAGGCTTGGCCGTGGCGCTCTGTAAATCCGTCGCGAAAGCTTCAGAGGTTCGAATCCTCTACCCGCCACCAGGAGCACCAACGGCCCCTGACCAGCAGGAACGCTGATCGGGGGCCGTTGTCGTTTGTCTGGCGGAGTCCGGCTGCGTCCAGCCGTTGACGACTGGTTGTGGGCAGATCGAGGGCGGGTCGATCTTGCCTTTGAGGGCATCTCTGAGGCTGCGAATGCTGGTGCCGGTGAGGGATTCCGGGCCGGCGCGGGCCGTGCGTGCAGCGAGCGGCTGAGGGCTCCGCGCTGTGGCGTGGTCGGCTGCGGGAGATAGGCCGAGGGCAAGCCAGTCCCGGGGTTGGACTGGCGCGGCAGTCGGAAGCCCTGACCCTCGATCAGGCCGATCCGTTCGGCTTCCGTACGGCCTGGCCGTGATCGGCCGCTTCGTGGAGGTCACGTCCGCGCGAGTGGTGTAGGAGACGGCCATCGCGGGATCCGGTCTGATGCTATGCGGCGATCGGGGTCGGCTCGGTGTGGTTGGTGTCGTGTGGGTCGGTGTCGACGGTGATCATGCGGGCCTTGGTCAGTAGTTCCAGGCCCATGTAGCGGCGGCCTTCGGTCCACTCGTCGGTCTGCTCCGCTAGGACAGCGCCGACGAGGCGGATGATCGCCGGCCGGTTCGGGAAGATGCCGACGACGTCGGTGCGGCGGCGGATCTCCTTGTTCAACCGCTCCTGCGGGTTGTTCGACCAGATCTGACGCCAGATCTCGCGCGGGAAGCCGGTGAACGCGAGGAGATCATCGCGGGCCGTGTCGAGGTGCTCTGCCGCAGCGGGGAACTTCGCCTCTATCGTGGCCACCACCCGATCGAACTGGGCGCGGACGGCATCGGCGTCGGGCTGGTCGAAGATCGTCCGCACCAGGGTGGCGATCCACGGCTGCGCCGACTTCGGCACCTTCGTCAGCAGGTTGCGCAGGTAGTGGGTCCTGCAGCGCTGCCACGAGGCTCCTGGCAGGGCAGCACCGATGGCCTGCACCAAACCGGCGTGAGCGTCGGAGATGACCAGGCGGACCCCCGTGAGGCCGCGGGCGGTCAGCGACCGCAGAAATGCCAGCCAGCCGGCCCCGTCCTCGTCGGAGGCCACGTCCAGACCCAACACCTCGCGCTGGCCGTCGGCGTTGACTCCCACGGCGATCAGCGCGTGGACGTTGACCGTCCGACCGGCCTCGCGCACTTTCATCGTCAACGCGTCCATCCACACGAACGTGTAATGCCCTGAGTCCAGCGGCCGGTTGCGGAACGCCTCCACCTGCGCATCCAGGTGCGCGGCCATCTCCGACACCTGCGACTTCGACAACTGCCGGATCCCGAGCTGTTCGACCAGCTTCTCCACTCGCCGCCGAGCAGATACGACGTCGCCACGACCGACACCAGGGCCTGCTCAGCCCGCCGCCGGTGGGTCAGCAACCAGTCCGGAAAGTACGAGCCGGAACGCAGTTTCGGGATCGCCAGGTCGATCGTCCCCACGCGGGTGTCCCACTCCCGCAGCCGGTAACCATTGCGGGAGTTCACCCGCTCATCGCTGCGCTGCCCCCAGGCGGCACCACAGACCGCATCCGCCTCGGCGGACATCAACGCCTGCGCGAACGTGCGGATCATCGCCTGCAACACGTCCGGCGACGCGACCTCGATCTGCTCGCGCAGCAGCTCAACAGGGTTCACACTCTCAGATACGGCCATCGCGTTCCTCTCCTTCAATGAGCCTTTTCCAAGCTGATCTTGCAGCTCGGGACGGGTGCGGCAGGCCTGGTGATCGATGGGTGCGAGGCTCCAGGTAGGACAGCTGTCGACCAAGACTCGAAGCCCCGACCGGGAGCCTCGCCATG
>NZ_POUB01000077.1 GCF_003236335.1 Micromonospora deserti
GGTTAGCGGGGGGTGCGGAAGGAGGCGGCACGGCGGGCGCGGTCGACGGCCGCGGGCAGGGCGGCGACGAGGGCGTCGACGTCGGCCGGGGTGCTGGTGTGGCCGAGGGTGAACCGCAGCGACGAGCGGGCCCGGTCGTCGTCGGCGCCCATGGCCAGCAGCACGTGCGACGGCTGGGCCACCCCCGCCGAGCAGGCCGAGCCGGTCGAGCAGGCGATGCCCTGGGCGTCGAGCAGGAGCAGCAGCGCGTCGCCCTCGCAGCCGGGGAAGGAGAAGTGCGCGTTGCCCGGCAGCCGGTCGGTGGGGTCGCCGTTGTAGACCACCTCGGGCACCGCGTGCCGGACCCGCTCGACCAGGTCGTCGCGGAGCGCGGCGACCCGGGCCGCGTACTCCTGCTGGCCCTTGACCGCCGCCTCCACGGCCACCGCGAAGGCGACGATGCCGGCGGCGTCCAGGGTGCCGGAGCGGACGTCGCGTTCCTGGCCGCCGCCGTGCAGCAACGGGATCGCCGCTACGTCGCGGGCGAGCAGCAGTGCGCCCACCCCGACCGGGCCGCCGAGCTTGTGCCCGGTCACGGTCAGCGCGGTGACCCCGCTGGCGGAGAAGTCCACCGGGACCTGCCCGACCGCCTGGATCGCGTCGGTGTGGAACGGCACCCCGTGCTCGACGGCGACCGCGGCCAGCTCGGCCACCGGCTGTACGGTGCCCACCTCGTTGTTGGCCCACATCGCGGTGACCACGGCCACCCGGTCGGCGTGCGCGGCCAGCTCGGCGCGCAGCTCGTCGGGGCTGAGCCGGCCGGTGGCGTCGACGGAGAGCCACCCCACCTCGGCGCCCTCGTGTGCGGCCAGCCAGTCCACGGCGTCGAGCACCGCGTGGTGCTCGACCGAGCTGGAGACCACCCGGGCGCGCCGGGCGTCGGCTTTCCGGCGGGCCCAGAAGATGCCCTTGACCGCGAGGTTGTCGCTCTCGGTCCCCCCGCCTGTGAAGATCACCTCGGAGGGGCGGGCACCGAGCGCGGCGGCCACCCGCTCCCGCGACTCCTCCACCCGCCGGCGGGCACGGCGGCCCGCCGCGTGCAGCGAGGACGCGTTGCCGACCTCGCGGGCGATGGCGACGTACGCCTCCAGTGCCTCGTCGAGCATCGGAGTGGTCGCCGCATGATCCAGGTATGCCATCACTGCTCAGCCTAACGAGCGGCACCGGACCGGCCGGAGGCCGGAGACCGACTGGCGGACGCCGGCGGCAGGGGTGCCCCGTCCGTGGCGAATCTCCCGGGCGTCCGGGGGTACTACGAGGGTCCGGCTCGTCAAGCCGCGGACCACGTCGCTGTTCGGTCAGCGGGTCCGCCGACCAGCCGGACGAGTTGCCGCGTTGCCACCGGATGCCGACCTTCAGGCATACTCGGTTGTCGACGTCTCCGCCGAGGCGTACGGCAGCAACACCGCCCGCAGCGGCGAAAGCTCGCTGAGGGGCACCCTGACGGGCTGATCGGCGGGCCGGCTCAGCTCCCCGGCCCGCCGATCAGCTCCCCTTCCTCCGCCGCACCGGAGGCACCGGGACGCACAGACGCCGAGGAAGAGTGTCCGCTCTTCCTCGGCGTCAGGGTGCGGGGGGGGGCTCGCCGCGAGGCGAAGCCCGGCCGGTCACTTGCGCTTGCGGATCTCCTCGGCGGCCTGCGGGACCACCTTGAACAGGTCGCCCACCACGCCGAAGTCGGCCAGCTCGAAGATGGGCGCCTCGGCGTCCTTGTTGACCGCGACGATGGTCTTCGAGGTCTGCATGCCGGCCCGGTGCTGGATGGCACCGGAGATGCCGAGCGCGACGTAGAGCTGCGGGGAGACCGTCTTGCCGGTCTGGCCCACCTGGAACTGGTGCGGGTAGAAGCCGGAGTCGACGGCGGCCCGGGAGGCGCCCACGGCACCCCCGAGCAGGTCGGCCAGCTCCTCGACCAGCTTGAAGTTGTCGGCGTTGCCGACCCCCCGGCCGCCGGAGACGACGACCGAGGCCTCGGTCAGCTCCGGCCGGGAGCCCTTCTGCTCCGCAACCCGGTCGACCACCCTGGCGAGCTTGTCGGTGTCAGTGGCCGACACGGTGAGCCGCTCGACCGCCGGGGTGGCCGGGGCCGGCGTCGGGTTGATCGAGTTGGGGCGGAGGGTGACCAGCGGCAGGCCGCGGGTGACCTTGGACTTGACGATGGTGGAGCCGGCGAAGGCCACCTGGGTGGCGGTGCCGTCGGCGTCCAGGGCGACCACGTCGGTCAGGATGCCGTTGTCCAGCTTGACGGCCAGGCGGGCGGCGATTTCCTTGCCCTCCTGGGCGGAGGCGAGCAGCACGGCAGCCGGCTGCACCCGGTTGACCAGTTCGGCCAGCACGGTGGCCTTGGGGGCCACCAGGTAGCCGTCGATCTCCTCGCCCTCGGCCGCGTAGATCTTCTCCGCGCCGTACTCGCCCAGCTTTCCGCTCAGCGCCTCGGCGGCGCCGGCGCCGCCGAGCACCACGGCGCTGGGCGTGCCCAGCTCGCGGGCGAGGGTGAGCATCTCCAGGGTGACCTTCTTGACGCCGAACTCCCGGGTGGCTTCGACGACGACGAGAACCTCAGACATGTCCAGACCTGCTCTCACACGAACTTCTCGGTGGCGAGGAACTCGACCAGCTTGACGCCGCCGTCGCCCTCGTCAGTGATCTTGGCGCCGCCGGAGCGCGGCGGGCGCTTGGTGTGCTCCAGCACGGCGCTGGTCGCGCCATCGAAGCCCACCTCGGTCGGGGCGACGCCGAGGTCGCCCAGGGAGAGCGTCTGCACCGGCTTCTTCTTGGCGGCCATGATGCCCTTGAAGGACGGGTAGCGCGGCTCGTTGATGGTGTCCCAGACGGAGACCACGGCCGGGGTCGAGGCGGTGACCACCTCGTAGCCCTCCTCGGTCTGCCGCTCGACGGTCAGCGTGGCGCCGTCGACGGTGAGCTTGCGGGCGCCGGTCAGCGCCGCGACGCCCAGCCGCTCGGCGATCATGTGCGGCATGACCTGGACGCGGCCGTCGGTCGACTCGGCGCCGCAGATCACCAGGTCCGCGTTGAGCTGCCCGAGCGCGGCGGCGAGCACCTTCGAGGTGGCCACGGCGCACGACCCGTGCAGGGCGTCGTCCACCACGTGCACCGCCTTGTCCGGGCCCATCGACAGCGCCTTGCGGATCGACTCGGTCGCCCGGTCCGGACCCATGGTCAGGATGGTGACCTCACCGCCGTGCGCCTCCTTGATCTTCAACGCCTCTTCGATGGCGTACTCGTCCATCTCGTTGATGACGTTGTTCGCCGAACCGCGGTCGACGGTGTTGTCGTCAGTGCGCAGGTTGCGGTCCGCGCCCGAGTCGGGCACCTGCTTGACGAGTACGACGATGTTCATCGCGCTTCGACGACCCTCCTGTTTGGTGTTGCGATCGCTCGCCCGGTCTGGGGCGCAGCCTCGCGCGTCCGTTGACGCCCGGTCAACCGCGGGCTGCTGTGCGGTTGCCCACGACGCAATGTTACCCGCAAGTAGCTTCCGCTCTCGGCGACCCCAGAGTGACACAGCTCACCGAGAGTCACGGGGCCGGGTAATCTCCCCATTAGGGAGGTATTACGACATGTCAGGATTCGCCGCTGCCGATCGTGCGGATCCGCGGCAGCAGCCGTGCCGGCGGCTACCGGTGCACGCGTACCGCTGCGCCTGCGGCCGGCTGCGCGACCGCTGCGTCCGGGCCACCGTCCGGGCGCTCTGGTCGCCGGCCCGGCACCCGGACTCCCCCGCGGCCAGCCGCCCCGGCCGGCCCACTCAGGCCGGCTGATCCAGCGCCCCGCGGATCCGTTCGATCATCGCCGCCTCCGCCGGTGCCATCCCCTGGTCGGCCAGGGCCACCCGTTCGGCCGCGCCGAGCACCACCTCCCGGTAGGTCGCCACGTCCGCGGGGGACTTCTCGCGCAGGATCCCGACCGCCCGGCCCAGCGCCGGCAACACCACGGACTCGATCTCCAACGCCGAGTCGTGGCGCAGGTTCGGCAGCGGACCGCTGGTCAGCGCCTCCTTCACCACCCCGGCGCTGTCGGCCATCGCACCGGAGGCGGCGAAGCTCTCCTTGACCAGGGCCAGCACGCCCGGGTCGGCGTTGGCCACCAGGAAGACCGCGCCGAACGCGCCGGTCTTGAGGGTCAGTTGCTCCTCGGCCGTCAACCGCTGCTCCATGATCACGGAGTGTAGACGTACGGAGTGGTGGTGGTGACCGGGACGAAGCCGAGCCGCTGGAGGATGGGCCGGCTGTCCTCCGAGGCGTCCACCTGGAGCAGGCTGCGCCCGCGCTGCTCGGCAAGCCGGGCCCGGTAGGTGACCAGCGCCCGGTAGATGCCCTTCCGCCGCCAGCCCGGCAGGGTCGAGCCGCCCCAGAGCGAGGCGAAACCGGTGTTCGCCGCGTAGCGGACCCAGCCCGCGCTCACCACCTCGTCGCCCGCCTCCGCCACCACCACCGTGATCGACTGCGGGTCGGCGGCGATCTCCTTCTCCAGCCCGGTGACCAGGTGGCTGCGGTCGGCGTTCCAGACCGCCTCCTCCATCGCGGCGATCCGCTCCAGGTCCGCCCGGGCGGTCACCTCACGCAGGCGTACCCCCTCGGGGACGACCGGGAGCGCGGCCGCCAGCGGCGCGACCGGGCCGACCACCACGGTCTCCCGCTCCGCCGGCACGAAACCGGCGGCGCGCAGCCGGTCGGCCAGGTCGGCCGGTTCATCGTGGCCGGCGAGCTTCCACTCCACCGCCTCACCCCGCCGCCGGAACAGCTCCACCTGCCGGGCGATCAGCGCGTCCAGCTCCGCACCGGCCAGCCCGCCCAGGTCGCGGTAGGTGAGGAAGCCGCGCTGGTCCAGCCCGAGGATCCGGACCAGCGGGCCGTCCCGCTCGACCGTCACCCCGGCCGGCACCGGGTCGGGGACCTCCGGCCGGAGCTGGTTGTCGTACGCGTTCCGCAGCGTGATCGCATCAAGATCGGTCATCAGTCCAGGCTAGGCGGGCGGTACAGCGGATAATCGGCGACGTGTGGCAGGCGATCAGGAGGTGGTTCGACCCGCGCGAGCTGCGGTCGGTCGGCAGCACTCCGGACTACCGCTTCTCGCTGGCCAACGAACGCACCTTCCTGGCCTGGCTGCGCACCGGGCTGGCACTGGTCGCCGGGGGGCTCGCCGCCGCCCAGTTCCTCCCGCCGCTGCCGCTGCGGCACCTGCGCGAGGTGATCGCCGTCGCGCTGCTGCTGCTCGGCGGAGCCGTCGCCGTGCGGGCCGTCGACCACTGGGCGCGTACCGAGCGGGCCATCCGGCTCGGCGAGGAGCTGCCCGTCTCCCGGTTCCCGGCCGTGCTCGCCCTCGCCGTCGGCCTCGGCGCGCTGCTGCTGGTGGCCGCGGTGCTGGCCCGGGCGGTCGGCGGCGGTCGGTGAGCGGCGGGCGGGATCCGGGTCTGCAACCCGAACGCACCCGGCTGGCCTGGCGGCGCACCGCGCTGGCGCTGACCGTGATCATGGTGCTGACGGTCCGGCTCGCGGTCACCGGCGACGCGGTCGGCGCGGTGCTCGCCGGGGTCGCCGTCCTCGGGTGGGGCGCGGCGCTGGCGGTGTGCTGGCGGCGGGCCTCCGGCACCCGCCCCATCGCCAGCGGCGGGCGCTCACTGCCGCTGGTCGCGCTGGCCACCGCGGGGTTCGCGGCGCTCGGCGCGCTGCTGGTCGTACGCGGGCTGTGGTGAGGTGAGCCGTTGCGTCATCATTGACGCATGGCCCGGCTGTACGTCCTCCTCTTCGTGGTGCAGATCGTCCTCGGCGTCTGCGCGCTGATCAGCTGCCTCTCCGCCGAGGAGGGCGAGATCAAGGCCCTCCCCCGGATCGCCTGGGTGCTGATCATCCTGTTCTTCCCGCTGCTCGGCTCGATCGCCTGGTTCGTCGCCGGCCGCGAGCGGGCGGTCGGCCGACCCGCCGGGAGCCCGTTCCCGGGCCGGATCCCGTCGACCCGGGAACGGCGCCGCCCGGTCGCCCCGGACGACGACCCGGAGTTCCTCCGTTCGATCGAGGACGGCTCCCGGCAGCAGGACCAGGAGCTCTTCCGCCGCTGGGAAGAGGACCTGCGCCGCCGCGAGGACGACCTGCGCCGCCGCGAGGGCGAGCCGCCGCGCGAGGAGGACCGCCCGGAGGTCTGAGCGGCCCGGCGCCGTCGTCGCGGATCACACCCGGCGCTTGAGGCCCCGTACCGCCAGCGGCGCGAAGATCGCGGCGAGGACACCCGCCCAGAGCAGCGACTGCACCACCGGCGCGGCGACCGGCCCGCCGACCAGCAGCCCGCGCAGCGCGTCGGCGAGGATGGTCACCGGGTTGACCTCGACCCAGGCCTGCAACCAGCCCGGCATGGTCTCGGTCGGCACGAACGCGTTGCTGGTGAAGGTCAGCGGGAAGATCACCATGAAGCCGAAGATCTGCACCTTCTCCGGCTCGCCGACCAGCACCCCGACCAGCACCGAGATCCACGACGCGGCCAGTGAGAACGCGAGCAGCAGCGCGAACGCCCCGAGCAGGCCGAGAACGCCGTCCGCCAGCCGGAAGCCGAGGATCATCCCGACCCCGACCAGCAGCGCCACCGACCAGGCCTGCTTCACCGTGTCGGCGAGGATCCGCCCGGCCAGCGGGGCCCAGCGCGCGATCGGCAGCGACCGCAGCCGGTCGAAGACCCCCTTGGTCAGGTCGTTGTTGAGCCCGAAGCCGGTGGTCATGGTGGCGAAGAAGGCGTTCTGCACGATGATGCCGGGCAACGCGAAGGTGAGGTACTCACCGGGCGAGCCGGCGATCGCGCCGCCGAAGACGTACGTGAAGAGCAGCACGAACATCACCGGCTGGATGCTGAGGTCGAGCAGCTCCATCGGGTTGTGCTTGATCTGCACCAGGCTCCGCCAGGCGAGCGTGAGGGTGTGCCGCACCCCGGCGGTCGGCCCGAGTCGGCGGGGCGGCGCGAGCGGTGCGGACAGGGTGGCGGCGGTCATGCCCGGGTCCCTTCCAGGTCGGCCCCCTGCGGGGCGTCGGCGTCGGCGCGGTGGCCGGTCAGCGAGAGGAACACCTCGTCCAGGCTGGAGCCGCGCAGCGCCAGCTCGGCGACCTGGATGTCGGCGGTGTCGAGGCGGCGCACCACGGCGGGCAGCACGCCCGGGCCGTTCACCGGCACGGTGACGGTGGTCTGCGCCACCTCGGGGGTCGCGTGAGCCACCTCACTGGCGATGCTCACCACGGTGGCCAGATCGGCGGCGTCCGCCGGGCGGACGGTCAGTACCTGACCGCCGGTCTTGGCCTTCAGCTCCTCCGGCGTGCCCTGCGCGATCACCCGACCGTGGTCGACCACCGCGATCTCGCTGGCGAGCTGGTCGGCCTCCTCCAGGTACTGCGTGGTGAGCAGCACGGTCACCCCGTCGGAGACCAGGCGGCGCACGATGTCCCACAGCTCGTTGCGGCTGCGCGGGTCGAGGCCGGTGGTCGGTTCGTCGAGGAAGAGCACGTGCGGCCGGCCGACCAGGCTCGCGGCGAGGTCCAGCCGGCGGCGCATGCCGCCGGAGTAGGTCTTGGCGGCCCGGTCGGCGGCGTCGGTGAGGTGGAAGTCGGCGAGCAACTGCCGGGCCCGGGCCTTGGCGTCGCCCCGGGACAGCCCGAGCAGCCGGCCGATGAGCAGCAGGTTCTCGGCGCCGGTGAGCGTCTCGTCGACCGAGGCGTACTGGCCGGTCAGACCGATCAGCTGGCGCACCCGGTGGGCGTCGCGCACGACGTCGAACCCGGCGACGGTGGCCTGCCCCTCATCGGCCCGCAGCAGGGTGGCCAGCACCCGCACCGTCGTGGTCTTGCCCGCCCCGTTCGGCCCGAGCAGGCCGAACACCGTTCCGGTGGGAACCGCCAGGTCAACTCCGGCGAGGGCGGTGGTGGCGCCGAATCGGCGTACCAGGCCCTCCGCGCGGATCGCGTAGTCCATCGCAACTCCTGTCGTCATCACTGGTCACCCACCCTGACCGACGGCACTGACATTCCGACGATCCGGCGCTGACGTTACGACGGCAGGCGCTGACAGTCCGCTGATTTAGCCAGCAGGACAACCCGGGCCGCCGCCACCGGGCGTGTCGGCGACGGCGGCGGGTGCGGCTCAGGCGAGGTTCGACGAGCGGGGGTACGCGTCGGTCGGGTCGGTGAGCACGTTGACCAGGTACGGCACCCCGGCGTCGAACGCCCGCCGCAGGGCCGGCTCCAGGTCAGCGGCCTTCGCCACGGTCTCCCCGGCGCCGCCGAGGGCGCTGACCACCTGGTCGTAGCGCAGCTCGGGCTGCAGGTCGGCGGCCACGTCGTAGCCGTACATGGCGCGCATCGGGTGCTTCTCCAGCCCCCAGATGCCGTTGTTGCCGACCACGATCACCACCGGCAACCGCTGCCGGGCCAGGGACTCCACGTCCATCAGCGAGAAACCGGCGGCGCCGTCGCCCATCAGCACGCAGATTTGCCGGTCGGGGTGGCTGACCCGGGCCCCCATCGCGTAGCCCATGCCGGTGCCAAGGCAGCCGTACGGGCCGGGGTCGAGCCAGGTGCCGGGCTGCGCCGGCTCCAGGTAGCGGCCGGCGTACGAGACGAAGTCACCGCCGTCGCCGATGGTGATCGCGTCCCGGTCGAGGACCTTGTGCAGCTCGCCGTAGATCCGCGCGGGGCGGATCGGGTCGGTCTCGGCGGCCATCTCCTCGGCGTCGCGGGCCTTCGCGGCGTCCTCGGCGGTGCGCAGCCCGGCGATCCAGTCGGTGTGGTCGGCGCGGTCGCCGTGGTGCTCGGCGAAGGCGGTGAGGATCAGCCGCAGGTCGCCGGCGGGGGCGGCGGCCGGCTGGACGTGCCCGGCCCGGTGGCTCGGCGCGTCCACCACGTGCACCACCTTCGCGTCGCCGAAGTCACCGAAGCTGAGCCGGAAGTCCAGCGGGGTGCCGACCACCACGACCACGTCGGCGCCCTTCAGCGCGACGCGCCGGGCCTTGGCGAAGGCGAGCGGGTGCTCCGGGGGCAGCGCGCCGCGGCCCATGCCGTTGGTGAAGACCGGGACCTGCAACGCCTCGGCGGCGGCCCGCAGGGCGTCGACCGCGTCCCCGGCGTAGACGTCGGAGCCGGCGATGATCACCGGACGGGCGGCGCTGGCGATCAGGGCCGCCGCCCTCGTCACCTCGTCGGGGTCGGGCTCGATCGGCGCGATGCCGGGCGGCGCGGGCAGTTCGGCGTCGGAGACGGAGAAGACCGCCTCGAGCGGGAAGTCGAGGAAGACCGGGCCGCGGTGCGGGGTGAGCGCCGCCGTCAGCGCGGCGGTCACCGCACGGGGGATGTCGTCGGTGCTGAACACCGTCTCGGCGTGCTTGGTGACGGGCGCGACCAGGGGCAGGTGGTCCATCTCCTGGAGGCTGCCCGAGCCCCAGCGGAACTGCGGGGCCCGCCCGCCCAGCACCAGCACCGGAGAGGCGTTGAAGTAGGCGCTGGTCAGCCCGGAGATGCCGTTGGTGACGCCGGGGCCGGCGGTGAGTACGGCCAGGCCGGGCCGGCGCTGCAGCTTCGCCACCGCCTCGGCGGCGAAGACCGCCGACTGCTCGTGCCGGACGTCGTAGATCGGGAAGTCGGTCTTGTGCGCGGCGTCGTAGATCGGGAAGACGTGCCCGCCGGAGAGCGTGAACATCTCCCGCACCCCGTACGCGCGCAGCGCCGCGAGGGCGAGCTCTCCGCCGTGACCTTCGATCCGCTCCGTCATCGCCGCTCCTTGGTGTCCGCATGACCGGAGTCACACGCTACTGGCCGGTAGGCGAGATGTGAACCGTCCTCGGGTCGGTGTCGACGCCGGCCTGGGGCCGGTGTCAGCGTCCGGTGAAGTCCGGCTTGCGCTTCTCGACGAAGGCGGCCATGCCCTCGCGCCGGTCGTCCGTGGCGAAGAGCGCGGCGAAGAGCTGGCTCTCCCAGGCCAGGCCGGAGTTCAGGTCCATGTCGAGGCCGCCGTCGACGGCCAGCTTCGCCGCCCGCAGGGCCTGCACCGGCCCGGTGAGGTACGGACGGACCAGCTCGACCGCGGTGTCGTACACCTTGGCGGCCGGGGCGATCCGGTCGGCCAGTCCGATCCGCAGCGCCTCCTGGGCGTCCACCATCCGGCCGGACATGATCAGATCCTTGGCGCGGGCCGGGCCGACCAGGCGGCCCAGCCGCTGGGTGCCGCCGGCACCGGGGATGATGCCGAGCTTGATCTCCGGCTGGCCGAGCTTCGCGTCCTCGGCCACCACCCGCCAGTCGCAGGCGAGGGCCAGCTCGCAGCCGCCGCCGAGCGCGTACCCGGTGATCGCGGCGACGACCGGCTTGGGGATCCGGGCGATCGCGCCCAGCGCGCTGGACAGGTCGGCCGCCCGCCCCGACATGTCCACGTAGGACATGTCGGCCATCTCCTTGATGTCCGCGCCGGCGGCGAAGACCTTCTCCCCGCCGTACACGATGACCGCACGGACGCCCGGGTCGGCGGTGGCCGCGGCCGCGGCGGCACGCAACTCCTCCTGCACCTGGGTGTTGAGCGCGTTCATCGGCGGCCGCTCCAGCCGGATGGTGCCGATCCCGTCCTTGGTCTCCAGCCGCACGAACTCGCCCACGCCGCACCCTCACTTCCTCGTCGAAGTCGCGTGCCAACCTTACGGCCCAGCTCGTTGGGGTAAGTAGTCTGGTGTCAGCCCCCACGGGAGTCCCACCATGGTCACGTACTACGACGACAGGTCGGTGCAGGTCACCTCCGCCGCCGTGCGGGTGGACGGCCGGTCCTTCCCGCTGGCCGAGATCAGCATGGTGTGGCACCGGCGGGGCAGCCGCTCCTGGCGGGTCCTCGCCGGGCGGGGCGCGATCGGCGCCGCGCTGGCCGGCCCGCTGGTCGCCGCCGCCCTCGGCATCGCGCTGGCGGCGTGGCTGGGCCGCTCCCCCACCGTCACGGTCGCCATCGTCGGCGCCTCGGTGCTGGTCGGCCTCGCCGTCGGCCCGCTCGCCGACTACCTCTTCGAGCACCTGGACCGCTCGTACGCCCGGGGCAGCCGGCAGTTGGAGATCTGGGCCCGCTGGCGCGGCCAGCCGGTGCGGCTGCTACGCACCGGCGACGCGCTGCGCTTCGGGCAGATCTACCGGGCCGTGCAGCGGGCCGTGGAAGCGGGCCGGCCGGTGCCGCCCCGCCGCCGCTGACGGTCCACCTCGACCGCTCGGTGCCGGCCTCCGCCCGCCCTCAACAGTGCCGCCCGCCCGGCACAGCCCGGCCGCGAGCAACCGGGACGCATCAGGTGTGCGACGCCTGACCGAGCGGCGCGTCCGCCGCCACGGGACGAAGGTCCCCGACAAAACCCTTCCGGCCCTGTCGAGCTGCCCGCACAGACGGGGCAGGGGACGGCAGCGGCCCCCGCCCCGGTCGGCACCAAGACGGGCGCAGGGACGGGCAGTGGCCGTCGTGCCGGGCCAGCCTGCGGGCGGGCGAATGGACGGGGCAGCTCGACAGGGCGCGGCGTGCCCCTCTCGCACGGCCAGGCTCGCGCCGCGTCCACCGCACCGCACACACGGCGAGACTCGCGCCGCGTCCACCGCACCGCGCGGCACGGCCGCCGGTGATCCCGACCGCCGAGCAACGCGCGACGGGACACCCGGTTGCCGGCGGGTGCTTAGGCTTAGTGATGACGCTCTATTACCGGGACGACGCGGTGCAGGTGACCTCGGAGTCGATTCGGGCGGGTGGCCACCGCGTCGCGATCGCCGAGGTGACGTACGTCTGGCATGCGCGCGGTAGGACCACGGCGGCGGTCCGGGGTCGGGTGCTGGGCCGGGGCGTCCTGGTCCTGCTCCTCTCACTGCCCCCGCTGGTCGCGGTGGTCTGCGTACTCTCGTTGGCCTGGTCGGCGCAGGACCACGGCGAGTGGCAGTTGGCACTGGTCATCGTCGCCGGCTGCGCGGTCGGCGCGCTGGCCCTGACCCCGTTCCTGGAGATCCCGCTCGGCTGGCTGGACCGCTCCTACGAGCGCGGCAGCAGGGTGCACGAGCTGTGGGTGCAGCACCACGGCCGAGAACTACTGCTGCTGCGCACCCCGGACGCGTTGCGGTTCGGGCAGATCTACCGGGCCGTGCAGCGCGCCGTCGAACAGCAGGGCGACCACCGGTGACCCCGCCACCGGGGGCCGGCCGGGAGGCCGGTGCGTCCGGGGGCGTCACCGGTGCCGGCGGCGTCCGGCGTCGCGGGCGCGGGCGACGCACACTTGGTGCCATGGCGATTCCCCTTCCCCGGCCCACCGCGGTCGTCGGCCTCACCCGCTCCGCCCTCGACCAGGCCCTCGGTTCGGCGGCCTCGTTCGCCGCCGTGCCCGCCCGTGCCTTCGCGGTGCTCGACGGGGTGGAGGCGCTGCTGGCGCGGATCAACGGGGTGGTCGACCGGATCGAGCAGACCCTCGACCGCACCGACCGGGTGCTCACCGACGCCGACGCCGCGGTCCGCGAGGTGGCGGTGATCAGCGCGGCCGCGACCACCGCGGTCGAGAACGCCACCGGGGTGGCCGCCGCGGCGGCCGCGGTGGTCGGCGAGGCCGAGCAGGTGTCGGCGGCCGCGGCGGTGGTGGTCGGCGAGGCGGAGAAGGTGGCGCGGACGGCCGGCGCGGTGGTCGCCGAGGCCGACTCGGTCGCCGGGCGGGCGGCAGGCACGATCGGCGACGCGGCCGAGGCCGCAGCCACCGCGGCCGAGCTGCTGGCGGCGTACGAGCCGGCGCTGCGCCGGGCCGCGCCGATGGCGAACCGCTTCGTGGAGCAGCTCAGCCACGAGGAGGTGACCGCGGCGATCCGGCTCATCGATGAGCTGCCCAAACTCAGGCAGCACCTGACCGCCGACATCCTGCCGATCCTCGCCACCCTGGACCGGGTCGGACCGGACCTGCACGACCTGCTCGACGTGACCCGGGACCTCAAGCTCGCCGTCGCCGGCATCCCCGGCCTCGGCATGCTCCGCCGGCGCGGCGAGAAGCTCGCCGACGACCCCGCCGAGTGAGGACGTTCGCGCCGTCCGTACGGCGTGGACCGCTCGCGGCCGGTCCCGGCGGCGTCGGGGCAGTCGGTTCAGCAGTCGCAGGTGACCGAGGTGCGGGGCGCGGTCAGCTCGTCGGCCGGGCGTCGGGTCAGCCCAGCCGCGGTGACCACCGGTAGCCCTTCCCGGACCCAGTACTCGTAGCCGCCGAGCATCTCCTTGACCGGGTGCCCGAGCCGGGCGAACTCCAGCGCGGCCCGGGTGGCACCGTTGCAGCCGGGGCCCCAGCAGTAGGTCACCACCGGCGAGCCGGCCGGCACCAGGTCGGCGGCGCGGGCGGCGATCTGGGCCGTCGGCAGATGCAGCGCACCCGGCAGGTGCCCCTGGTCCCAGGCGGCGGCGCCGCGCGAGTCGACCACCACCAGCCCGGACACCCCGGCGGTCAGGTCGGCGTGCACGTCGCTGACGTCGGTCTCGACGCTCAGCCGGGCGAGGAAGTGGGCGGTGGCGATGGCCGGGGCGGCGGCCGGCACGGCGAAGGTCTGCGTCATGCCGTCGATCCTCGGCCGCGTCGAACACCGGGACGAGTGGCGAGACCGACGTCCTCCGCTAACATCCCGCCATGTCGCGACGAGCCGACCGCAGCGTCGCCGTGCTCGCGTACCCGGGCATGTCGGTCTTCGAGACCGGCATCGTCACCGAGGTGTTCGGGCTGCCCCGGCCCGAGTTCGACGTGCCCTGGTACGAGCTGACCGTCTGCGCGGAGCGGCCCGGGCCGGTGCCCGTGGTGGGCGGCGCCCAGCTACACACGCCGTACGGGTTGGACGCGCTGGCCGCCGCCGCGACAGTGATCGTCCCCGGGGTTCCCGACGTCACCGCCGACCCCTCACCCGAGATGGTCGCCGCGCTGCGCCGGGCCCACCGGGCCGGCGCCCGGATCATGTCCATCTGCTCGGGGGCGTTCGCGCTCGCCGGAGCCGGGCTGCTCGACGGCCGCCGCGCCACCACCCACTGGCGGTACGCGGACCTGCTGGCCGGCCGGTATCCCCGGGTAAAGGTCGACCCCGACGTGCTCTACCTCGACGACGGCGACCTGCTCACCAGCGCCGGCAGCGCCGCCGGCCTGGACCTCTGCGTGCACGTGGTACGCCGCGACCACGGCGCGGCGATCGCCAACGCGGTGGCCCGCCGGCTGGTCATCCCGCCGCACCGCGACGGCGGCCAGGCCCAGTTCATCGAGGCGCCGGTGACCGTCGACCCGGCCGACGACCGGATTGGCGGCAGCATCGCGTGGGCGCTGGCGCACCTGGCCGAGCCGGTCACCGTGGCCCGGCTGGCCCGGCAGGCACACATGTCGCCGCGCACCTACCTGCGGCACTTCGCCCGGGCCACCGGAACCAGCCCGATCCGCTGGCTGGTCGACCAGCGGGTACGGGCCAGCCTGGCGCTGCTGGAGACCACCGACCTCCAAGTCGAGGAGATCGCCGCGGCGGTCGGGTTCGACTCCCCGGTCACCTACCGGCACCACTTCGGCCGGGCGATGCGCACCTCGCCGTCGGCGTACCGCCGGGCCTTCCGCACCGGCGCCACCCGGTCGTAGGCCGGGCGGCGACGCGCTCCGCACGCGGATCGGGAGTCGCGACGGGCGTCAGGTCGGCACGTAGAGTTCGTCGATCTCGGCCCGCCGGGGCAGCGCCACCGACGCGCCGAGCCGGCGGGCGCAGGCGGCCCCGGCGGCGGCCGCCCAGCGCACCGCGTCGACCAGGTCCCGGCCCTCGCCCCAGGCGACGGCCAGCGCGGCGGTGAACGCGTCCCCGGCAGCGGTCGTGTCCACCACGTCGACCTTGACCGCCGGGACGTGCACCGCGGTCCCGTCCCGGTCGCCGTACCAGGCGCCCTGCCCGCCGAGCGTGAGCACCGCCCGCGGCGCCAGCTCCAGCAGGGCGTGCGGCTGCTCCCGGCCCCGGCCGGTCAGCGCCAGCGCCTCGTTCTCGTTGACCACCAGCAGGTCCGTCGCCGCCAGCAGCTCGGCCGGCACCGACCGCGCGGGCGCGGCGTTGAGCACCACCCGAGTGCCGACCGCCCGGGCGGCGACCGCCGCCGCGGTGACCGTGTCGGCGGGGATCTCCAGCTGCGCCACCAGCACGTCGGCCGCGCGTACCGTAGCCAGCTCCGGCTCGGTGAGGTCGGTCATCGAGGCGTTCGCACCGGGGCTCACCAAGATCGCGTTCTCGCCCTCGGCGTTGACCATCACCAGCGCCACCCCGGAGGTGCCGTACGCCACCCGGAGCTGGCCGGTGTCGACGCCGGCGGCGGTGATCCGGGCGCGCAGGGTGACCCCGAACGAGTCGGAGCCGATCGCGCCGAGGAAGGCGCAGGAGGCGCCGGCCCGGGCGGCTGCGATCGCCTGGTTGGCGCCCTTGCCGCCGGGCACCATGACGAAGTCGGTGCCGAGCATGGTCTCTCCCGGCCGCGGCAGGGCCGGGGCGGTGGCCACCAGGTCCATGTTGGCGCTGCCGAGCACGACGACCCGGGTCTGCCCCGCACCCACCCGCGTCACCGATCAGGCGGCGCGGGCGGTGTACCGGTCGCCGAAGCGCTCGACCACCAGCGGCAGCCCGAAGGTCTTGGAGAGGTTGTCCCCGGTGAGTGTGTCGCGCAGCAGACCCTGAGCCACCACGCCGCCCTCACGCAGCAGCAGCGCGTGGGTGAATCCGGGCGGGATCTCCTCCACATGGTGGGTGACCAGCACCAGCGCCGGGGCGTCCGGGTCGAGGGCCAGCTCGGCCAGCCGGGCGACCAGGTCCTCCCGCCCGCCCAGGTCGAGCCCCGCGGCCGGCTCGTCGAGCAGCAGCAGTTCTGGATCGGTCATCAGGGCGCGGGCGATCTGCACCCGCTTGCGCTCCCCCTCGGACAGGGTGCCGTACGTGCGGTCGGCGAGGCCGCCGATGCCGAGCTGGCCGAGCAGCGCGCGGGCGCGGGCCTCGTCGCTGCGGTCGTAGCTCTCCCGCCAGCGGCCGACCACCGACCAGGCCGCCGTGACAACCACGTCGCTGACCCGCTCGTCGGCCGGCAGCCGTTCGGCCAGCGCGGCGGTGGAGAGCCCGATGCGGGTGCGCAGCTCGGTGACGTCGGTGCGGCCGATCCGCTCACCGAGCACGGACGCGGTGCCGGTGGTGGGGTGCAGACGACCGGCAGCGAGGTTCAGCAGGGTGGTCTTGCCGGCCCCGTTCGGCCCGAGCACCACCCAGCGCTCGTCCAGCTCGACCCGCCAGTGCACGTCGTGCAGCAGCGCCGTGCCGGACCGGCGTACGCCCACGCCGTCGAGGCTGACCACCAGATCCGCGTCCACGGGCGGGGGTGCGGCTGCGGCGCCAGCGGCGCCGGGGATCAGGTCACCAGTCACCCGACCATCCAATCACGCAGCACGGGGGGCGCCCCCCACGGGCGGCGCCCCGGCCATAGGGTGGGGCGCCGTGTCGTTGGTCACCACACCCGAAGGACGGTCCATGCCAGGTCGGAACGCGGAGCCGCGCGGATGAGCGCGGTCATCGAGATCGAGGGTCTGCGCAAGACCTTCCACACCCTCCGGCACGGGCGCCGGGTCGCGGTCGACGGGTTCGACCTGCTCGTGGAGGCCGGGCAGATCCACGGCTTCCTCGGCCCGAACGGTTCGGGCAAGACCACCACCCTGCGCGCCCTGCTCGGGCTGGTGCGGGCCGACGACGGCCGGATGACGGTGCTCGGCGAGCGCTCGCCCGACCATCTGCCCCGGGTGGCCGGACGGGTCGGGGCGATCGTGGAGAGTCCGCAGTTCTTCGGCAACTTCACCGCCCACCGCACCCTGCGCCTGCTGGCCCGCGCCGGCGGCGTGCCGACGACCCGGGTGGACGCGGTGCTGGAGCAGGTGGGCCTGCGCGACCGGGGCCGCGAACGGGTCAAGGGCTACTCGCTGGGCATGAAGCAACGCCTGGCGGTGGCCTCGGCGCTGCTCAAGGACCCGGAGCTGCTGATCCTCGACGAGCCGGCGAACGGGTTGGACCCGGGCGGCATCCGGGAGATGCGGGATCTGATGCGGTCGCTGGCCGCGGCCGGGGTGACCGTCCTGGTGTCCAGTCACATCCTCGCCGAGATCCAACTGATCTGCGACCACGTCACGATCATCTCGCGCGGTCGCCGGGTGGCGGCCGGTCGGGTGGACGAGGTGCTCGCCGGCTTCGACCGGCACGAGTTCCTGGTCCGGGTGGGCGACCCGGCGCGGGCGGCGCAGCTGCTGGGCGAGGCGGGGCTGACGGTCACCGGGCACGACGACCACCTGGTGGTGAGCGACGTGGACGATCCGACGAGGATCAGCCGCACGCTGGGCGAGCAGGGCCTATGGGTCGGTGAGCTGAGCCCGCTGCGGCCGGATCTGGAGAGTGTCTTCCTGGAGCTGACCGGCACGTCGACGCACCCGACGCTGCCCCGGCAGGTGGACGACTCCGTGCTGCCCGACCGCGGGCCGCGGACCGCGATGATCGACCTGGACGCCGAGGGAGTGGACGCGTGAACCTGGTCCGTGCCGAGCTGGAGCGGCTGGGCGCCCGCCGCTTCGTACAGCTGATGCTCGTTCTGCTGGTGCTGGCGTTCGGCGTCACCGCGGCGACCACGTTGGCCGGTTCGCACCGCCCGACACCGGCGGAGCTGGCGGACGCCCAGATGCAGGCCGCCGAGCAGCGGCGGCAGCTGGAGGAGACGTACCAGCGGTGTGTGGCCCGGGAACGGGGCGTCCTGCCGGAGGCCGAGGCCGAGGCGTACTACCCCGAGGACTGCGCCCCGCTCGACCCGGGTCAGATGGAACGGCTGCCGGTGGCCGCCGACTTCCTGTTCGGGGTCTTCACCTTCGCCGTGGAGGCCCGGCCGCTGCTCTACTTCCTCATCGCCTTCCTGGTGCTCTTCGGGTTCCTGGTCGGCGCCTCGTACATCGGCGCCGACCTGAACTCCGGCGGGGTGGTCAACCTGCTGCTGTGGCGCCCGCGCCGGCTGACGGTGCTCGGGGTCAAGCTGGGCACCCTGTTGGGCGGGGTGGCGCTGCTGTCGGTGCTCGCCTCGGCGGCGTACCTCGCCACGTTCTGGTTCATCGGCCAGGTCGCCGGTCAGGCCGGGCGGCTGGACACCGAGTTCTGGCGGTCGCTGGGCGCCATCTGGGGGCGCGGCATGCTGCTGGTGCTGCTGGCCACGGCGACCGGCTTCGCCATCGCCACGCTGGGCCGGCACACCTCGGCGGCGCTCGGCGCGGTCGCCGGGTACGCGGTGGTCTGGGAGCTTGGGGCCCGGCTGGTGCTCGAGATCCTGGACGTGCGGCGGCCCGACCAGTACATGCTCTCCAGCTACGTGGGTGCCTGGCTGACCGGTCGGCTGCGACTCTGGGACGAGCATCTGTGCGCGAACGGCTTCTGCGACGGCATCTGGACGTTGACCTGGGAGCCGGCGCTGGCCGTGCTGCTGACGCTCTCCGGCGGGTTGACCGTGGCGGCCTTCGCCGTGTTCCGCCGGCGCGACCTCATGTGACCTGCACCGACACTCGACCCGGGCGCGGCAAGACCTTGCAGCGCCCGAGCCAATGGTGAAGAATTCCTACGTATGGCGGACAGCTGCGGGACCACCCCGGCGCGGGTCCGGTCAGCCGACGGTGGAGCCGAAGACCTCGTCGCGCACCGCGTCCAGCGCGGTGCGCAGCGCGCCCCGCAGGATCGGCTCCTCGGTCAGCCCGGTGGACACCACCTGGGGTCGGACCAGGGTGATCGCCGCGACCTCGTGCTGCACCCGCTCGGCCAGCGCCGCCCCGCCGGCCTGACCGACCTCGCCGGCGAGCACCACCAGCGGAGGGTCCAGCACCACACAGGTGCTCGCCACCCCGAGCGCGAGCCGGCGGGCGACCTCGTCGAGCATCGGGCCGCCGGCCGTGCCGTCGGCGATCGCCGCCCGCACCGCACCGGCGGCGTCGTCGGGGTAGCCGTGCTCGCGGGCCAGCGTGCGGATCGCGTCCGCCCCGACGAGCTGCTGGAAGGCGGGCTTGGCCCGGCGGGACACGTCGCGCGGGATCGGCGCCCCGGGTACCGGCAGGTAGCCGATCTCGCCGGCGGCGCCGCTGCTGCCGTGGTGCAGCCGCCCGCCCAGCATGATCGCCAGACCGACGCCGGCGCCCACCCAGACCAGCACGAAGTCCGTCACCCCACGCGCCGCGCCGGACTGCGCCTCGGCGACGGCGGCCAGGTTGACGTCGTTCTCGAAGACCACCGGGGTGTGCAGGTCCTCCCGGAGCGCGGCGAGCAGACCGCTGTGCCAGCGCGGCAGGTTGAAGGCGAAGGTGATGTCGCCGCTGGCCGGGTCGACCAGGCCGGGGGTGCCCAGCACGATCCGCCGCACGCTCGACAGCTGCGCCTGGGCACTGCTGGCCGCCTGGACCACCGCGTTGTGCACCACGCCGACCGGGTCGTCGGTGTCCCGGGTGGACTGCTCGACCCGGCCGATCACCGCGCCGGTGATGTCCGCGCAGGCGGCCACCACCCGGTCCGGGCCGACGTCCACACCGACCACGTGGGCGCTGCCTGGTCGGACGGCGTAGAGCTGGGCGTTCGGCCCCCGCCCGCCGGCCTGCTCGCCGACCCGGGTGACCAACCCCCGCTCCTCCAGCCGCTCGACCAGCTGGGAGGCGGTGACCTTGGACAGCCCGGTCAGCTCGCCGAGCCGGGCCCGGGTCAGCGGCCCCTGCTCCAGCAGCAGCTCCAACGCCGCGCGGTCGTTGAGCGCGCGCAACAGGCGCGGGGTGCCGGGCAGCCGGGTCGAACTCATGCCACGTCCTCTAGCTTTAGTAAACTTTGCTAACTGTAAATTCACCTGCGAATGGGTAGCCGTAGCGTATCGGCCACCCGGCGCCGGGGCGTTCGGCCGACCCGGTACGCGCCAACCGCCGCCGGTACGACATCCGGGCCGCCGGGCACCGAAAGGGGAAGATCACGTGGGGCTGGATCCAGGACTTCGCCGGCTCGCGCTGGGCACGCTGCTCGCCGCGTACCCGGGGCCGGTCCCGCCCGACTGGGCGGTCGACCTGGTGGGCGAAGGGCTCGCCGGGCACACCCTGTTCGGCACCAACATCCACGACGCGGCCCAGGTGGCGGCGAGCACGGCCGCGTTGCGGGCCGGCCGGCCGGACGTGCTGATCGCGATCGACGAGGAGGGCGGCGACGTCACCCGGCTGGCCCACGCCACCGGCAGCCCCTATCCGGGCAACGCCGCGCTCGGCGCGATCGGGGACGTCGCCCTGACCCGGCGGGTCTACGAGGCCATCGGCACCGAACTGGCCGACCTCGGCATCACCGTCAACCTCGCCCCGACCGTGGACGTGAACACCGCCGACGAGAACCCGGTCATCGGCACCCGCTCGTTCGGGGCCGACCCGGTCCGGGTCGCCGCGCACTCCGCCGCGGCGGTGGCGGGCCTGCAGGCCGCCGGCGTCGCGGCCTGCGCCAAGCACTTCCCCGGGCACGGCGCCACGGTCGCCGACTCCCACCACGAGCTGCCCACCGTGGACGTGCCGGTGGACGTGCTGCGCCAGCGGGACCTGCCACCGTTCGCCGCGGTCGTCGCGGCGGGCGCGCGGGCGGTGATGACCGCGCACATCCGGGTGCCGGCGCTGACCGGCGACGGCCCGGCCACGTTCAGCCGGGCGGTCCTGGTGGACCTGCTGCGCACTGACTACCGCTTCACCGGCGCCGTGATCACCGACGCCCTGGAGATGAAGGGGGCCGCGGTCGCCGCGGGCGGGGTCGGCCCGGCCGCGGTCCGGGCCCTCGCCGCCGGGGCCGACCTGCTCTGCATCGGCGCCAGGGTCGACGCCGCGCTGGTCGAGCGGGTGGCCGCGGAGATCGTCGCGGCACTGGCCGACGGCCGGCTGGACCGGGGCCGGGTGGAGGAGGCGGCCGGCCGCGCCGCCGCCCTCGCCGGCTGGACCCGGGCCGCCGGCGGGACGTCGGCGGCCATTCCCGATCTGGGGTACGCCGCGGCGCGGCGCGCCGTCCGGGTGGAGGGCGTGCTCACCGGTCTGGACCGGCCCCTCGTCGTGCAGCTGCACGCCGCCTCCACCATCGCCGAGGGGCGGGTGCCGTGGGGCCTCGGACCGCACCTGGGCGACGTCGAGGAGCTGCGGGTGGTGGCCGCCGAGACCAAACCGGCGACGCTGCGCCGGCTCGCCGGCGCCCGGCCCATCGTGCTGGTCGGCCGGCACCTGCACCGGCTCCCGGGCGGCCCCGAGCTGGTGACCGCGCTGGCCGCCGAGCATCCGGTGACGGTGGTCGAGATGGGGTGGCCGGCGCAGTGGCGGCCGGCCGGCGTGCGCGCCTTCGTCACCACGTACGGCGCGAGCCACGCCAACGGGCGGGCCGCGGCCGAGGTGCTCGGTCTGGCCACCTGAGTCCGGCGCCCGTCTCCGGCCGGGACGGCCCTGGCCGGTCAGCGCTCGTACCTGCTCTCGCCGCTGACCCGCGCGACCTGACTTGAACGTGTTCAAGAACTGCTCTACGCTCAGCGGCGAAAGACTTGAACGCGTTCAAGAAAGGTGTCGGGATGGACATCAAGGTCTGGATGTACCTCGTCTACCTGGCGGTCAGCATCGCGCTGACCGCCTGGGTGGCACGGTCGTTGTCCCGCAACGGGCAGGTCTTCCTGGCGGAGGTGTTCGCCGACGAACGCCTGGCCCGGGCCGTGAACAGCCTGCTCGTGGTCGGCTTCTACCTGCTCAATCTCGGCTACGTGACGGTGGCGATGCAGCATCCCGAGCCGGTGGAGTCCGCCGCCCGGGCGATGGAGGCGCTCTCGGTGAAGATCGGTCTGGTGCTGCTGGTGCTCGGCGCGCTGCACTTCTTCAACGTCTTCGCCCTCGGCCGCTACCGCCGGGGCCGGCTGCGCCAGCTCGCCACCCACCCGCCGCTCGCGCCGATCGGCCGGCTCGCCACGCCGCCCGCCCCGCGCGGCCCGTACCCGCCCACCGCGGGACCGCTCGTGCTGCCCTGTGCGGGC
>NZ_POUB01000078.1 GCF_003236335.1 Micromonospora deserti
GGCTCGGCGGGGGCGGGGAACCAGAGGCCGGCGACCAGGCCGCGGGGTTCGTTGGCGCGCATGGTGAGCCGGCCGTCCGAGGCGTCGACCAGCACCGCGACGATGGTCAGCCCCAGCCCCGCGCCGTCGACATTCTGCACCTCCGGCGCCCGCCAGAACCGCTCGGTGGCCTGGCCGAGCTGACTCGCCGTCATGCCCGGTCCGGTGTCGCGGACCTCCAGGGCGGTCCCGCCGTCGCGGTGCCGGACGGTCACCGTCACCTCGCCCCCCGCGCCGCTGAACTTCACCGCGTTGTCGATGAGCGCGTCCAGGGCCTGGTCGATGGCGGTCGGCACGGTCCGGGCGTACGCCGGGGAGTCGGCCGCGGTGAGCCGGAGGGTGACCGACCGGTGCCGGGCCAGCGGCTGCCACGCGGCGACCCGGGAGGCGGCGACGGCCGCCGCGTCGACGGTGACCCGCTGGTTCTCCCGCCGCTCGGCGCGGGCCAGCGTCAGCAGCGCGTCCAGCACCAGGGCCAGCCGGTCGGTCTCCTCCAGTGCCAGCCGGTGCTCGGCCCGGCCGCCCGGGTCGGTCAGGCTCGGCCCGAGCTCCTCCACCCGCAGCCGCAACGCGGTCAGCGGGTTGCGCAGCTGGTGGCTCGCGTGCGCGACGAACGCGCGCTGCCGGTCCATGACGTCCGACACCGCGTCGGCCATGTGGTTGAAGCTGGCCGCGAGCCGGCGCAGCTCCGGCGGGCCGAGCCGGTGCTGCACCCGCGCGCCCCGGTCGCCCTCGGCGATCTCGTGGGTGACCGCGTCCAGCTCGGTGACCGGGCGCAGCACCCAGCCGGCCAGACCGAACGCGGTGAGCACGCAGGTCAGCACGGCGAGCAGCCCCATCCCGGTGAGCAGCAGCCACCAGGCGGTGACGGTGCGGCGAACCGCGGCGGCCGGGGTGGCGATGACCACCGCCCCGAGCACCTCACCGCCGTCGTTGATCGGCACCGCCACCACGATCGGGCCGTCCACCCACGGCCAGACCGACTCCGGACCGCTGGCCTGCTGCCCGGAGAGCGCGGTGTCCAGCGCCGCACGGATGCCCGGCGCCGGCTGCCAGCTCGCCGACGACACCACCGTCCGGCGGTCCCGGTCGACCACCGCCGCACCGATCCCGTACAGCTCGTCGTAGCTGGTCAGCTCGTTGTCGAGCGGGCCTGGTGTGCCGCCGCGCAGCGCCGGCCCGGCCAGCGAGGCGAACCGGGTGGCGTCAGCGAGCCGGTCGGCGCGCACCCGGTCGGTCTCCCGGGTGGCCAGGGTGGCGGCCAGCGGGGTCTCCAGCGCGACCAGCACCAGCACCATCAGCAGCAGGTAACTGATCACCAGGCGACGTCGCACCGCGCCCCCTCACTCGCCGCGCAGCCGGTAGCCGACCCCGCGGACGGTCTCCACCAGGCGCGGGTCGCCCAGCTTGCCGCGCAGCGAGCCGACGTGCACCTCGACGGTGTGCCGGTCGGTCCACGTGGTGCCCCACGCGTCGAGCAGGATCCGGTCGCGCGGCACCGCCACCCCGGGCTGGCGGGCCAGGGAGAGCAGGACGTCGAACTCCTTGCGGGTGAGCGCGACCGGCCGGCCGTCGACGGCCACCGTCCGGGCCGCCACGTCGATGCGGACGGGCCCCACCTCGATCAGGTTGCGCTCCGGCACGGTGTGCGCCGCCCGGCGCAGCACCGCCTCGATCCGGGCCTGCAACTCCACCATCGAGAACGGCTTGACCACGTAGTCGTCCGCGCCGAGGCGCAGCCCGAGCACCCGGTCCCGCTCCTCCCCCCGGGCGGTCACCGCGATGATGCCGAGCTGGGCGCTGCGCCGGCGCAGCTCGCGGCAGAGGTCGGTGCCGTCGCCGTCGGGCAGTGTCAGGTCGAGCAGCACCAGGTCGCAGGGGGCGGCGGAGAGCGCGGCGGCGACGGTCGCGGCGTGTTCCACCTCGTATCCGCGCCGGGTCAGCGCGGAGGAGAGCGCGGCGGCGACCCGACGGTCGTCCTCGACCAGCAGGATGCGCACCCCGGGCCCCCCTTTCGTCGGTCTGTCGACCCCGAATGGTGGCAGAAGCCCGCCCGGGGCGGGAGGGCCGGTCCCGGGTGGTCGCTTGGTCAGAGGCCGAAGACCTCGTCCGCGGTGGCGTCCCGGGCCCCGTCGACAAAGCCCCGGAAGCCGGGGTCGTCGTGGCTGGCCGGCACGCTGGTGACGTTCTCCCCGGTGGCTTGGGCGACCGCGTCGACCAGGGGCGGGTAGTCGATCTCGGCGTCCAGGAGGGTGTCGTCGTCGGCCTCGCCGAGGTTGATCACGTGCTGCACGTCCTCGGACGGGGTGTCCGGGTCGTCGGCCCACTCGCCGCCGGCCCGGTAGCACTCGTCGTACAGCGCCCGCTGGCTGTCGGTCCAGTCCTCGTCGTAGCTCTCCATCGCCCATCCCTCCGCGACCTGCTCTGTCCGAGCATGCCGGGCGGCGGGGCGGCAGCGGGTCGGTACCGGCGAAACCGGACGGGACCGGCGACGGGCCGCGGGTAGGCTCCCGGTGTGCTCTACAAGCTGCTGCCGACCACCGAGTGGGACGAGGCGCTGGCCGGCGGTCGCCTGGTCGGCTCGGCCCTGGACCGCCAGGACGGGTTCATCCACCTCTCCGCCGCGGACCAGGTGGTGGAGACTGCGCGGCGGCACTTCACCGGCGCCACCGGGCTGACGCTGCTGACCGTCGACCCGGCCCGGCTCGGCGCCGCGCTGCGCTGGGAGCAGTCGCGCGGCGGGCAACTCTTCCCGCACCTGTACGGGCCGCTGCCGGTGGCCGCGGTGGTGGCGGCGGAGGCGCTGCCGGTGGACACCCCGGTCGCCGACGCGGTCGCCGAGCTGCTCGGCTGACCCGGCCACCCGGCGGCGGCGCCCGGAGCGGGCCGCCGGTGGGCGCGGCAAGGCCGTGACCGCCGCGCGCCCGGGACGAGGCGGTCGTCCCGGGCGCGGGCCGGTGGGCGAGGGTGGGCGCTCAGCGGCAGAGCCGGGCGATCTCCTCCTGGAACCGGTCCATCGGGTTCGCCTCGGCCGGGCCGAGCAGGTAGGTCTTCAGCTCCCGGCGGGCCTCGGTCATCGGGTCGTCCCCGGCCCGGGTCACCGCGACGATCTTCTCCAGCTCACCGCAGTCGCGGGAGAGCAGGTACGCCGCCCGCGCCGTCGGGTACTCCCGGCGGAACTCGTCCTCCGGCAGGCCGCCCGGATTGGCCACCACGTACGGCCGCTGGCTCTGCACGAAGTCGGACACCACACTGGACACGTCGCTGATCAGCAGGTCGGTCTGGTTGAAGCAGTCGAACAGCGCCGGTGTCCGGCCGGTCACCACGAGGTGCTGGCTGCCGTCCAACGACGTGGCGTCGGTGTCGCCGCCCGCCACGCGGATCAGCTCCACCACCCGATCGTGCACCGCCTTGGCCTGCTTGGACCGGGAGCCGGTCAGCGGGTGCGGCTTGTAGATGAGCCGGACCGCGGGCCGCGCGGCCAGCACGCCGGCGACGATGGGCTCGCCCATCAGCACCAGCGACGTGTGGTACGGGTCGTCGTCGAGCCAGCCCTCCCAGGTCGGCGCGTAGAGGACGGTGAACGGCCGGTCGACCGACTCGGAGCCGAACGTGTGCACCCCGGCGAGCTGCGGGCGCCCGATCTCGACGATGTCCGAGTCGAGCACCCCCACCCCGGCGCGGGCGTAGCGCTCGCGGCCGGCGAGGCCAGCGACCCAGACCTCGTCGTACACCTTGCTGTAGGGGTTGACGCTGGCCGCCTTGTCGCTGTCGCCGTGCCCGACGAAGACGTGCTTCATGCCGGGCTCACGCAGCATGTGGATGTTCGCACCGACGTTGGCGGCGTACAGCGCCACCCGGACGCTGCCCAGTTCGAGGTTCATGAAGTCCACCCCGGCCGGTACGCAGATCACCGGCAGCCGGGTGTCGGCGAGCTCGAGGAACGCCTCCTTGCTGCGCATCAGCACCACGGCACGCCGGTCGAGCGCCTCGGTCGGGGCGAGCCACATGTTGGCCTGGTAGACGTCCTTGGCCGGCCCGGCGAAGTAGAGCGTCACCTCCGGGCGGTTGCTGTCCAGCCAGCGCTGCACCGCGGGCAGCAGTGGGCTCGGTTCGCTGCCGCGACCACGCAGCCAGGTCAGGGCGACGATCCCGCCGACCACCACGGACACCGTCAGGGCCGCCGCGCCGGCGACCAGGAACGGGGTGACGTCGTCCTGCACCGCTGCGGCGACCGCGCCCGCGACGAGCAGCACGTTCACCAGCGGCATCCGGTCGCCGGCGACGGCGGCGGCCCACCGCGGCAGGCGGGGGGCGGACCGCAGCGGCCCCAGGTCGATGTTGCGGACCAGCGCCGAGAGCGGGCTGCGCCGGTCGATCATCGTGGCGAACGCCCCGGCGAAGACCGAGATCACCCAGACCGCCGCCGGCAGCAGGAGCACCAGGCTGAGCTGCGTGCCGGTCAGCGCCACCTCCGCGACCAGCAGCAGCACGGCCCCGAGATCCCGGGTCAACTGCCGGTAGCCGCGGGTCAGCCCGACCTTCTCCAGCAGAAGCTCGGATGGGGGCGACCAGCGGGTGAGGGCGAACTCACCGATCACCGCGGCGAGCCCGGCGACGGCGAACACGCCGACCCAGCCCAGGGCACCCGCGGCGAGCGTGACCAGGTACGCCAGCACCAGCAACGCGCCGCGAGCGGCAACTCCGATCCGTCCTGTCAACGTGCCGAACAACGAGTACGCTCCCCTAAAGATTGGTGACGGGCTAGGCCCGTGGTCGTCGACGTCATCACCCGACGCGCGTGACGGACGCACCCAGGGGCCGGCCGGTTGTCCGGCGTGACCAGGGCGGCCCGGCTCGCCGTCCGGTGCCATCGGCCTTCGCGCAGGTCACGTCCCATGCCCGAGCTCCCGCGGTGCAGTCTGTCACGGCGATGGCGGCCGACCTCCCCGGCACCGGCCGCCGGTGCGTGACTGCGACCTTAACGCGAAGGGACGCCGGGGCGTCGCTCGGGTATCGATACATCTTTCGGGCAAACCCGCCCGGCCCGCTGGTCCGCCGTCCGGCCCGGTGCGGTCCGGCGGCGCGAGGGCCGGGCGGCATACCGATTCAGCCGCGCCGGAAGCAGGTCACCGCGCCCGGGGCGGGGCGCTGGGCGAACTGCTCGAAGCCCAGCTCCGGGGCCATGTCCCGGGCATACCGGTTACCGTCGTAGACGCAGATCGTGCCCACCCCGACCCGATCTATCGCCGCAGCCACCTCGGCCCGGGAGGGCTGGATCGCGCCGTCGGCGAACTTGGCCAGCAGCAGCCGGTCCTTGGCGAACTGCGAGTTCAGGTCGTACTCGACGAGGTAGAAGTCGCGGGGCAGCACCACCCGGACCCGGCTGGTCACGATCAGCGAGGTGCGCATGATGACCGAGGGCGCGAGGAGCAGCCCGTCCGGGCGGTCCTGCTCCTTGATCCAGAACGCGATGCCCTGCCGCTGCTGGGGCAGCTTCCAGGTTGGCCGATCGTGCACCTGCACCCAGCTCTGCGGGGACCACATCGGAGTGGCGAAGAGTGCGAACGAGGCGGCCATTGCCGCCGCGACCGCGACTCCCGCCACCCGGCGCAGGGCCGCCACAGGCGAGGGCACGTCGACCGTGCAGAGCAGCCCGACCAGCGTCGGCAGGGCGAGCAGCCAGGGCACCCGCCACAGCACCACCGAGATGCCGCTGGCCGCGCTGAGCACCTCCAGCACGCCGGGGACCAGCAGCACGCTCAGCGCCAGGGTGCCGCCGGCCGCGAGCAGCGCGGGAGTGCGGCGGCGGGCCAGCAGTGGGCCACACCAGAGCGCCAGCCCGCAGACCACACCGACCACGCCGACCATCAGCGTCCGGCGGTAGGTGTACTCGGCGTCGTAGAAGGCGTCGTCCGCGCCGGTCGCGGAGCCGGCGCCGGCGAGCAACTGGGAGACCAGCACCGACCCGACCGGGTAGGCCAGCGCGGCGACGCCGGCCAGCAGGGCCTCCTTCCAGCGCCCCACCAGCAGCATGGCGAACGCGGCGGCGCCGACCAGCATCGGCAAGATGATGGCGGAGGTGGTGGTGAGACCGGTGGCCGCCACCGAGAGTGCGGCGATCAGCAGCAGACCCCATCGGGAGCGGCTGTCGAACCAGTTGGTCAGGTAGAGCCACATCAGCGGGATGGCCGCCGAGACGAACATGCCCTTGCCCTCGTAGAGGCGGGGCAGGTGGAACGTGCCGAGCGCGGCGTCGCCACCGGCCACCAGGTAGAGGAAGGCGACGGCCACCGTGAACGCGAGCACCGGCCGGCGCGGGGCCCAGCGGTGGGTCAGCCGCCACAACGCGAGGATCGCGATCACGGCGAAGATCGGCAGCAGTACGTACCAGGTCGCGGACGCGCCGTGGATACCCAGGACACGGCCCAGCGCCCCGGCGAAGACCTCGACCGACGGGGTCGGCGGCTGCGAGCCCATCGCCGGTGCGGCGTTCTCGGTGAACAGGAAGTCGTTGAGCGGAACGATGTCGCGTTCGGCGACCCAGACCGACTTGCCGACGTAGTAGACGTCGTCCGGGGTGTTGCGGGCGATGTAGAACGACGAGATGCCGACCAGCACGGAGACCACCAGCGCGTACCCCGACTGGAGGGCGGTCGGCACCGGCGCGGGCGCCGAGGCGGGCGGCGTGGCCGACCACATCCGGCGGATCAGCAGCATGCCGCCGACCGCGGCGACCGCGCCGGCCGTCGCCGGGACCCACCAGGAGAGGCCGTCGCCGGTCGGCACCCCGGCCAGGCCGGCGGTCACCGCCGCGACGGTGGCAGCGGCCAGCACCACCGCCAGCCAGCGCCGGGGGTACGCGAGCCCGCCCGCCCCGGCGGCGGGCTCGCCGACGTTGGCATCCGCCGGCGCGCCGGGGTCGGCGGCGGCCGGCGGGGCGGCGCCGCGGCGCCGGAGGCGCAGCACTAGCGCCAGCCCGCCGAGCAGTACACCGCCGACCAGCCAGATGGTGAAGGTCATCGACGGGGCCAGGCCGAACAGGAACGCCGCGTGGTAGAGCACCGTCCAGAGCGCGAAGGCCAGCACACCGGCGTCGGTCAGGACGGCGGGCGCCACGGCGATCAGGGACCGCAGGCGGGCCGGCCGAGTCGGCCGGGGGCGGTCGGTCGTGGCGTCGGCCGCGGCGGGGCGCGGTGGCGCGACGGCAACATAGTCGACGTTGGGCACGGGGCGTCCTTGTCGTCGGAGCGTTCGAGGGTGGAGATGTAGTCCGTGCGGTGACCAGCACCCCAACGGATGCCGAATCGGCGGTGGCCAGCCTAGCGGAATCGGACACGAGGCTCGGTCCCCCACCGTGCGGCGGGTCGCCGGTCAGCCGGAGACCGGGGCCTCCCGCTGGCGCGGCAGCGTGCTCTTGGCACCGAGCCCGACCGCCACGGCCTCGACCAACGTGCCCAGGTAGCCGGGGGTCAGCGGGGTACGGGCGATGGCGAGCCGCCAGTAGAGCGGGCCGACGATCAGGTCGACCGCCGCGTCCGGGTCGGTGTCGGCGGGCAGCTCACCGCGGCGCACGGCCCGGCTGATCAGCCGGCCGCCGATCTCCTGCTGGCGGGCCCGCAGCACCTGCTGGAGGGTCTGGTCGATGGTCGGGTTGCGGGCCGCCTCGGCGAGCAGGTCCGGGATGATCTGCGAGGCCAGCGGATGCCGCAGCGCATGCGCGACCACCTGGAAGAGCAGCGTCAGGTCGCCCCGCAGGGTGCCGGTGTCCAGCGCCGGCAGCTTGCTTGTGGCGGCCGCGGCGACAACCTCGAGCACCAGCTCCAGCTTCGAGCTCCACCGCCGGTAGATCGCGGTCTTGCTCACCCCGGCCCGGCGGGCCACCGCCTCGATGGAGAGCCGGCCGTAGCCGACCGCGGCGAGCTCCTGCATCAGTGCGCGGCGGATGGCCGTGGTGATGTCGTCACGGAGCACGGCCGCGCCGGCCGGCGCCCGCCTCTTCCCGGTCGTCACCTGGGACTCGTCTCGGCTGTCACGGGGAACAATGTAGCGCAACGACGCTACGGTTGCGTCCCGACGTGTTTCGGACTACTGTCCACGCAGCGACGAGGCGGCGCTCCACGCTAGATTCCATCGTCGCGCGTATCCCCGTCGTCACGAAAGATCGGAGCGCCCTTCCCATGGCCGACACGGCGCTGGCCGACCCCGACTCCGGCCTCACCCAGGCGCAGCTTGCCGCCCGGTACGGGCTCCGGGTCGCCGGCGAACGCCCCTCGCTGGCGGAGTACAGCCGGCGACTCTGGCACTACCGGCACTTCACCGCCGCGTACGCCAACGCGAAGCTGGTCGCCTCGTTCAGCAACGCCCGCCTCGGGCAGCTGTGGCAGGTACTCACCCCGCTGACCAACGCCGCCGTGTACTACCTGATCTTCGGCGTGGTGCTCGACCAGAACCGCGTCCCGAACTTCATCGCGTACCTCACCACCGGGCTGTTCATCTTCAACTTCACCCAGAGCGCGGTGCAGAACGGCACCCAGTCGATCACCGGCAACCTGGGCCTGATCCGGGCGCTGCACTTCCCCCGCGCCTGCCTGCCGCTGGCCGCCACGCTCACCCAGTTCCAGCAGCTGCTCGGGTCGATGGTGGTGCTGATCGCCATCGTGCTGGTCACCGGCGAGCCGATCACCATGGCGTGGCTGCTGATCGTGCCGGCGGTGCTGCTCCAGGCGGTCTTCAACGCGGGGCTCACCATGGCGGTGGCCCGGATGGGCGCGAAGGTCGCCGACCTCAAGCAGGTCATGCCCTTCGTGCTGCGCACCTGGATGTACGGCTCCGGGGTGCTCTACAGCGTGGCGCTGTTCGAGGAGCGGCTGCCCGGCTGGGCCTCCAAGCTGGTCGAGTTCAACCCGATGCTGGTCTACATCGAGCTGGCCCGGGTCGCGCTGCTGGAGCAGTCGCCGTTGCTCAGCTCCTCCCTGTTCCAGCTCTGGCTGGCCGGCGTGGCCTGGGCGGTCGTGATGGGGCTGGGCGGTTTCATCTACTTCTGGCGCGGCGAACAGGAGTACGGCCGTGGTTGAGCAGTTCGAGTCCTCCACCGACGTGACGGTGGCGCTGCCGCGGGTGCGGGAGCGGATCCCCACCGTGGTGGTGGACGACGCCCACGTGATCTACCGGGTGCACAAGGGCGCGGCCGGGGGCAGCAGCCCGGTCGCCGCGCTCCGGCGGATGGTCACCCGCACCTCGGCGCCGAACATCCGCGAGGTCCACGCGGTCAAGGGGGTCAGCTTCACCGCGTACCGGGGCGAGGCGATCGGGCTGATCGGCAGCAACGGCTCCGGCAAGTCCACCCTGCTGCGGGCGATCGCCGGCCTGCTGCCGGTCAACCGCGGCGCGGTCTACACCCAGGGGCAGCCCTCGCTGCTCGGGGTGAACGCGGCCCTGCTCAACGACCTCTCCGGTGAGCGCAACGTCACCCTCGGCTGCCTGGCCATGGGCATGTCCCCGGAGGAGGTGCAGCGGCAGATCCCAGAGATCATCGAGTTCTCCGGGATCAACCAGCGGGGCGACTTCGCCTCGCTGCCGATGCGCACCTACTCCTCCGGCATGGCGGCCCGGCTGCGCTTCTCGATCGCCGCGGCGAAGAAGCACGACGTGCTGCTCATCGACGAGGCGCTCGCCACCGGCGACAAGGGCTTCCGCAAGCGCAGCGAGCAGCGGGTCCGGGAACTACGGGAGAGCGCCGGCACCGTGTTCCTGGTCAGCCACCAGCTCTCCTCGATCCGGGACACCTGTGAACGGACAATCTGGCTGGAATCGGGCGTCCTGCGGATGGACGGTGCGACCGACGAGGTGCTGCGGGCGTACGAGGCGTTCGCGAACGGCAAGTAGAGTCCCGGCGAACGCACGGCATCGATCGGGTGCCGGGCGACCGCGGCGTCCCATTGGGACGCCGCGGTCGGCGCGTTAAGGTTCATCCGGTCGCCGCACGGGCGGAACCTTCTGTTCACCCACTCCCGAGAGCGAGGATCGGCAATGACGCAGGACCACACCACTGGCCCGGACGCCGCACCGGAGATTCCGGTGCCGTGGCGGCCCTCGCGGACGGTGGCGGTGGTGCTGGCCGGCGGCACCGGGACCCGGCTCGGTCTCGGCATCCCGAAGCAGCTGCTGAAGATCGCCGGTAAGCCGATCATCGAGCACACCCTGGCGGTCTTCGAGGCCGCCCCGGAGATCGACGAGATCATCGTGCTGATGGCCGCCGGACACATCGCCGACGCCCAGCGGATCGTCGACAAGGCCGGGTTCCGCAAGGTCACCAAGGTGATCGAGGGCGGCGACACCCGCAACGCGACCACCCGGATCGCGTTGGACGCGGTCGGCGAGGGCGACTGCAACATCCTCTTCCACGACGCGGTACGGCCCCTCGTGAGCGGCAGGATCGTCCGGGAGTGCGTGAACGCGCTCTGGACGTACTCGGCGGTCGACGTGGCCATCCCCTCGGCGGACACGATCATCCAGGTCGACGAGAAGGACTGCATCACCGACATTCCGGTCCGCGCCACGCTGCGCCGCGGGCAGACCCCGCAGGCGTTCCGCTCCGGCACCATCCGGGAGGCGTACCGGCGCGCCGAGGGCGATCCGGACTTCGCCGCCACCGACGACTGCGGCGTGGTGCTGCGCTACCTGCCCGGCACCCCGATCAAGGTGATCGACGGCTCGGACGAGAACATCAAGGTCACCCACCCGGTGGACGTGCACCTGGCGGACAAGCTGTTCCAGCTCGCCGCCGCGCAGGCGCCCCGGCTGACCGACCACCGTAGCTACACCGAGGAGCTGACCGGCCGCACGATCGTGGTCTTCGGCGGCAGCTACGGCATCGGCCACGATCTCACCGAGCTGGCCCGCCGCTACGGCGCCCAGGTCTTCCCGTTCAGCCGCTCCAGCACCGGCACCCATGTCGAGCGGGCCGAGGACGTCGAGGCGGCGCTGAAGACCGCCTTCGAGGCGACCGGCCGGATCGACCACGTGGTGGTCACCGCCGGCATCCTGGAGAAGGGCGCACTCACCGAGATGGACGAGGCGACCGTGGACCGGGTGCTCCAGGTCAACTTCGTCGGGCCGGTGATCGCCGCCCGGCAGTCCCTGCCCTACCTCCAGCAGACCAAGGGTCAGCTGCTGCTCTACACCTCCAGCTCCTACACCCGGGGCCGGGCCCAGTACGCGCTCTACTCCTCCACGAAGGCCGCCCTGGTCAACCTCACCCAGGCGCTCGCCGACGAGTGGGCCGAATTCGGCGTACGGGTCAACTGCATCAACCCGGAGCGGACCGCGACCCCGATGCGCACCAAGGCGTTCGGCGAGGAGCCGGAGCACACCCTGCTCGCCGCCGAGACCGTCGCCCAGGCCTCGCTGGACGTGCTGATCTCGGACCTGACCGGGCAGGTCATCGACGTGCGCCGCGCACCCGGCGAGGCGCCCGCCCCGGCGGTGCCGGCCCAGGCCGACCGCGCGTCGGCCGGCGCGGCCAGCGCCCGCTGAGGCGGCCCGAGCGACGGCGGGAGGCGGAGCCGACATGCGTGGTGACCTGGTCCGGAAGCTGATCGCCCGGGGCCTGACCACCGGCCTGGCCGGGCTGGCGTTCCTCGTCGTCGCGTTGACCGGCGCGACCGGCTGGGGGCTCGCGCTGGCGGTGGCGGCCCTCGCCGCGGCCGCCTGGGAACGGCGGGTCCGACCGGGGGCCGACAGCGTGGCCGAGACCGCGCTGATCACGGCGGGGATCCTGGTCGGGTACGCCCGCCGGCTCGACGCCGGGTTCGACCCCGCGCTGGCCGCCACCGCGCTGGTCCTGCTCGGGCTGGTGCTGCTCGTCGGGCCGCTACGCGACGCCGGGAACCTGGAGCTGCGCGCCGCCAACCTGCCGGTGCGCGCGTGGACCCCGCTGGTCGCCGCGCACCTCGGCACCGCTCTGCTGGGGCTGCTCGCCGTGGTGGCGCTGGCCGCGGCGGTGCCACTGCCGGCGGGCTTCGCCCTCGCGGCGGGTCTGCTGGTCGGCGCCGGGGCCGGGGCGGTGGCGCTCGACCTCGCCCGGCGACGGTTCCGGCCGTCGGCTGGTGGTTCGGCGGTGGCCCGGGCGCTGCGCCGGCACCAGCCCGAGTTCCTGCTCTACTTCTCCGCCCCGCCCGGCTCCGAGTACCAGGTCACCATGTGGCTGCCGTACCTGGAGCGGATCGGCCGCCCGTTCCTGGTCATGCTGCGCGAGCCGGAGTTCCTCGCCACGGTGGCGGCGGCGACCACCGCGCCGGTGGTCTACTGCCCCACCCTCACCGCGATGGACGAGGCGCTGGTGCCGAGCCTGCGGGTGGCGTTCTACGTCAACCACGGGGCGAAGAACAGCCACTGCGTCCGCTTCACCCAGCTGACCCACGTGCAGCTGCACCACGGTGACAGTGACAAGGCGCCCAGCGCCAACCCGGTGTCGGCGATCTTCGACCGCATCTTCGTGGCCGGCCAGGCCGCCATCGAGCGGTACGCCCGCGCCGGGGTGGAGATCCCCGCGGAGAAGTTCGTCGTGGTCGGCCGCCCGCAGGTCGAGTCGGTCGAGGTCCGCGCGGAGCCGGTGCGCGGCCTGCCGAACCCGACCGTGCTCTACACCCCGACCTGGACCGGGCACCACGCCGACGCCAACTACTGCTCACTGCCGGTCGCCGAGACGCTGCTGCGTCGGCTGCTGGACCGGGGGGCGACGGTGATCCTGCGGGCGCACCCGTACACCGCGCAGAACCCGGCGTCGGCCCGGCAGCTGGGCCGGCTCACCGAGCTGCTGGCCGCCGACCGGGCCCGTAGTGGCCGACCGCACGTCTTCGGCGCGGCGGCGAGCCGCGAGCTGACCCTGACCGACTGCGTGAACCGCTCGGACGCGCTGATCTCCGACGTGTCCGGGGTGGTCTCCGACTACCTCTACTCCGGCAAGCCGTACGCGGTGACCGACATGGGCGACGAGGGCGACCGGTTCGCCGAGCGGTTCCCGCTGGCCGGCTCTGGCTACGTGCTGCGCCGGGACATGTCCAACCTGGACGACGTGCTGACCCGGCTGCTCGACACCGACCCGCTGGCCTGGGACCGGTGGGCCACCCGACGGCGCTACCTGGGCGACTTCCCCGCCGAGTCGTACGCGGAGGCGTTCCTGGTCGCCGCCCAGCGGGAACTCGACCGGGCCAGCGGGCCGCCGGCACCCCGGACGGGGACCGGGCTGCCGGTCGAGCCGGAGCCCGCCGCCCCGCTCTCCCCCACCGTTTGACCTGCCGTCGCGTCGCCTCGCCGAAGCGTGGCGGGGCACGACGCATTTGCCGCCGATTGCGGCGCCACCGAGGGTGCCCGAGCCAGGACGGCGCGGTGACGGCAATATCGGGCAAGCGGGGCGTATTCTACGCCGAGTCCCGCTACCCGCCCGCGCGCCCGGGTCGGGCACTGGCGGCCCCGGTCCGCCGGCGACGGCCGTTCCGGGTACGCCGGCGCGGCTCACCGAAGGCGCCCCGAGTCCTGAGAGTTGACATGCCTGACACCAGCAACGCGCTCTGCCCGGTCTTAGTGCACCCCACGGCCGACGTCGAGGACGGCGCCCGCGTCGGGGACGGCACGAAGATCTGGCACCTGGCGCACATCCGGTCCTCCGCCCGGGTCGGCGCCGGCTGCGTCATCGGCCGCAATGTGTACGTCGACGCCGGGGTGACGGTCGGCGACCAGGTCAAGATCCAGAACAACGTCTCCGTCTACCACGGCGTCACCCTGGAGGACGAGGTCTTCGTCGGCCCGTGCGTGGTCTTCACCAACGACCTCCGCCCCCGCGCACAGAGCCCGGGCTGGACGATCACGCCAACCCTGGTCCGCCGGGGCGCCTCGATCGGCGCCAACGCCACCCTGGTGTGCGGGATCGAGGTGGGTGCGTACGCGATGATCGCGGCCGGTTCGGTGGTGACCAGAGACGTGCTGCCGTACCAGCTCGTCGCCGGGAACCCGGCCCGCCCGCGGGGCTGGGTGAACGTCAAGGGCGAGGTGGTCTCCCGCGACCCGCAGACCCGCCCCGCCGGGCTGGACCAGGGCTGACCCGGGCCAGGACTCGGCCCGATGGCTCTGGGCCGGCGGTCTGGATCGGGCCGGGCCGGTCAGCCGCCGATGACCAGCCGGCGGATGCCGGCCCAGTGCGCGGGATCGGTGACGCGGCGTCCGTCGACCAGCACCCGTACCGACGGCAGGTCGGCGGGGGCCAGCGACCGGTACTCCGGGTGGTCGGCCTGGATCACCGCGGCGGTGACGGCCTCGCCGGCGTACGCCGGCAGCCCTAGCGCGGTCAGCTCGGCGGCCGTGTACATCGGGTCGGACACGTACGGCCTCGCGCCCCGGGCACGCAGCGCGTCGACGGTCGGGAAGACGCCGGAGAAGGCGGTCTCCTTCACCCCGCCCCGATAGGCGGCGCCGAGGACCAGCACCTCCACGCCGGTCAGGTCGCCGTACGCGGTGGCGAGCAGGTCGACGGCGTACTGCGGCATCTGCGCGTTCGCCTCCCGGGCCGCGCCGACCACGGTCGCGGCCGGGTCGTTCCACAGGTACATCCGGGGGTAGACCGGGATGCAGTGCCCGCCGACCGCGATGCCGGGCTGATGGATGTGGCTGTACGGCTGGGTGTTGCAGGCCTCGATCACGGTGGTGACGTCGACCCCGACGGTGGCGGCGAAACGGGCGAACTGGTTGGCGAGCGCGATGTTAACGTCCCGGTAGGTGGTCTCGGCCAGCTTCGCCAGCTCCGCCGCCTCGGCCGAGCCGAGGTCCCACACCCCGTTGGCCCGGGACAGGTCGGGCCGCCGGTCGAACTGGAGCACCGCCTCGTAGAACGCCACGCCGCGCGCGGCCGACGCCCAGTCGACGCCGCCGACCAGCTTGGGGTAGCGGCGCAGGTCGGCGAAGACCCGGCCGGTGAGCACCCGCTCGGGACTGAACACCAGGGAGAAGTCCTTGCCCACCGTCAGTCCGCTGCCGTTCTCGAGCATCGGGGCGAAGCGGTGCCGGGTGGTGCCCACCGGCAGCGTCGTCTCGTAGCTGACCAGCGTCCCTCGCCGGAGCCCGGCCGCGACGGCCCGGGTGGCGTCGTCCATCCAGCCGAAGTCCGGCAGCCCCTGGTCGTCGACGAAGAGCGGCACGACCACGACCACCGCCTCGGACGCCGCAACGGCCGCCACGGTGTCGGTGGTCGCCGACAGCATGCCGGCCGCCACCACCTCCTTGAGCCGGACGTCCAGGTCGGTCTCACCGGGAAACGGGACCGCTCCGTCGTTCACCAGTCCGACGACCCGCTCGGAGACGTCGGCCCCAATCACCCGGTGCCCACTCGTCGCGAACTGCACGGCGAGCGGCAGTCCGATCTTCCCGAGGGCGACGACACAGATGTTCATGGCTCTTCTTTCCTCGTCATGGGGAGCGGGTCGCCGGACGGAGCCGACCGACCCGGCGGCACAGGGTGCTACGGCGATAACGAGTAAGCCCGGCGGTTGGTACGGCCGGCGGAACTTCCCAATTCCGACATGGCGGACGCGCCCGGTTCACCGGTCCACCGCCGACACCAGGCCTTATCGTCAAAGGCCGAAGCCGGCGCCCGCAGAGCCGTCGCATCACGTGACGCGTGCCGGGTCGCCCCACCGCCCGTGTCGCCAGTTGCCGAGGAGTCGTCCCAGTGAAGGTCATCAGCGTTGTAGGAGCCCGCCCGCAGCTGGTCAAGCTGGCTGCGATCGCCCACGCCTTCGCCGGTACCCGGCACGAGCACGTGATCGTGCACACCGGACAGCACTACGACGCCAACCTGTCCGACATCTTCTTCAGCGGTCTCGGCATTCCCGCCCCCGACGTGCACCTCGGCATCGGGTCGGGTAGCCACGGAGCGCAGACCGGCGGGGTGCTCGCCGCGATCGATCCCGTCCTGGCGGAGCGCCGGCCCGACTGGGTGCTGGTCTACGGGGACACCAACTCCACACTCGCCGGCGCCCTCTCCGCGGTCAAGCAGCACCTACCGGTGGCCCATCTCGAGGCGGGACTTCGCTCCTTCAACCGCCGAATGCCGGAGGAGCACAACCGGGTGCTCACCGACCACGCGGCCGACCTGCTGCTCGCCCCTACCGAGGGGGCGCTGCGGCACCTCGGGAACGAAGGGCTGGCCGACCGGGCGGTGCTAAGCGGTGATGTGATGGTGGACGTGTGCCTGCGGATCCGCGACGCGGTGCTGGCCGGCGAACACCCCCGGCCGGCGCTGCCGGCCGGCATTGAGCACGACGAGCCGTACCTGCTGGCCACCCTGCACCGACCGGACAACACCGACGACCCCGACCGGCTGTCGGCGCTGCTGGCCGCGCTCGCCGACCTGCCGGTGCCGGTGGCGCTGCTGGCCCACCCGCGGCTGGTGGCCCGCGCCGAGGAGCACGGCCTGAAACTCGACCAGGGTGCGGTGCGCGCCGGCCGACCCCTCGGCTACGCGGGCCTGGTGGCCGCGGTGCTCGGCTCGACCGGGGTGGTCACCGACTCCGGCGGGCTCCAGAAGGAAGCGTTCCTGCTCGGCCGCGCCTGCACCACGCTGCGCCCGGAGACGGAGTGGGTGGAGACGCTCGACGGCGACTGGAACCGGCTCGTCCCGGATCCCGACGCGCTGGGTCGGCGGGGGTGGATCGAGACGGCCGCCCGGCCGACGCCGCGGGGCGAACGGGGCACCCCCTACGGCGATGGCCGAGCCGCCGAGCGCGTGCTGCGGATCCTGGCGGAGCGGCTCGGCTGATCCGCGCCCGCCCGGTCGGTCCAGGCGGAAACGGACTCGGACCGCTCGGGTGCGGCGTTGCCGATCTCCACCGTCCCGCCCTCGGCCGCCGAGCGGAGCAGCGCGGCGGCGACCTGCACAGTACGCAGTCCCTGCCGCAGGGTGACGATGTCGCTCTCCTTGCCGTCGACCGCGTCGCGGAACCGCTCGTGCTCCACCAGCAGCGGCTCGCGCTTCGGGATCGCGTACCGCACCATGTCGCCCTCGGCGACGCCCCGGAACGCGCGCAGCGCCTCCCACTCCGTGTCGATCGCCCCGTTCGCGTAGAAGGTCAGGTCGGCGGTGAGGGTGTCGGCGACGAAGCAGCCCCGCTCCCCCGTGATCACCGTCGACCGTTCCTTCAGCGGGCTCAGCCAGTTGACCAGGTGGTTGACAATCGCGCCGCCGGCGAGCTGGCCGACCGCGGCGACCATGTCCTCATGCACCCGGCCGCTGCGCGAGACGGTCCACGCTGACACCGTCCGGTACTCCCGGCCGACGACCCAGCTAGTCAGGTCGATGTCGTGGGTTGCCAGGTCCATCACCACGCCCACGTCGGCGATCCGGTGCGGGAACGGCCCCTGCCGCCGGGTGACGACCTGGAACACCTCGCCCAGCTCACCGGCCTCCAACCGGAGGCGCAGGCTCTGCAGGGCCGGGTTGTACCGCTCGATGTGGCCGACACCGGCCACCAGACCGGCGGCCTCGAACGCCTCGACGAGTCGGCCCGCGGCGGCCACGGACTGGGCGAGCGGCTTCTCGATGAGCGCGGGCACCCCGCTGGCGGCCAGCGCCAGACCGACCTGCTCGTGCAGCGCCGTCGGGCAGGCGACCACGGCGTAGTCGACGCCGAGCGTCAGCAGACCGTCCAGGTCGGGCACGACCGGCACCCGGAGCGCGCGGGCCGGATCGCCCGCCGGGTCGACGACGCCGACCAGCTCCACCCCGTCGAGTCCGGAGAGGACCCGGGCGTGGTTGCGGCCCATTGCGCCGAGGCCGATCAGGCCCGCGCGCAGCTTGCGCCGCGTCATCGGGCACCACCGGCGAGGTCGGCGCCCTCGGCGATCCGCTCCAGATCCTGTTCGGACAGGGACGGGTGCACCGGCAACGAGATCACCTCGGCGGCGGCCCGGTCAGTCTCCGGCAGGTCCCACGGGCCCGGTCCGCCGTCCTCGGCGAGGTAGGGCCGGAGGCGGTGGATCGGCGTGGGGTAGTAGACGGCGTTGCCGATGCCCAGCTCGGTGAGGCGTCGCCGGGCCGCGTCGCGGTGACCGCCCGGCACCCGTACCGTGTACTGGTGGTAGACGTGCCGGGCGGCGTCGGCGACCGGCGGGGTGACCATGCCGGTGATCCGGGAGTCGAGCAGCTTGGCGTTAACCCGCCGCTGCTCCGTCCACTCCGGCAGCTGGCGCAGCTGCACCCGACCGATCGCCGCGGCCACGTCGGTCATCCGCATGTTGGCGCCGACGATCTCGTTGGCGTACCGCTGCTCCATGCCCTGGTTGCGCAGTAGCCGCAGGGTGCGGGCCAGCCCGCCGTCGGCGGCGCTGACCATGCCGCCCTCCAGGGAGTGCATGTTCTTCGTGGGATAGAAACTGAAGCAGCCCGCCGTGCCGAACGCGCCGACCGGCCGTCCGGACAGGGTTGCCCCGTGCGCCTGGGCGGCGTCCTCGATTACGGCGAGCCCGTGCCGTTCGGCGACCGCCATGATCCGGTCCATGGCGGCGGGGTGCCCGTAGAGGTGCACCGGCATGATCGCGACCGTGCGGTGGGTGACGGCCGCGGCGGCCGCCGCCGGGTCCAGGCAGAAGCTGCCCGGTTCGATGTCGGCGAAGACCGGTCGGGCGCCCACGAGCCGGACCGCGTTGGCGCTGGCGGCGAAGGAGAACGACGGGACAATGACCTCGTCGCCCGGGCCGAACCCGAGAGCCATCAGGGTCAGCTGGAGGGCAGAGGTGCCCGAGTTCACCGCGACGCAGTGCCGGCCCGCAACCAGCTCGCCGAACTCCTCCTCGAACGCGGCGACCTCCGGCCCCTGCACGACGCGGCCACTGCGCAGCACCCGCACCGCCGCCTCGATCTCGGCCTCACCGATGACCGGCTTCGCCGGTGGAATCAATTCTGTGGTCAGCCCGGCCATGGGGCTTCCTCCTGTCGAACAGCGACCACGCCCGGACCGGACGCGGCGCTACGTCGTTCAGATATGGACAGGAGGGGTGGTGGGTAACAGGTGATCGCGTGGGGTCGGCGCGAGAGGATCACCCGGACAAACAAGACACCCGGCGCACTCCGGGACGTACCGGCATGTTATCCCGAGGACTACGGATGCGGCGGCAATTCACCCTGATCTCCACCCGAAACCGGAGGGCCGCGGCTCAGCGGTACGCGTCCAGCAGGGCCAGGACGGCCTCCGGGTCCTCGACGTGGGCGTTGTGACCCACGCCGGGCAGCGTGACGACCGGCACCCCGAGCTCCTCGAGCTGGGCGTCGGTGACCATCGGGTCGTGCTCGCCGCGGGCCAGCACGACGGGCACGTCGCTCGCCGCCAGCAGTGCCCGCAGGTCGGGCTCGCCCACCCCGAACGCGGCCGGATCCATCGCCAGCCGCCACCGGCCGCCGGCCTGCCGCAACCCGGCGTTGACCACCGGGTGGTCCGGGGCCAACAGGCCGGACAGGCCGGCCACCCGTAGGTAGCGGCGGGCCGCCTCGTCGCGGCTGGCGAACCAGGCGACCGGGCGGGCGGCCAGTTCCCCCGCCTTCGTCAGCTCGGCCGGCGACCAGACCACCTTGATGCCCAGGCCGACCACGGCGTCGACCGGCAGCCCGGCGGCGCGGGCCGCCAGCGCCAGCCCGACCACGCCGCCGAGGGAGTGTCCCAGCACGACGAGCCGGTCCCCCGACCCGAGACCGTCGGCGACCCGGGCGGCCAGCCCGGCGAAGGAGTACTCCGGCAGCGGCGGCGACCAGCCGTGACCGGCGAGATCCGGCGCCAGCCAGCGCCCGGCCCAGCGACGTTCCAGCAGCGGCGCCCACGGCAGCCAGATGTCCCCGGTCGCCCCCATGCCGTGCAGCAGCAGCAGGACGGGGCGGCCGCCCGATTCATCGACCATGGGCGCAGTGTGCCACGGGTCGTCGCCGTTCGGGATGTGCGGCAGGTCTGCCTGGCCCGGCCGCTCCGGCGGGATTGCGGCAGGTCGCGGTGCCCACGGCGGGGGCGGCTCGCCGCAGGTGGTATGGAACGCGGCGGGCGCCGGCCCCGTCCGAGGCCGGCGCCCGCCGGGTCCGGTCAGGCGGAGTAGCCGCGGGTGGCGGCCCAGTTCGCCAGGTCGATGGTGGTCATCCAGTACGACGCGGTCGCCGGGTTGGCCGAGTCGGCGATCTTCACCAACCGCCCCTCGTCCTGGTAGCCCACCACCGCGATGTAGTGGCCGCCGGGGAAGGAGTGCCAGCCGCCGGCGGTGTCGGTGGCGCTGCCGGCCACGTTGACCACGACACCCCGCCCGTCGGTGATCGCCTTGACGACGTCGGCCTGGAGCTGGTCCATCTGGCCCGGGGTGGCGGCGCCGCCCGGGATCATCCGGGTGCGGTAGGGGGAGCCCTTCACCGTCGCGTTCAGCACCCGGGTGGTGTCCTCGGCGGAGTCGGTGCCCATCTCGTCGGTGCCCAGCTGGGCGCCCAGCGCGTCCTGGGTGCGGGCGATGCCGGCAGCGCTCAGCGCGTTCCGGACGGCCGCCGGGCCGCAGTTGTAGTAGGTGGTCTGGGCCTCGTAGTCGTAGTCCAGGACCTTCGACGCCGGCGGCTTGGGCGGCTCGGGCTTGCGGGTCAGGTCCGGGTCGGGCGCGGTGGTGGTGGCGGCGGCCGAGGCCGCCGCGCTGGAGGTGGCCGGGGCGGCGCTGGACGGGGGCGTCGCGATCCGGGCCTGGCTGCGCGAGGCGGCGGTGTCGGCGCGCAGTTCGGCCACGGCGGCCGGGGTCTGCGCCGAGGCGGGGGCGTCGTCGGGCGCGGCGGCCAGGGCGCTGGCGGTGGACGCCAGCACGAGCGCCGCGGCCGACGCGGCGGCCACCTGGTACCGGCGCTCGGAGGTCAGTCGACGGAGCTGTCGCTTGAGCTGGTGCTTCACGGGGTTCCTCCACGGACTCGAGGGGCGAAGCGGCGCACCGGGGCCCGTCGGGAGACAGGGCGGACCACCGCGCGGACGGGGTCCGGCGGGTGGTGAACCGCTGAGGGGCTGCGCCCGGCGCGGCCGGGCGAGGGACGGTGACCGGTCGATCAGCTCGCGGGTACGGGGCGGGCGAGCGCGGTCACCGCGATGCCGTGGAGGCGGCGGAAGAACCGAGGGGCGGGTTCGTGCTGCACGAGGTGGCAAACTCCTTCCGGCACCGCCGACCGGGTTAGCTGACGGATTCGGGCGGGAAGATCGCCCTACCGCGTGCCGTGGCTCGCGGATTCACCCCACATGTGCACTGGGTCCCCGGCTCGTAATTGACGATTAGGCGGGTCGGCGCGGCGTCGCCTTTTGCGATCGGGTACCGCACCGGACGGGCCGACACTACTGGTCGGTTCTCCTCCTGCCAACCCGCCCCGAGCTGCCTAAACCTTGATCGCAGCACTCTTTTTGCGGGCATTTCGGCGCTGACGTGACTCAATGGGATGAGCAGTTCCGGCGTCGCGTTTCGGCGACAACGGGACAAGCGGCAGGCATCGCCGCGAATTGCCGGCGGGAATCGGCCGCAGTGCCCCCGATGACCGGTTTCGCAACGGTGTGACCGGGGTCACCCAACTTCGGCGGGTCGGCCGGGCCCGGCGGGACGCCAGCGCGCGGCGGGCACCGGGCGGTGCGCGGCACCGGCCGCCCGCGCGGCGGGGAGGCGGCCCGGCCGCAGCCGGGCCGCCGCCGTGTACGCCTCGGCCGAGAGGGTGGCCGCCGCCGCGGCGGCCACCTCGGCGTCCCGCCACGCCGCCCGCTCCCGCTCGGCGGCGGCCCGGTAGCCGGCCAGCTTCCCGTCGCGTACCGCCCGGGCGAGTGCGATCTCCTGCTCCACCGGGTGCCGCCGGGGGTCCCAACCGGCCCGGCGACCGAACACGTCACCGAGTTGGCGGGCCGACAGGTCACCCCGCCAGTGGGCCGCCATCGCGGCGCGGTGCAGCCAGCTCTCGCGGGCGGCGTACTCGGCGGGCGTGCGGGGGGTGCGCGGGG
>NZ_POUB01000079.1 GCF_003236335.1 Micromonospora deserti
CGCAAACCCACCGAACCGATGCTGCTCGACCCCACCCGCTGCACCTGCCACCAGCCGGTGCTCATCGCCACGTTCCGCGCCGAGCAGCTCGTCGCCCTGGAACTCCGGCACCTCCGCTCGAACGGCTGCGCGTACCCGGCCCAGCCCGTCGACGTCGACTCCTGGCTGCTCCCGTGGTGACCACCAGCCCGACCCCGTAACGCCCGCACACCCCGCGCACCGAGAGGCCGCCCGTGACCCACCCGCACCAGCTGCACGCCACCCGCGCCGCCTGGTCACTCGCCGCCGCCCGCACCCACCTCAACCAAGCCGTCACCCGCGAGCAGGCCGACCGCCGCGCCGAAGCCCGCGTCATCGCCGCCGCCAGCGCCATCCAAGCGTGGCGACCCAACCCGGGCCCCACCAGCCGAGGCGGACACGGCGACCCCGCCAGCCGCGCCGCCGTCAACCACCTCGAACCCGAAGTCCGCGACGGCCGCCTCGCCCGCCTCGCCGCCTCCACCACCGCCACCCTCACCTGGCTCGCCGGCGCCCTCCGGCTCCCCGACGGCGAGCACCTCACCGCGCTGACCACCGCCCTGCCCACGCTCCGCCCGACCACCGCCGGCCACCTCTGGCGGTGGCTCGACGAAGCCGACCAGCGCATCCGCGACACCCTCCACCTCGACCCCGACGGCACCGGCGTGCCCGGCATACGGTGCCCGCGCTGCGCCCGCCGCCAACTCACCGCCCACACCACCGGACCGAGGCCGACGTGGACGGTCACCTGCACCCCGGCCTGCCTGTGCGCCGGCCCCGACTGCCCCTGCGGCACGACCATCCGCGCCCTGGACGTCCCCCACGTCTGGGGCCCCGACCACCCACTCACCACCCGCTTGACCAGCGCTGCATGAGGGAGACTCGAACCGTGACCGACGAACTGGTGACCTGGCTCCGCGCGCAGCTCGACGACGACGAGCGCATCGCCCGGGAGGCCGGCTACCGCGCGATCGCGTGGCCTGCGAATGGGACCTGGCACCTGGAAGGTGTCGAGCACTACGTGGTCGGCGAGGAGGAGGCTTTCTGCCACCCGCACAACGTCGAGCACATCGCCCGCCACGACCCGGCCCGGGTGCTGGCCGAGGTGGACGCCAAGCGGCGCATCCTCGACTTCCTGTCGGTCGCGCAGATCGACGTGAGCCGGCCGGGTCAGCCGCCGGAGTTCGTGCCGGGGGAGGCTCCGCCGATCGCCCATCCGGTGCTGCGCCTGCTGGCCCTGCCGTACGCCGGCCGGCCCGGCTACCGCGACGAATGGCGCCCATGACCGACGAATGGATCAAGCACGACGGCGACCACTGGGGCACCGCCCGCATGATCGCCAACCACCTCGGCCCCGACATCACCGAAGCCATGATCCGCAACTGGGCCGCCCGCGACGGCCTCCCAACAGCCAAAATGCGCGACCAACGGGGGCGCCGGCAGACCCGATACCCGCTCAGCCGAGCCATCGGTATCGAGGCCGAGAAGTTCCTCTCCGGCCGCGGCCGCAAGCGCCGACTTGACGAAAGGATCATGGCCACCGCATGATTTGATCAATCCAAACCACTAGGCGAACTCTGCCCACGGCCCCGGGCGGACCGGTTCGGCTGTGGCTCAGCTCAGATATCCTTGCCAATCGTGCCTCAGATTGGCGATGTTGATCCGATAAGTGCGATTTTGAGCTTCGTCTTTGGCGTGGTCGCTACGGCTTTGGCCGTCTGGACCTTCCGGCAGAGCGGTTACAAGCTCAAGGCGAGGCTGTACTTCGGTGCCCAGGTCGGAGGGAGCGTTATTCCTGGTGCCCTGGCGGAAGACCTTCTGAGGGCCAATGGACATCTGACAGACACGGAAGTCGGACAGAACGTGGTCGCGGTAGAGGTTCGGAACACCCGTCGTTCGCCCGTAACCGTCTCCAGCGTCCGGCTAGTCCACACCAGGAAGATCCGCCAGCGCCGCTCGCAAAAGTTGAGGCTACGGCCGGGCTTCGTGGCGCCGTGGATTCCCGGCCCGGCTCTCACCCAGACACAGCTTCCGATTCGCCTTGCGCCCTTTGATCAAGACACCGTGGCCTACCCGCTCCAGACGCTGGAGATCTGCGCCGCTGGTTGGTGTCGAGTCCTTCAGCGTCGGCGCGTTCGGGTCAGGGCGGTCCTGTACCTAGGTGACGGGAAGAAGATCAAGAGCAACGCTATCCGACTTCCATCTCGGGTGTGACGACGCTGGGGCCGCTCGCTTAGGCTTCCAGCCAATGCAAGGCGCCGACCGCGGTGTTAGGCGGACCCTCCCCACGGCCCGGTCGAGCACCCAGCTCCCGGGCCGTCCCGCTACCCCAACCCAGCAACAACCTCACTGCTCAGGCACAACCACCAACCGCTGCCCGCGAACCATCTCATCCACCCTCGTCACCCTGTAGGTGACGTCATCGAGGCGGATGCGCCAGTCCGTGAACCTGTCCGGCAACCGCATCTCGGCGATCACATCGCCGCCCTCCACCTGCACCGTCACATCGATCACAGGCCCACGCTACTGGCCGGCAACGGACAGAACATGTCTCACACGCTGAAGGTCTGCAGCGAACCCGGCTGCCCCGAACTCGTACCCCACGGCCGATGCGCCCAACACCGCCGCGCCACCGACAAAGCCCGCGGCACCCGGCAGCAACGCGGCTACGACCGCGACCACGAACTCACCCGCGAACGGCTACTGCGCCACTTCATCCCCGGCACCCCATGCCCAAAGTGCAGACGCCCCATGCTCCACGGCCAACACCTCGACGCCGGCCACAGCGTGGACCTACGCGACAACCCCAACGCCAAAGCCGACCGCCTCGAACACGCCTCATGCAACCGAGGCTGGCGCCGAGGGACCTCACCCTGAGTCACGGAGGGTGGGGGGTGACCCCCAACGCCGCAGGCCACAGGACCGCCGGGGAGGGCTCCGACCGGTCCGTCGAGTTCAAACGACCCCGACCGTCACGCAATGTGACGGCCAGCCGAGGTGCCGCGCAACGCGGGCCGAGGGAGTTGATCGAAGATGGGTAGTGGTGGAGCGCGGGCCCGATCTGGTCCCGCACCTGATCCGGAGGCGCTGCGCAGGGAGCGCGGCAGCGACCCGGGGTGGCACGTCCTGCCGATCACCGGGCGACCCGGTCCGGCGCCGGTGTGGCCGCTGACCGAGGCGTCTGAGCGGGAGCTGAAGCTGTGGGGCGTCCTGTGGGCGAAGCCGCAGGCGACGCGGTGGGAGGTTCTCGGCCAGGAGCTGGAGGTCGCGTTGTACGTGCGGCGGTTCGTCGAGGCGGAGCGGCCCGGCGCGTCGACGTCGGCCACGGTGGTGGTGCGTCAGCTGGGTGAGGCGCTGGGTCTGACGATCCCGGGGCTGCTGCGTAACCGGTGGCAGATCGGGGGCGGCCCGGGCACCGCGGCGGCGGCTGGTGCGCCGGCCACGCCGGCGGGGGGCGGGGCGCGGCCGGCCAGCTCGCCGAAGGGCAGGCTGACGGTCGTGCGCGGCGATGCCGCCGTCTGACCGGTACGTCGTTGACTTCCCGACTCTGTGGATCGTCCCGGCGTGGATCGAGCGGCACTGCCCGCAGCCGGACCGGTTCAACCGGGGCGGCGCCTACGAGCTCTACGACTGGCAGCTGTGGTGCACGGTCAACCACTACCGGGTCAAGAGGACCGCGCTGTGGGCGCCTGAGAATCCGGTGCTCGGCCCGGCGTTCTACCACCGGCGCAGCCAGATCATCGGGCCGCAGAAGATCGGGAAGGGGCCGTGGTCGGCGGCGCTGTGCCTCGCTGAGGGCGGCGGCCCGGTGCTCTTCGCCGGGTGGGCGGAGCCGGGCGACGTCTACCGGTGCGAGGACAACGGCTGCGGCTGCGGCTGGGTGTACGAGTACGACCCGGGCGAGCCGAAGGGGATGCGCTGGCCGACGCCGCTGATCCAGATCACGGCGACGTCCGAGGACCAGACGGACAACATCTACCGGCATGTCAAGGCGATGATCCGGCTCGGTCCGCTGAGCGATTTGATGCGCCTCGGCGAGGACATGGTGCGGATCGGCACCGAGGGTGAGATCGACACGGTCAGCTCGGGTGCGCTGTCGAAGGTCGGTAACCCGGTCACGTTCGTGATGCAGGACGAGACGGGCCTGTACAACGACAAGAACAAGCTGCGGAAGGTCGCCGAGACGCAGCGGCGCGGCGCCGCCGGCATGGGCGGCCGGTCGATGGAGACCACCAACCCGTACGACCCGTCGGAGGACTCGGTCGCGCAGCGGACTTACGAGTCGGCGGCGCGGGACGTGTTCCGGTTCTACGAGCCGCCGCCGGCGAACCTGTCGTACCGCAACAAGCGGGAGCGCCGGAAGATCCACGCGTTCAACTACGCGGGTTCGCCGCACGTCGACGTCGATTCGATCGACGCGGAGGCGGCCGAGCTGGCCGAGAAGGACCCGCCGCAGGCGGAGCGGTACTACGGCAACCGGATGGTCTACGGCGCCGGCACGTGGCTGGAGGGTGACCGGTGGGACGCCCGGGAGTGGCAGCGGGTGATGCCGCCGGGGACGCCGCCGCGGGAGGTGCCTCCGGGTACGGCGATCGTGCTGGCCCTGGACGGCTCCGATACCGACGACTGGACGGTGATCCGGGCCGAGACCGAGCAGGGCTACCAGTTCACGCCGACGTTCGGCGAGGACAAGCTGCCAACCGTCTGGGATCCGGCGAAGCACGGCGGCCAGGTGCCGCGGCTGGAGGTCCGGGCCGCGGTCGACGAACTGTTCGCCCGCTTCGACGTGGTGCGGTTCTACTTCGACCCGCCGGACTGGAAGACCGAGGGTGACGACTGGTCCGCGACGTACGGCGAGAAGCGTGTGATCCGGTGGTACACGCAGCGGCTGGTGCAGATGCACGAGGCAGCGGTTCGGCTGCACACCGACGTCGTCAAGAAGGACGCGACGTTCACGCATGACGGCTGCCCGACCACGCTGGTGCACGTCCGTAACGCGCGGAAGTTGCCGCGTCCGGCGCAGCGGTACGTGCTGGGTAAGCCGTCGCAGACGCAGAAGATCGACGCCTGCGTGACCTCGATCCTGGTGCACGAGGCCGCCGGGGACGTCACAGCGGCCGGGCTGTGGCCGCGCGAGGACAACTTCGTATACACCGCGTCGAGCACGAGGCGGTCCAGGAGGTGATGGCGTGGCGACCGAGGACGAGGCTCGTGCTGCGGTCGCCCGACTGTCGCGGGAGCTGCAGGACCGGCGGCCGCACATCGAGCGGCGCATCGACTACTTCAAGGGCCGTGAGGGGCGCCTGAGGTTCGCATCCGACGAGTTCCGCGACTACTTCAAGAAGCGGTTCGAGGGTTTCTCGGACAACTGGTGCATGCCGGTGGCGCAGTCACCGGCGGAGCGCATGAACCCGCTCGGGATCCGCCTGGAAGCGGAGTCGCGTCGCGCCGACCTGGACCTGCAGCGGGTGTGGCTGGCCAGCGACGCCGACCGCGACGCCTCCGAGGCGTTCCAGGTGTTCGTCGTCGCCGCCCGCGCGTTCGCGCTGGTGGCGCCGAACCCGCGGGACGCGACGACGCCGCGGATCACGTTCGAGCATCCGGCGCAGGCGATCGTCGAGTACGACCCGGCCACCCGGGAGAGCCGGTACGGGATGACGGTGTGGACCGACGACAAGTGGGACTACGCCACCCTCTACACCCGCCGTGAGGTGTGGAAGTACCAGCGGCAGACCGGCCTGGACCGCGACCCCGCCCGTCCCGACCGTCCCACCCCCCTGTCCGTGGATTGGGTGCCTCGGGAGGTGCAGGGCGAGACGTGGCCGGCGCCGAACCCGCTCGGCGCGGTGCCCCTGGTGGAGCTGCGTAACCAGTCGCTGCTCGACGACGAGCCGATGTCCGACATCGGCGGCGTGATGGCGATGCAGGACTCGATCAACCTGGTGTGGGCGTACCTGCTCAACGCGCTGGACTACGCGTCCCTGCCGCAGCGGGTGGTGCTCAAGTCCGACGTGCCGAAGGTGCCGATCCTCGACGAGACCGGCAACGTCGTCGGTTCCCGGCCGGTGGAACTCGACGAGCTGCTCCGCGAACGGATCATGTTCCTGCCGGGTAAGGACGCCACGATCGGCGAGTGGACGGCGGCGCAGCTCGACTCGTACAGCCGGGTCATCGAGCAGGCGGTGGAGCACATCGCCGCGCAGACGCGCACCCCGCCGCACTACCTGGTGGCGAAGCTGGTCAACACCTCCGCCGAGTCGTTGACGGTGGCTGAGGCGGGTCTGGTCAGCAAGACGCTGGAGCGGATCACCTACGTCAACCCGGCGCTGCGGCAGGTGTACCGCCTTGTCGCCTTGGCGCAGGGCGACGACGCCAAGGCCCGGGCGGCGGCGGCCGGCGAAATCATGTGGCGGGACGTGCAGTACCGGTCCGAAGCTCAGCGCGCTGACGCGCTGGCGAAGAAGAAGGCGATCGGCTACCCGCTGGAGTACCTGCTGGAGTTGGACGGCGTGCCGCCGTGGGACATCCCGCGGATCCTGGAGATGGCGCGGCGGGAGCGCACCGACCCGACGATGGAGCGGATCGCCCGCGACCTGAGCGGCAGCGGTGCTCCGGGCGGCCGTTGAGCACTACCGGCGTCAGCAGCGGCTCGTCGCTCTCGCGGTCGCGGCTGGCCGCCGGGCGTGGCGGCTCGTCGACCGGGACAACTTGGATGCGCTGGGGCCGTTCCTCGCGGCGCTACTGCCGGTGCTGACGGGCGCGCAGCGCACCTCCGCGCAGGCCGGCGCGGCGTACGTGGGTCGGGCGCTGGCCGAGCAGGGCATCGGCGTTGACCCGGTCGGGCAGGTCGAGCCGGATGCGTTCGCCGGGACGGCGGCTGACGGCCGACCCCTGGCGACCCTGCTGATCGAGCCGGTGATCCGGGTCAAGCAGGACATCGGCGCCGGCGTGAGCGTCGCCGCGGCGATGGACGCCGGACGGGCCCGGCTGGACCGGATCACGCGCACCGAGACCGCCGACGCCGGCCGTGTTGCCGCCGGCGTGGGGATCGCGGCGACGCCCCGGGTCGGCTACGTGCGGATGGTCAACCCGCCGTGCTGCGGGCGCTGCGCGATCCTCGCGGGCCGCTGGTACCGGTGGAACGCCGGATTCCAGCGCCACCCCAACTGCGACTGCGTCCACATCCCCTCCGTGGAGGACGCGGCCGGGGACCTGCGCACCGACCCGAAGGCGCTGTTCGCGGCCGGCGAGGTCACCGGACTGTCCGTCGCGGACGCCGAGGCCGTCGCGGACGGCGCTGACCTGGCCCGGGTGGTGAACGCGCACCGCGGCATGTACGCCGCCGGTGGCCGCAAGTTCACCCACGAGGCCGCCGGCCGGCGCAGGCCGCGGCTGATGCCGGAGCAGATCTACCGGGACGCCGGGTCCCGGGCCGACGCCGTGCGGCTGCTCAGGCTGCACGGCTACATCACCTAGGGGGGACCAATGGCTGACCTGAGTGCCGCGCAACGCCGGCAGGCCACCAAACAGGGCGACGCCCTCCCCGGAGGACGGTTCCCGATTCGCAACCGCGGCGACCTGGAGAACGCGATCCGCGCCGTCGGCCGCGCCGAAGGCGGCGAAGCCGGCCGGGCGAAGGTGCGCCGGTTCATCATGCGCCGCGCCCGCGACCTCCGCGCCACGAACCTCATCCCGGCCACCTGGGCTGAGGACGGAACCCTGAAAGGGAGCTGAACATGCAGCCTGATCAGTCGGGCGCAACGCCCGCTGACGTCGACACCTCGGCAATCGGGGACGACGACCTGGAAGCACAGGAACTCCTCGCCGACGCCGTCGATTCCGACGACCCGGACGGCGCGGACGCCCTCGGCGACCCGGGCAAGAAGGCACTGGACGCCATGAAGCAGCGCGAGAAGGCCGCACGGGCTGAGTCGCGTGAGCTGAAGAAGCGCCTCGCCGACCTGGAAGCCGCAGCGGCGGCGAAGGACAAGACCCCCGACGAGCAGGCCATCGACGCCGCCCGGCGCGAGGCCGCGGCGGAGACGCTGGCGAAGGCGAACGCCCGGATCCTGCGCAGCGAGGTGAAGGCCGCCGCCGCCGGGAAACTCGCCGACCCGTCCGACGCGCTGCGCCTGCTCGACCTGGACCAGTTCGAGGTTGGCGACGACGGGGAGGTCGACGCCGGCGACATCGCCGACGCGATCAGCGAGCTGATCAAGAACAAGCCGTACCTGGCCGCGCAAGGCGGCACCACCACGTTCGACTCGGCGCGCGGCAAGCGCACGCCGGCCGGACAGCTGACGCGCGACGACATCAAGAAGATGTCGCCCGCCGAAATCAACGCCGCACGCAAGGCCGGGAGGCTCGACAACCTCCTCGGCAAGAAACCCTAGGAGGGGCCAGAAATGGCTATCACCAACTTCATCCCGGAGATCTGGAACGCCCAGATGCTCCTGGACTTCCGCGAGCGGGCGATCGCCGCGAACCTGGTCAACCGCGAGTACGAGGGCGACGCGACTCGCGGCAACACGGTCCACATCACCTCGGCGGTGAACGTCGCGGTCAAGGACTACAAGGCTGGCGCTGGCGGCAACCCGCGCACCACCGTGGCCGACCCGGTGTCGGACGCCGGCCAGGACCTCCTGATCGACCAGGAGAAGAACTTCGATTTCTACATCGACGACATCGACCGGGCGCAGGCGGCCGGCTCGATGGAGGCGTACACGGAGTCCGCGGCCGAGGGCCTGGCCGAGGACGCCGACAAGTTCATCCTCGCGCTCGCGGTGACCGGCGCGGACCCGGGGAACATCATTGCGCCGGCCGCATTGACGACCGGCGACCAGGCGTTCAACATCTTCCGCGAGCTGAACAAGCGGCTCAACAAGGCGAAGGCACCGAAGGGCAACCGCGTCGCCGTCGTCAACGCCGAGTTCGAGGCCCTCCTGCTCGGCGCGGACAGCAAGCTCACCAGCGTGGACGTGTCCGGCACGCCGGCCGGTCTGCGTGACGCGGTGCTGGGGCGCCTGCTCAACTTCCTGGTCGTCTCCAGCGAGAACCTGCCGAACGTGGCCCAGCCGCAGATCGCAGCCTGGTACCGGCCCTCGATCGCCTACGTCTCCCAGATCGAGGAGACCGAGGCGCTCCGGGGCCAGGACAAGTTCGCCGACCGCCTGCGTGGCCTGCACGTCTACGGCGGGAAGGTCATCCGCCCCACCGGCGTCGCGACCTTCACGGCGACGCCGTAATGCCCCGGGTGAAGGGGCCGAACGGCCTCGTCGTCGACCTTGACCCCGTAGTGGCATCCGGGCTCGTGGGGGGCGGCTCCGGCGAGTACTCGTACGTCGAGGACGGCCCAGAGGCCGAGCAGGAGCCGCAATCGGAGCCGGACGTCGAGCAGGAGGGCGCGACCGTCCAGGAGCCCGAATCTGACCCGGAGCCCGCGCCGGAGCAGAAGACGGCACAGCCCAAGCCCGCGGACGTGCGGCGGTGGGCGAAGGAGAACGACGTCGAATGCCCGGCGCGGGGAAGCATCCCTGAATCCGTCGTGGACGCGTACAAGGCCGCGACCGAAACGGAGTAGCCGTGTCCCTGGTGCATTTCCTGGGCCCGGACGGCGAACTGGTGCCGGTGAGCGCGGCCGACCCTCTGCCCATTGGGGCAGCGGCGCCCGCGCTCGCCGCGCTGGCCCAGCCGCCCGAGGCCGAACCGACCAACGAAGGGGCTGAGGAGTTATGACCCTGCTGCATTTCCTCGGTCCCGGCGGGGAGCTGGTGCCGGTCAGCGCGGCCGACCCAATGCCGGCCACCGACGCCGGCGCGGTGCAGGCCGCTGACGTCAACGCCACCGCGCCGGTGACGTGGGATGCCGGCACCTCCACCATCGGCATCCTCACCGACCAGGCCAACGGTGTCCCACTTCTCGACGCCAACGGCCTGGTCAAGCTCGCGCAGATGCCGATCGCGGGCCTCAATTACCACGGCAACTGGGACGCCTCGACGAACACGCCGACCCTGGCCAACGGCACCGGCACCGCCGGCGATTTCTACCGCGTCTCCGTCGCCGGCACGCAGGACCTCGGCGCCGGCCCGATCGTGTTCGAGGTCGGCGATCACGTCATCTACGAGGGCGCCGTCTGGCAGCAGTTCGACCCACCGCAGACCGTGGCGTGGGGCGACCTGACCGGCACCCTCGCCGACCAGACCGACCTTCAGACTGCACTGGACGCGAAGCTGACCACCCCGACGCCGCTGATCACGAAGGTGGTCATCGGCACCACCCTGTCGACCACTGTGATCGGGATGGTCGGCTACGACCAGGACGTCCTCGGCGACACCCTCGTCATGCGGCGGCTGTCTGGCGCCGTAGCGGCCGCGGACGCCGTCCAGACTGACGAGACGGTGACGCTCGCCCAGCTGAACGCGGCGATCGCCGGCATCGGGACGCAGAGCGACCTGGGTGCGCCGCAGAGCCACAACACCACTGACGTGTTCCTCACCCAGAGCAGCCCGACGGTGCAGCTCATCGACAACTCGGCGGGCGACACCCTCGTCAACCTGCCCGCAGCCGCCGACACCACCCCCGGCAAACGCTTCATCATCAAGCGCACCTCGGCCGGCGCGCACGGCTTCGACATCCAGTCCGGCGACACGAACGGCGGCTTGATCGACGGTGTCGAGTCCATCGGCATCGCCGCCCAGTACAGCTTCCGGGAGGTCGTCTTCGACGGCACCAACTGGCAGATCATCGGCACAGGCGGTAGTTAGCCGTGGCGCTCCCGAACTTGGCGACGGACGCCGATCTGACCGCCCGTGGCATCGACACGTCCGACGCGACGCTGATCGCGGCGTTGCTGGCCTCGGCGAGCGCGGCGGTGCGAGACGCGGCTGGTGTGCCGATCACGTTGACCACCGCCACCGTCACCCTGAACACGGTGCCGGGGCGGCGGCTGCGGCTCCCGGCCGTTCCGGTGCGGTCGGTCGCGGCGGTGCTGCTCGACGGTGTTGCGATCACCGACTGGAAGCTGCGCGGCAACTCGCTGTGGCGTGCCTGCCGGTGGCAGAAGCCGTGCGACATCCCGGCTGAGGTGACGGTGACGTTCACCGCCGGCCTGGACGAGGTGCCGGCGGACATCGTCGACATGGTGTGCAACCTCGTCGGCGCCGGGGTCGCGCACGCCGCCGACGGCTACGAGGCCAACACCGGCAAGGAGTCCGAGGCGATCGACGACTACCGGGTGGCCTACGCGCAGGGCCCGGACGCGCCGGTGTCGCCGATGGAACTCCCGGAGGGGACGAAGGAGTCGCTGGCCGCCCGGTTCGGCGGTGGGGCGGCGGTTGTGGTGACCCGGTCATGAGCGCCGGCAGCGTGCTGCAGCGCGGCCGCCGCGCAGCCGAACGACTGATGGTCGACACCTGCCTCATCCGGCGGGTCACGGGCACCTCCACCGACCCGGACACGGGGCAGATCACACCCACGTTCTCGACGGTGTACTCGGGCAAGTGCCGGGTGCAGCAGGCGACGGCGAATCCGGGTGACACGACCACCGGCGACGCGGAGCTGCTGATGGTGCCCCGCGTCCTGTGGCTGCCGGTGGCGTCGTCGCCGGATGTGCGGGCGGGGGATCGGGTGGAGATGACGGCCAGCGTCTACGACCCGGACCTGACCGGGCGGCGGTTCGTGGTGCGCGGGGAGTTCGCGAAGAGCCACGCCACCGCCAGACGGCTCGGCATTGAGGAGGTGACCTCTTGATGATCGACATCCGCGCCGAGGGCGTCGACCGCCTGGTCGCCGACCTCGCCGAGGTGCCCGAGGAAGCCCACCGCAACATTCGCAAGGCGGTGCAGTTCACGGCGCACGGCACCAAGCGGACGGCGCAGGAGTTCGCGTCGGGCATCGCGCACGCGCCGGACTACCCGCGGGCGATCACCTACGACACCACCGACCACGGTGTGGGCGTCGGGGTGTCGGCGGAGATCGGCCCGGACAAGGACCGCCGGCAGGGCCCGCTGGGCAACGTCCTGGAGTACGGCACGGTCAACAACCCGCCGTACGCCCACCTGGGCCCGGCACTCGACCGGTGGACGCCGGACTTCGAACGCGGGCTGGAGAAGGCCGCCGCGGACGCCCTGGACGGGCGGCGGTGAGCATCCAGGCGCATGCCGACGCGATCCTGGCCCGGCTGCGTGCCACCGCCAACCTGACCGTGTACCCGGAGCCGGACAGCCCGGCGCAGGTGCCTGCCGGCGCCGAACCGCCGTACGTGTCGGTGCACATCACCACCCGCTACGACCTCGGCCCGTCGCTGGCGATGGAGTCCGGCCGGGCCGTCACCACGGTCACGTGCCACTGCGTCGGCGGTAACGCCATCGCGGCGCGGGCGGTCGCGCAGCTGGTGTCCGGGGCGCTGCTCGACTTCGTGCCCACCATCGCCGGCCGTACCTGCTGGCCGATCCGGCAGGACCCCGTCGACAACCCGCCGCGTCCGGACGAGTCCACCGGGCAGCTCGTGATGGACCTGGTGGCCCAGTACCGGCTCGAAACTCTGCCCGGCTGAGGAGGAAGACATGGATTGGGCGCGAGTCAAGGACTCCACCGGACATGAGGTGACCATGCGGCGCGACCGCGCCGAGGGCCTCGGTCTGGAAACCGTCGACAAGCCCGCGACGGACCAGCTTGGCCGGCCGCTGCCGGCGAAGGTCAGCACAGACAAGGCGGCACGGCCGCCGAGGAGCAGGGAGACCACCCGATGACCATGCCCGTGTCGGTGCCGTCCGACGGCACCCTCCGCGTCGACTACGTGCCGGCGATCGCCAACACTGCCGCGCCCACGGTCACCGAGCTGACCGCGGCCGGCGCGCAGGCGCTGTCCTGCTACATCACCATCGACGGCTGGCAGCCGACCGGCGACCAGGCCACCGTCACCGACCAGCGTCTCTGCGCGACGCAGGACTTCGAGCAGCCCGGCCGCAAGACCAAGAGCCTCACGCTCGTCTACGTGCACAACCCGACCGTGCCCACGAGCAACGAGGCGTACACGACCCTCGCCGAGGGCGTCACCGGCTACCTGGTGGCCCGCTACGGTGTGCCGCGCACCCAGGCGTGGGCCGCGGCCGACATCGTGGACGTGTGGCCGATCACCGCCGGTGAGCCGATGAAGAACTTCAACGGCGCCAACTCGGTGCACACGGTCACCCAGCGGATGTTCGTCACCGGCCCGGTCGCTCTGGACTCGGTGGTGGTAGGCCCGTGACCGACCCGGATGCGATCCTCGCCGGCGCGCACCTCCCCGAGGACCGTGTGCCTGTGTGTACCCGCGGGGACCTGGTCGCCGAGTGGAAGCGCCTCGGTAAGGAGCTGACCGAGGCGAAGGTGAAGGCCGCGGCTGACCCGCGTCTCGGTGGCAGCGGCACCACCGAGCTGGTGCAGCGGATGGAGAAGCTGCGCGCCGAGGTGGAGGCGGCCACGGTCGAGTTCCGGCTGCGGGCGCTGCCCCGCAAGCGGTGGAACGAGCTGGCCGACGCGCACCCGCCCCGCAAGGACGGCGCGACGGTGCACCCGGACGACGTGGGTATGGGCGTCAACCGGTTGACGTTCCTGCCGGCGCTGGTGCGCGCGTCGACGATCTCGCCGAAGCTGCGCGACGAGACGTGGGATCGGCTGCTCGACCCGGACGGGGAGTTGCTGTCCGAGCAGCAGTGGCGGCGGCTGTGGCGGGCCTGCTGGAACCTCAACGTTGCGGAGATCGACGTCCCTTTCTCCGTCGCCGGATTGCTGACGACCCCGCCTTCCGGCAGCGACTCCGGCTCGCCCGAACCCTCGGCGTAGCCCCCCGACGGTTGGAGGGGTGGGAGCCGTCCACCGTCTACGAGCACGACCAGGACGGCCGGATGGTCAGGTCGACGCCGGAGCCGGAGTGGAACGACCAGCAGGTGGCGCTGCTGGTGGCGTTGGAGGAGTACGAGCAGGGCCTGTGCAAGCGGTGCGGGCAGCCGCTGGAGGAAACCACCGACCCGGCGCACGACTTCAACAACCCGGCCGGCACGGCCGTGTACCTGCCGCTGCCGGGGACGCCGATGCAGTGCCACTGCTGCGCCGCCCTGCAGCGGTCGGAGCGGGACACGGAGGCGATGAACCCGCAGTGGCCGGGTGCGATTCTGCACGCCGTCCAGCTCGTCCCGAGGGGGTGACCGGTGACCCGCACCACGAAGGTCGGTCTGGACGTCGACGAGCGGCCGTTCGTCCGCGGTATGGGCCGGGCGGCGGCCGCCGCGGAGAAGCTCGACGACGCCCTCGACGACGTCACCGACTCGGCGAAGGACGCCGCGGCGGCGACGGCCCGGGCGAAGGACTCCACGGACGACCTGGGCGACTCGGCGACCGACGCCGGCCGGGACCTCGACAGGCTGCGCGCGGACGCGCAGCGACTCGACCGGCAGATCGACGAGACGACGGCCGGCGTCCGTGACCTGGCCCGGGCCATCGCCGCGACATCGGATGAGGCTGAGCGGGCGCGGCTGGCGGAGAAGCTGAGCGTCGAGCAGGGGAAGCTGCGCTCTCGGGTCACCCTGCGGAAGCTGATCGACGTCGACTCGGCGTCGGACATGGGCGCCGAGCTGGCCGGGAGGGTCAGCGTGTCCTTCGGGGCGCGGCTTGGCCCGCTGCTGGCCCGGGCGCCGATCGCCGGGCTGAACCCGGCGGTGGCGGCCATCGGCGCGCCCATCGCCGCGGGGCTGACCGTCCTCATCGGGGGTGCCGTTGCCGGCGCGGTGGTCGGCGCGGCCGGCGCTGGGGGTGTCGTCGGCGGTCTCGCCATCGCGGCCCGCAACCCGGCGGTGCAGGCGTCCGCGGCGGAGACCGGGGACCTGTTCGGGCGGGCCATGCAGCGCGCCGGGGTCAGTTTCGTGCCGGTCACCCTCGACGCGCTTGGGCTGGTGCGGTCGGAGATCGGTGAGATCGACGACGACTTGGAGCGGGCGTTCAGCGCGGCGTCGCGTTTCGTGCGTCCGCTGACCGAGGACCTGCTGGCCGGGGCTAAGGACGGGGTGGACGGGTTCGCGACCGCGGTGGAGCGGGCTGGCCCGGTCGTCGAGGCGCTGGGCGACATCGCGCAGGATGCCGGGGACCTCGCCGGCGACACTTTCGAGATCCTCTCGGACCGCGCGTACGAGGGGTCGCGGGCTCTGTCCACCCTGTGGGGCATCTTCGAGATTGGTGCGCGCAGCGTCGTCGGCACCGTCGCAGCCCTCACCGAGGCGTACGGGTGGATGGAGAAGATCGGCGCGCTGGCGGTCGGCGACCGGGAGAAGTTCCTCCAGCTGATCGTCGAGGAGCACAACGCGAAGATCACCTCCGGTGGCCTGTCGCAGAGCTTGCAGGACCTGATCAACTCCCTCGGGCAGACCGGCGGCGCGGCGTCCGACGCCACCTACGACGTTGAGTCCCTTGAGGACGCGCTGGGGCGCCTCACCGGTGAGGCGATCTCCGTTGAGCGGTCGCAGATCGCACTGGAGGAGGCCATCGACCGGGCCGCTGAGGCGGCGAAGCGCAACGGCGACGGCATCGACCGGAACATTCCCAAGCAGCGGGCCAACCGTGAGGCTCTGATCGGGATCGCTGAGGCGGCGAAGCGCGCCTCGGAGGACATCTACGCGACCACCAAGTCACACGACATGGCCGCAGAGGCGACCGAGTACGCGCGGAAGAACTTCCTCCGCACCGCCGAGGCAATGGATGTGGAGCGGGGCGAGGCGGAGCGGCTCGCCGACCAGCTGTTCGGCATTCCTAGGGAAGTGGATACCCGCGCCGACTTCCAACCCGACAACAAGGGCGTGTCCGACTGGAAGAAGACCCTCTCGGGCATCCCCAGGGAGATCTTCACCTCCGCTCGGCTGCGGGCGATCGTCGACCTGGAGGTGCGGCGCGAGCAGGCCACCCAGGCGACCGGCCGCCGGTGGGGTGGCATCACCGAGCACGCCCGGGACGGTCTGCTCCGGGAGGCCGGCATCTACTCGCCGGTCAGCCCGGCGCGGTACGCGTTCGCCGAGCCGGCCACAGGCGGTGAGGCGTTCATCCCTCGGTTCGGTGACCGGGACCGGTCGCTGGACATTCTGTCGCGGGCGGCGATGTGGTACGGGCAGCAGGTAGTGCCCGCAGGCGGCGCCGCGGCGCGGGTCGACGGGCCGTACGGCGGCGGTGCCGAAGCGTCAACCGGTTCTGGCAGCTGGTCGGTGGCGATGGCCACGGCTCGGGCGATCCGGGCGGCGCTGGTCGGCCTCACCGTGCAGCTGGACGGGCGCACCGTCGGCTACATCCAGGGTCGGCAGGCCGACCTCTACGAGCGGGGGGTGTGAGTGAACTGCGAGCTGCAGTTCGTCGACCAGGTTTCGGCGTCGCCGACGGTCCGGCTGGACCTGATGGTCGCGCCGTGGAGTGTCCAGGATTCCACCGAGTTCGGGTTGCCGGAGCTGCGCCGGGCGGTGGTGTCCACACTGCTGTCCGACGGGGAGCGGTACCCGGCCGCCGCCTACGGCAATCGGATCATCATGCTGGTCGCCCGCATCGCTGACGTGGACGACGACGCGATGGCGGACGCGTTGCAGGACCTCTACCGGGAGTTGGACCGGCCGACGAACATTCTCCGCTATCGCCCGGGCACGACCGAGCCGGTGTTCTTCCAGACGTTCCGGTGCGGGCCTGACTCGGTGACGTGGAACCCGTTCCTGAAGGAGGTCACCGCAGCTATTCCGGCCGAGCCGTTCGCGGTGGGCCTGAAGGAGACCCTGCCGACGGTGACGGTGAACAACGATCCCGCCGCGGCGTCGAACGGCCTGTACTTCGACATCGCCGCGCCGAAGGGCGACGTGGAGACTCCGTTGTTCGTGCAGGTTCCGCTGGCCAGCGTCGCCATCAGCGGCCGACGGCAGTCCGCCATCGGGGTGCGCCGCCGCGGTACTCCGTCGGGGATGCCGGGCACCCTGCAAGCGGAGGCGATGACCGCCCAAACCGATACGTCGGTGCAGGCGAATGACCCGGTGATGTCAGGCAGTGGCAGCAACTACATGCGGTGCACGTTCGCCAGCAACGCGTCGCTGGTGTCTCGGCTGGCGGTCAGTTCGTTCCCCGCCAGCGCCAGCGTGGACGTGAGGGGCACCTACCGGGTGTTCGTCCGGGTGCGCAAGACGGTGTCCGCCGACGTGATCACGATGCGCCTGTCGGCGAGTCTTGACGGGGTGAATGTCAACGGCGACACCGTGACTCTGCCGTCGGGCACCAACATCCGCTGGGTCGACGTGGGGCTCCTGCAAATGCCGCTTGGCTTCGACCCGCAGACCGACGGGTACTCGGGTATCCCGCTCGCGGTGCGCGGGATGTCCCTGTTCGTCTCAGCGGGCCGGTCGTCGGGCAGCGGCAGCCTCGACATGGACGTGATCGCGTACGTTCCCGCCGACGATCGGTTCTGCCTGGTCAAGTGGTCGGAGTTCGCCGGCCCGACCGCGTTTGTGCTCGACGCGGCGGCGACCGAGGTCTACGCCACCGGCGCGTCCGGTGAGGTGCGGGCCACGCAGATCAGCGAGGTCGAAGGGCTCGCGCCGATGCTCACACCCGGTCGGGCGAGCCGGGTGATGTGGCTGCTCGACGTCGGCACCACCTCCCAGGGCGGCGACGACAAGACCCGCACCATCGAGGTCACCCCCTACTACTGGCCGCGGTATCTGTCGGTGCGGCCGGTGTCATCGTGAGCCTGCCGATCCCGCTGAGCATTCGACTGCGCACCGCCCGCGGGGAACGAAACGTCACCCGCGAGGTGCGTGACCTGACGATGAGGTGGACGGACCCGGGCGGCTACCAGTCGGCGCAGATTGCTCTGAACCGGCCGTTGACCCTGCAGCCGGATGAGATCGCCTACTACGGGGACCTGACCATCCACGACGGCCGCAACGGCCAGGTGGTGTGGGATGGCCGGCTGGAGGATCCGGGTCGGTCGGCGGGCGGTCAGGGGCAGGTGTGGGACATCGCCGCCGTCGGCGGCCAGTCACACACCCGGGACCGCATCGTCCCGCTGATCTACGTCGACCAGCCGCTGTCGCAGCTGGAGCGCGTGGACAACGTGGTTCCCGCCGGCACCACCGCGGTGGGCACCGACCCAGGTATCGCAGGGAGCCAGGTCCAGGCGCTGGTGCTCCAGTTCCCGCAGGGCCTGACCATCGCGACGTCCGCCCGCATCGTGATGCGGTACGTGGGTCTCCAGCGGTCCGGGCAGAAGCTGGCCAGGATCGATCACACCTGGGACGCAGGTCGCACCGACACGGCGTTCCAAGTGCAGGCCGTGACCCGGACGGACGGGTTGCTGTCCGGCGGCGAGAACGCCCGCTCGGACACCTGGAACACCGCAGGCGGGGGGTCGTCGCCGCGGCTGATCGTCACCAACTTTCCCAGCGGACGCACCACCGTCGAGTGGCGGGTGTTCTACTCGGGTGTCGGCGGCACGGTGTCCGACGGTAACCACTGGGCGTCGATCTCCAACATGATCGTGCAGGCGACCCGCTACAACGCTGCTGGCACCGAGCAGCTGACGGCGGCGAGTTATCCCAACAACTACGTGCTGGCGCACGAGATCGTCGCTGATCTGCTGGGCCGGCTGCTCACCGAGTTCGACGGCGCCGGCGCGCGGATCGACTCGACTACCCACCAGATCGACCAGCTGATCTACCCCGACGGGGTGGACGCTGCGCGGGTGCTCGACGACCTGATGACGCTGGAGGGTGGCTTCACGTGGCGGGCCTGGGAGCGGGGCAGCAACGGCCTGTTCCGGTTCGAGTGGGTGCCGACGCCGAGCACGGTCCGCTACGTGGCGGACGTGACCGACGGCTACGACTCCCAGGGGTCCGCCGACGGCCTGTACAACCGGGTGACCGTGCGGTGGAGGGACACCCTCGGGCAGCCGTTGACCGCGACCGTGTCGGCGACGGTGCCGCTGCTCGACGACGCCGGCCTGATCAGGCAGGGCCGCATCGACCTCGGGTCGGATGCGGGGTCGGCGACGGCCGCGATCCGGGCCGGCCAGCAGTGGCTGGCCGCCCGGAGGTACCCGCCGAACGCCGGCAGGCTGCGCATCGCCCGCCCGATCCTCGACCTGCAGACGGGCCGGATGGTCATGCCGTGGGAGATCGGCCCCGGGCTGATCCGGGTGCGGGGCATCCTGCCCCGCCCGGACGCCCTCAACGCCACGGCACGCGACGGGGTGACCATTTTCCGGGTCATCGGCGGCGAGTACCGGGCATCCGACGGGGCCGCGACGTTGGACCTGGATTCGTACGCCCCGTCGGTGCCCCGGCAGATCGCCGACATTCGGCGGGCTACCAGCGGCATCCGCAGGTGATGGGGGGATCGCATGTCAGAGCCGGAGCCGATGTACACGCTGGCGGAGGCCGAGCAGTTGATCCGGGACCGGCAGTGCGCGACGGCTGCTCACCGCCTGGTGCCGGTGGACGGGTCGGCGTCTCGGGTCTACTGCTCGGCCTGTACCCGCACCTTCGACCTTGTCCGTGTGGAGGTGACACCTTGACGCGCGCACCGAGCAATCTGTTGGCTGTCCGCCGGCTGCTGCTCGCCCACCTCAACGTCGACGAATCCCGCGTCCGGTCGCAGGATTTGGAGCCGGCCGAGGTTGGCATCGTCGGCGACCGGGCCCACCGGGGCGGCTACCACTGCGGCTCGGACCGGGTGGTGCCCAACGACTACTCGGTGGTCGAGTCGCCCCGCGACCGGGCCGGGCTCACTACTGACGCCTCAGCGCTCGACGTCGGACTCTTCGAGGTCCGCTCGGGCGGGCGCACCCACAACCTGTACAGCTTCTCCACCTGGTGCGTGGGGCAGTGCGTCGCCAGCGCCCCGGACACCCGGGACATCCGCGAGATCATCTACTCGCCCGACGGCAAGGTCGTCCGCCGGTGGGACCGCCTCGGGCGCCGGTCGTCTGGTGACAGCTCGCACCTGTGGCACACCCACTTCAGTTGGTTCCGCGACTCGATCAAAGCGGGCCGCGACCAGACGCCGCTGTTCCGCCGATACCTGACCACCATCGGACTCATCGAGGGGGACGACATGACACCGGAACAGGACCTGCGACTCAAGCGCGTCGAGGCCGCGCTACTGGGCACCGGGCGGGACGGTTTCGGGTTTGCCATCAAGGACGTGGACGGCCGGCCCGGGCCGGTGGAGCCGTTGGCGCAGCGGCTCGCCGATCTGTCGTATGCCCTGGTGTCCGGGCCCGCCGGCTCGGGTGCCTACATCGCGCAGGTGCTTCCCCGCGTAGAGGCCCGGCTGGCTGAGCTGGCGGGGAAGGGCGGCACCGATGTCCCGGCGATCGTTGCCGGGGTGCTAGCGGAACTGACTCCGGAGAAGATCGCTGAGGCGATCCCGCCGACGATGGCGAGGCAGCTCGCCGACGAACTCGCCCGCCGCCTGGCCGCTCCCGATGCATCGTGACCGCCCCCGACCCGCTGGGACCTGTCGTCATCACTGCCCGAGACATCTACGACGCGCTGATCAAGCTAACCGACACGGTTAACAAGCTGGTAGGCCAAGGCAGCGGGCACGACGACGACATCCGGGACCACGAGGACCGAATCCGGGCGCTGGAGCGTGGGCGGTGGCCGCTGCCGTCCCTGGCCGCACTGGTCTCCATTGCGGCGCTGGTCGTCGCGGTCGTTGGCATCACGTCTCGCTGATCCCGGGGCACTCCTGCTCGTGCTCCGGGTCGACCTCGACGCGCCCGCACTGCGGGCAGCTCCACACCCGGCCCATCCACACCCGGCATCGCGGGCACTCCCCATGCCGGGGACGCATCGGCGGATGCCCCACGCACGGGTCGGGCGCCCACTCCTGCCACACCCGCTGACCCTTGCGGGTCACCCACCTGCCACCCACCACACCCGCACCGTACCCAGGAGGCCCTGTGCAGCCCACCGTCGGACGCATCGTCCACTACGTCGCGCGTGGCAGCGCGGACGGCAAGTTCCCGAAGAAGTGCCGGGCCGCCATCGTCACCGAGGTCGACGACCCGAACGGCGCGAACGCGGACCTCAACCGCGTGGGACTGATGGTCGCGAACCCGACCGGCCTGTTCTTCCACCCGATCGCAGACGGCGGCGGGTGCCACCAGGGCCCACGGTGCCAGGACATCGACCACCCCACCGCAGGCGGCACCTGGCACTGGCCCGAGAGAGTCTGAGGAGGCTCAATGTTCACCACGAAGTTCTGGAAGGCCGCCAGCGAGCGCGCGGTCAAGACCGCCGCGCAGGCGCTGCTGGTCTACTTCGGTGGCGACGCCGTGTTCAACGCGTGGCACGCGGACTGGCCGGCCGCCGGCGGCATCGCCTCCGGCGCGGTCGTCCTGTCGGTGCTCACGTCGCTGGTGAGCGCGAACCTGGCCGGTGAGCCGGACTCGCCGAGCTGGGTTGCCGGCGACCGGTAGCCGTAGCTCTGCGCGAAGCGCCCCCGTCCAGCCTTCGGGCCGGGCGGGGGCGTTTCGTCGTGTCCGGGGCGAGCGTCTCAGGTCAGTCCTCAATGAAGAGGCTGCGCGCCGTCAAGTGGTCGGCAGCCTCCGACAGGTCCGGCCCGAGCATCTGCTCGTGATGCGGCCGGCCAAGCTGCCTTTCCAGCTCCGCCGCCTGATCGTCGGACACGGACCATGCCTTCGCGACCGTCGACCCGTCACGCAGGTGGTGCACCAGCACTACGTCGATCATCGGCGGTACCTCCCGGGACCTCTCGCCCACGCGGCTGGGGCCTCTACTTCGTGCGCTGCCAGGTGCCGCAGCCAGACGACTCGAAGTCCTGCCCCTTCTTCAGGACGACCGTCGGCCGGCCACCCCCCGGGATGTCGTTGGCGATGACGTTCTCACCATTCGTGCCGCTCTTCGTGATGGCCCAGTAGCAGTCGTCGGTGACCGGCGCCGTCACCCGGTACGTGCCCGGCGGGACGTCAAGGCCCACCGTCCACGTGCCCTCCTCGATGGTGGGCGGCGGCGGTGGAGG